>NZ_JAGMXV010000030.1 GCF_018006725.1 Rhizorhabdus sp.
GGGCCGAGAAGATCTATCGCGAGATACTGGCTGCGTTCCCAGCCAACAAGCGCGCGCAGCAGGGCTTGGCCGAATTGGCCAATCCTTTTACGGGCCGCCCCTATGCCGAGGCGGTGGAGACACTTTTGTCCCTTTATGACCAGAATCGCATGTCCGAGGCGCTCGATGGCGCCATGGCGATGCTGGCGCTCCATCCCGCGCGGGCAGACATGTACAATCTGGCCGGGGCCATCCAGGGCGCGCTGGGCCGATGGGACGACGCCCTTGCAAGCTACGGAAAGGCGATCGCCCTGAACCCGAAGGATGGCGACGCGCTGACGAACCGCTGCGTGGCCCTGCTGCGGTTAGACCGGCTGGAAGAGGCTGCTGAGGCCGGCGACCGGGCCGTCAAGGTGGCAACGCATTCGGCGGGAGCCCATTCCAACCGTGCGATGGTGCTCAAGCTGCTCGGACGGACGCGCGAGGCTGCCGCCGGCTATGACCGGGCGATCGAGCTCGATCCGCGTTCGGCCGAACTGCACTATAACAAGGCCAATCTGCTTCAGGATCTCAACCATCTGGAAGATGCGATCACCTGCTACGATGCCGCGATCCGGCTGAAGCCGGACTATGCGGCGGCCTATTCCAATCGCGGTAACGCGCAAAGACGCCTCGGCCTGCTGTTCGAGGCTCTGGCGAGCTACGACAGCGCCATCGCGATCCACCCCGGCTTTGCCGAAGCCCACTCCAACCGCGGCATTGTCCTGCGCGATATGAAACGGCACGACGAAGCGCTGGAAAGCTGCGATCGGGCCGTCGAACTTCAGCCGGATTCAGCCGCGATCCTCTATAATCACGCGACGATCCTGCAGGATCTCAATCGCCTCGAAGCGGCCGTTTCGAGCTATGATCGAGCGCTGCTGCTGGATCCGGATCATGTCGATGCGCATGGCAATCGGGGCGGCGTACTGATGACGCTGCACCGGTACGACGAAGCGCTCGCGAGCTTGAGCAAAGTCGCTGCGCTTCGACCCGACGATGCGACGAGCCACTATAATCTCGGCCATATACTCCAGATGCTCGGGCGCCTGGACGAAGCTGTCGACAGCTATCGCACAGCCGTGGCCCTGAAACCGGATCATGCCGAGGCCTATGCCCATCTGCTTCACCAGAAGGCGAGGATGGCGCTGTGGGACGAAGCCGAGGAGCGGACTGCACTGTCGATCCTGCACACCGCACCGGATGCGATTCCACCCTTTGCGATGCTTGCCATCGAGGACGATGCGGAACGACATCTTCTGCGGTCTAAGGCGTGGGTGCGGCAGAAGGTCGATGGACCAGGCCTCAGCTTTCCCAGGAAAAGAGGCGATGCCGAGCGCATTCGCATCGGTTATTTTTCGGCCGATTTTCATAATCATGCGACGATGCACCTCATGGCGAAACTGCTGGAGCGGCACGATCGCTCGCGGTTCGAGATCCATGCCTTTTCCTATGGCTTCATCAAGGACGGGTTCAGCGAGCGCGCGGCGCGGGCCGTCGATGCATTTCATGATGTCAGCGGACTGGACGATCGGGCAATCGCCCAGCTTGCCAAGGACCGGCAGATCGACGTCGCCGTCGATCTGAAAGGGCACACCCAGGAAGCGCGGCTCGGAATTTTTGCGCATCGGCCCGCCCCGGTCCAGATCGCCTTTCTGGGCTATCCCGGTTCGACCGGCGCGAGCTTCATCGACTATCTCGTCGCCGACAGCGTGGTGATCCCCGAAACCCACAGCCATTTCTACTCGGAGCAGATCATCCGGCTCCCCGATTCCTACCAGATCAATGACGACAGTCGCGTCGTGCCGGCGTCGCAATCCACCCGGGCCGATCATGATCTGCCTGCGGAGGGCGTCGTCTTCTGCAGCTTCAACAGCAGCTACAAGATCAGACCGGCGGAGTTCGGCATCTGGATGGAGATCCTTCATCAGGTCGACGGCAGCGTTCTATGGCTGTTGCGCGACAATCGCTGGGTCGAAGCCAATCTCAAGCGCGAGGCGGCCGCCCGCGGTATCGCCCCCGAACGGCTCGCTTTTTCCGACAAGGTGCCGCTACCCGAGCATCTTGCCCGCCATGGCTGCGCGGACATCTTCCTCGACAGCTTCAACTGCAACGCCCACACGACCGCCAGCGATGCGCTGTGGGCGGGCGTGCCGGTCATCACCAAATTGGGCCAGAGCTTCGCGGCGCGCGTCGCGGGCAGCCTGCTGCATGCGCTCGACATGCCCGAACTGGTTACCGAGACCGAGGCAGATTATGCCCGGCTCGCGATCGAGCTGGCTCAGCATCCCCAGCGCCTCGCCGCCGTAAAACAGAAGATATCCCAGAACCGACGGACGACTCCGCTGTTCGACACCGAAACCTTCACCCGGAACATCGAACGCGCCTATGCGCTTGCGCATCAGCGTCATCTCGATGGTTTGCGACCTGCGCCGCTGACCATCGTCGATGACGCTCGGCATCAGCGAAAATACGCGGCCTGAACCCTCTCGCTCCGGTCGCCTTCCTTTAGGCCCCGCCGACCTGGGTCAGCACGAAGGCATAGGCTTCGGCATCTTCGCGGAGCGAGTCATAGCGACCCGACTTGCCGCCATGGCCGGCACCCATGTTGATCTTGAGCAACAGCAGATTGTCGTCGGTCTTGGTCGCGCGCAGCCGCGCCGCCCATTTGGCCGGCTCCCAATAGGTCACGCGCGGATCATTGAGCCCGCCCGTGATCAGCATCGGCGGATAGGCTTTCGCCTCGACATTGTCATAGGGGCTGTAGCTGCGGATCAGGTCGAACGCCGCCGGATCGGTGATCGGGTTGCCCCATTCGGGCCATTCGCCCGGCGTCAGCGGCAGGCTTTCGTCCTGCATCGTGTTGAGCACGTCGACGAAGGGCACGTCCGCCACCACCGCGCCCCACAGATCGGGGTCGGTGTTGGCGACGACGCCCATCAGCTCGCCACCCGCCGATCCGCCATTGATCGCGATCCGCCCGGCCTGCGTCAGCCCGGCGGCGATCAGGCCGCGCGCGGCGTCCGAAAAGTCGCGGAAGGTGTTCCAACGCTGCTCGGCCTTGCCCTGCAGGTACCAGTCATAGCCCAGATCGTCGCCACCCCGGATATGCGCGATGGCATAGGCCCAGCCCCGATCGACCAGCGACAGCCGCACAGTCGAGAAGCCCGGAGGAATCGCGTGGCCATACGCGCCATAGGCATAGAGAAACAGCTTGCCCGATCCGTCGCGCGGGAAGCCCTTGCGATAAAGCACCGACACCGGAATGCTGCGCCCGTCGCGCGCAGGCACCATCAGCCGCTCGGTTTCGTAGAGCGACGGATCATAGCCCGACGGGATGTCCTGCACCTTCAGCGTCGTCAGCTGCTGTGCGATCGGATCATAGTCGTACACCGTCTGCGGGGTGACCATCGACGCATAGCCGAGCCGATAGGCGGGCGGATCATATTCGGGGTTGCTGCCGGGCGAGACCGTGTAGCTCGCCTCCGGAAAGGCGATGCGATGCTCGCTGCCGTCATAGGCGCGCAGGCGAATCTGATCGAGGCCCTCGACCCTTTCGACCAGCATAAGGTGACGGGCGAAGGCGGTGATGCCACGAATATAGACCGCGTCCGATCCCGCGACGACCGTCTCCCAGTCGCCGGGTGCGGCCGGGTCGGCCCTCGCGACACGGAAGTTCACATGCTCGTCATTGGTGAGGATCCACAGCGACCCATGCGCGCTGTCGACCGAATATTCGCGCTTCACCCGGCGCGGGCTGACCAGCAGCGGCGCCCCGGCGGGATCGTCGGCGGGAACGAGACGCACCTCGCTCGTCTGATTGTCGCCGGTCGCGACGACGATCCAGCGATCGTCCTGCGTCTTGCCGACCCCGACGTTGAAGCCGAGCTCCTCGGTCTCCTCATAAAGCGTGACATCCTCTGCCGGATCGCTGCCCAGCCGGTGGAGCCGCGCGCGATAGGTCCGCCAATTGTCGTTGACCTCGGTATAGACCAGGCTGCGCGAGTCATTGCCCCACGCCACCGCGCCATTGGCGACGGTCGTGACCGTCTCGATATCGGCTCCCGTCGCGAGATCGCGGATGCGCAGTTCGAAGCGTTCGGCCCCGCTGCGATCGGCCGACCAGGCGGCAAGCCGCCCGTCGGGGCTGACGCTCAGCACCTGCAGGCGGAGATACTCATGGCCCTCGGCTTCGGCCGGCTCGTCGAGGAGAATCTGCTCTTCGCCGCCCGTAACAGGCTTGCGATACCAGACGCGATATTGGCCGCCGGGTCGGAAGGCCCACCAGTAGAGCCAGTCGCCGTCCTTCTGCGGCACGCTGGCATCGTCTTCTTTCAGCCGTGCCTTCATCTCGGCGAACAGCGTCTCGACCAGCGCCTCGTGCGGGTGCATCGCGGCGTCGAAATAGGCGTTCTCCTCGCGGAGATAGGCGAGCACGTCGGGATCGTCGATCACAGGATATTTCTGGTCCTTCAGCCAGAACCAGGGGTCCTCGATCGTCTGGCCGTGCCGCGTATAGGCATGCGGCCGTTGTGCGGCGACGGGGGGCGGTGGCAGCATCGGCATCAGGCTCCGGTCGGCATCAGCGCGTCGAGCGCCGCGCGCTCGGCATCGTAAGTCGCCTGCAGGCGCACCGCCGCCTCGGTGATCGCATCGGCCTCCGCGACATTGCCGGCGGTCACCGCCGCCTCGCGACGCCGGTCGAGCTCGGCAAGCGCATCGGCCACCGTCGCCCGCGACGAATCGAGGCTGCTGTAGCGTTGCTGCGCGACGACCCAGGCTTCGCTGCCTGCCTCCTTGCGCAGTCCGGACGCGATTTCCGCGCCTTCCTTCGCCAGGCTGTCTCGAAATGCGGCATCGGCTGCCTCCGCCCGGGCGACGATCGCGGCGATATCGGCCGAGGCCGGCAGCGGCGCGGGCATCGATTCGGGGGCAGCGGGCACGGGATCGGCCTTCAACACCTCCCGCTCGACCGGTCGCGGCGCCAGCGAGGGATAGCCGCTGCGCACATCGGCACAGGCCGACAGCGCGAGCAGGGCGAACAGGGCCGAGCCGGAGGGCACGGAGAAACGGCGAAAAGCGGGGCTGAACATGGCGCCGGGTCTAGGCCGCGCAGAAAATCTGCGCAACGGGGTTGCGCCCGACGCCTTACCCCACTAGATGCCCCTCCCACAGCGCGCCCGTAGCTCAGCTGGATAGAGCATCAGACTACGAATCTGAGGGTCGGACGTTCGAATCGTTCCGGGCGCGCCAATTTCTTCCCGATATCCAGAATGCTCCTCCGGGGCTCATGAACGCTCTGAAGCTCCATGGCGCATCTGCCATAGCGGGCAATGAGGAGGCGCGGGTGATCTTGCGAGGCCGACTTCGCCGTCCGCTTACAATACCCCATTAACCCAATCTTTCCCTCTGCCATGCCATGGCGATTCCATGCGTTGGGCGAGGATGTTCAAGGGCTGGCTTTCGGGCCTCCGGTCGCGGCAGTGGACGCGCAACAGCAGCGCCATGCTGGGCGGGCTTGCTGCCATAAGTCTGCTGGGTGGTGCGGTGGTCGTCGCGGCGCTGGTGACCCGGCTCGATACCGACGCTGCCGAGCGCAGCCACGCTACCGCCAGCGGCGTGGTATCTTCCCTGCTGCATGTCCAGTCGAGTGGCGCCTACAACACCGGCCGCTGGGACGATGCGACGCTGCACCTCTATGGTGCGCTCGACCAGAGCTGGGCGCGCAGCAACATAAGCGGCGATTATCTGGCCTATGTGATCGATGCTCGCGGGAGGACCCTGTTCTCGCAGCGCGCGGACGGAACGATCGATCCGCCGCTTGCCGAGGCCGCACCGGCAGCGGTGAAGGCGATGCTCGCGCAGCTTCCCCGCGACGCCAAAAGTGCCGCGCGTCTCAAGGACGGCATTTCCTTTTTCGATCATTACCGGGGTCAGCCCGCCGTGTTCGGCGTGATGCCGATTATTCCGCTGAGCGCCAAGGTCGCGCTTCCACGCGGCCCGCTGCGGCACCTGATCTATATCGACATACTGACGCCGTCGGGCATGACCTCCTTCGCAAAGCGCTATCAATTGACGGGCCTGCGGACCGATATCGTCGATGCGCCTTCTTCCTTTCCGCTGAAGAACCTTCGCGAAGAGCCGGTGGCATCGATCGCCTGGACGTCCGAGCACCCCGGCAGCGCCGGCCTGAAGGCAATCCTGCCGATCCTGATCCTGATCGCGAGCGGAATTGCCGGTCTTACCTGGGCGCTCGAACGGATGATCAGGCGGCAACAGGCGCAGCTTGCGGCCAGCAATGAACAATATCAGGCGATGGCGCGTGAGGCTGAAAGCGCAGCCCTCCGGGCGGAGCTTGCACGGCGAGAGGCCGATATTTCGCGCAGCCGTGCCGAAGCTGCGGCGCAGGCCGAGGCCCGCGAGCGCGAGCGCTCCGGCGCCGCCCTGAAACAGGCCGCTCGCTCGACAGGCCTGGATCTGCAGGCACATCTGGTGGCGCTGGTCGAAGATCTGGCTCGCCTTGCGGGACAACTCGACGAGACGGCCGACGCCGCCTGGGCCGCGACCCAGGCTCAGGAAGGCCATGCCGGCTGGGTCGGCGCCAAGAGCGCCAATGCCGCTGCCGCACTCGACGAGGTTCTGACGGCCTCCGCCGGGATGGCGAACGCCGTCCAGTCGATCCGCCGCGAGGTGGAGAGCACCCGCGACGCGGTCGCTTCGGCCGCGCGTCACTCTTCGGAAACTGCGATCGGCAACGAACAGCTATTGTCGCATGTGGACGGCATCGGCTCCGCCTCCGACGCGATCCTGACCGTTACGAAGAAGACGCGGCAGTTGGCCGTCAACGCGGCGATCGTGGCAGCGCACGGCCAGAGCGCGCATGACGGATTCTCGGTCATCGCGCGCGAGATCAAGACGCTGTCGGAAAATAGCCGTCTCTCGGCAGGGCAGATTGCTGACCGGCTCAAGGCCGTTACCGAATCGGTCCACCGCAGCGTCGATGCCAGCCTGAGCATCGACACCGATCTGCAGGACATCCTGCAGTCGATCAGCGCCACTGACGCCGCCGTCCGCGCGCATGAAATTGCAGGTGATGCGATCTGCGAGCGCGTCGAACATGCGCGGCGGGAATCGCACGCGGTTGGCGGGCTCGTGCGCGAAATGACCGATTCGATCGCCCATGTTCGTGCCAGTGTCCGTCTGACGCGCGAAGTCAGCGCCTGTGTGCGCGAACGGGTCGAATTGCTCGAAAAGGCGCTCGGCAAGGCCGTATCGGAACTCATGGCCGCCTGACGGCTGCCTTCTGCCGTTGCTGCAGGCAAAAGAAGCCCGCCGGGATGAACCGGCGGGCATAGGGGGAAACCGGAAGGGGGAATAAACCGGTTGGGGGCCAAACGCCCGGCGCTGCGCCGGGTTCCGTCCGACCCGAAATTTTTTATGACCCGATTTCAGAGAGCCGGATCGTCTCGGTCCTGAGCGCCCCCCGATGCGCCATCGGCCCCGATGAAGCTGATCTTGCCGTTGGTCTCGAGGATCGCCCAGGCGACGTCGCGTATCCGGGGATAGCCGGCCAGCCGCATCTCGCTCTCGATTTCCGCCCGGGTAAGGCGGTCGCGCCGGAGGTTGTCGGCCAGCAACTCGCCATGGCGGATGATGACGCGCGGTTCGCCCTCCAACAGCTTCTCCACCCGGGGGGACAAGTAGCTCGCCCAACTAAGGACGATGCCCCAGAAAGCGAAGGTGACGATCGCCAGCGTCGCACCGGTCAGGCTGAAATCATTGTGGGTCACGCCCTGCTGGATCAGATCGCCCAGCACGATCAGCGTGACCAGTTCGAACGGCGTCATCTGGCTGAGTTCCCGCTTCCCTAGCAGGCGAAGCAGCCCGTAGAGGATGAAGAACATCGCGGTGGCGCGCAGCACGATATCCATCAGGGCAGCACCCTTGTCGCCAGGTTCAGCGATGCGACGGGACGCTCCCCATCGAACAGGGCGATCCTGCCCCGGTTGCCGCCGAACAGGGGCGGATTGATCTGCCCGTCGAATTTGAGCTCGATCGGCTCACCGGCTTTGGCCGGACCGAAGGAGAAGCGAAACAGCCCGCCGCCGAAACTCTCCTTTTCTGCTGCAGGAATGGCCGAATTGACTGTCATGTCACGCCACAGGCTGGGCTCGACGCCCAGCACCAGATCGTCGAACGCGCGGTGGGGGACGATATGGATGCGGGTCTCGTAGAACAGGCCGTTGCGGAGGATCGAAGGCGTCGTCACCTCCAGCCGCGCGGCAGGGCTATCAATGACATGGCTGGGGTTGGGCGTTCCGCCCGCGAACCCCGCGATCGCTGCCAGCAGGATCGCACCCGTGACGACCAACGAGGCGAGCTTCGGCCGCCGCAGCGGTCCCGGCAGGCGATGGTGCCGCTCCTCGATGCCGTCCGGAATCGCCTTTTCCTGTCCCATGGGGCAGTGAACCGGCAGCCCGGCGCTTCGTTCCGACCACTGGCGCGCAGGCCTGCGATGGACGAAATCATTCGAACGGACCCCGGCCGCGCCTTGTCGTGGCAAGTGAACGATCAATAACTACACGAAATATAATTACACAGATATGAAGATATTTGACGCTTCACCACGCCTTCTGCCAAATCGATGATCTAAATAAAATACGGAACCTAATTTTCGTTTCCGCATAGGAACGAAGCCGACCTGTTTCTTTCTCATAATTCCTAAAGGTTCGCGCATCTTTACCATGTTGCACATTTGCAACGGTCGCGATCTTCGATGAAATCATGGGAAACTTTTGCCACCAACAACCAGTTTTCCCTCCCGTCCCGGCCGTCGTCGGGGATGCCCAGCGTTTCGGGCTGTCGATTGGAGAAAATTGGATGAAGTTCGCAGTCATTGCCGCCGCCCTGGCAGCAACCCTCAGCACCGCCGCCATCGCTCAGGACCGCTCGCCCGACGGCAGCGAACCGGCCGTGAGCATCGAGCCCTATGTCGGCATTCTCGGCGGCTATCATAATTTCGATCGCGCCAGCGAATTCGGCACCGTCGGCCCGCGCGGCAAGATGGACGGCGCGCTCGTCGAAGGCGTCGCTGGCGTCAACATTCCGTTCGGCCCGGTCTTCGTCGGCGTCGAAGGCAATGCCGCCAAGGGCTTCAAGGACATCGATTGGGAATATGGCGTGAAGGGCCGCGTCGGAATGCGTGCGGGCCAGAGCGGCCTGATCTACGTCTCGGCCGGCTATCAGTGGGTCAACGGCCGCCGTGGTTTTTCCGACCAGAAGGACTGGATGTACGGCGTGGGCGTCGAAGTGGGCCCGAAGGAAATCGGTCTGGGCGGCGTTTTCGGCGAAGCCGGCCCGCGCATCCGTCTGCAGGCCGACACCTATGACTTCGACAGCATCCGTCCGATGGCGGGTCTCGTCTTCGCTTTCTGATCCGATCGGAAGTCACCACAAAAAGGGCCTCGGCATCGCTGCCGGGGCCCTTTTAGCGAGCGGGTCATTTGCTGACGGTGGCGGCTGTCGCCGACCGTGCGGCCAGCGTGACGATCTCGCTCGGCGCGTCGCGCAGACGGATCGTCCATATGTCGCCGACGGGCTTTGGAACGCGCAGCGTATCTCCGGTGAAGCCTTCGGCTATGGTCAGCGGGTTGGCTTTGCCCGACCCGATCGACTGGATCAGAAAGAGTCGCTCCCCCTTCACCAAGCATTGGCCGGTCCCTGAGCAGTCGACCGACATGATCCGGGGAAGCCGAGCGAGGATCGCCAGCGGCTGCCAATCGCTTGCCCCGCTCTCGCGGACCACCCGGAACTGTAGCGGACCGAAGGCGGCGGGCCCCAGCTTGGCCGGATCGAGCGACGCTACCAGCACATCACTGCCCTGGATCTGAAGATCGGGCCCTGCGACGAGATCGATATGCGTGTCCTCGTCGATCGTCGCGATCTCGACGCGATCCTTGGCGGTCAGACGGGGTCCCTCGTTCAGCCGCGCCGAAAAGACCATCTGGCCCGTATCGGGCAGAAGCTGGTCGCCTTTCGTGGTCAGCGCGATCGAACCGGTCGAGTGTCCCATTTTCAATGTCCGGTGGAGCAGCGAGACGCCCGGTCGCGCGGCCTCGAAAGCCACCGATACCGACAGGGTTCGTCCGTCCTTCAAGCGCACCCGCGCTCTCGAGGGGCCGTCCTCGAGCGGACCGCCTTCCTCGGCGGCGATCGTGAGCCGGTCGACATCGCCATCCCTGCGCAGCGCCGTCGGCTGCAGTTCCCGCTCGCCCAGCGAGACTCGCTCGACCTGATCGAGTCGCTGACCCGACAAGGTACCGAAACGATCACCCTGATGAATCGTCAATCCATCGAGCCGACTCGCCTGGGCATAGGCCCGAACCGACAGACTGGCCGGTTCCACCGCCCCCAGTTGGCGCAGTTCGATAGTCAGCGGGCCCGGCCGCATGTCCTTGAGCGGCAGTGTCAGCCGCAGTCGCCCCTGATCGGTGACAGTCGCATCGACGGGCACCGCAGAATCATTGCCGCGACGGACAGAGGCGCTGACGACACAGGCCGGTGATGGCCCCTCAAGTTCGAGCGGATTGTCTCGTCCCGAGACGAGGCTTGCCGGCTCTCCTGCGACGCGCCACTCGCCCGTTGCCGGAAACTCGAGCTTGAACGCAGGCCCCTCATATGGGTCGAAGCCCCAAAGACCGTGCAATCGCGAGGTCAGTTTACCCGTCAACCCGGCGGGCAGCGGTCCGTCGATCAGATAGCCGCCCTTGTCGGCCCGCGCGCGGACCGGAATGTCCACCGTGCCGCCCAGCGCTTCGATCCGCAGTTTCACCTCGCGCAGATAATCGGTGGCATAGATCAGCGGCGCGCCGTCTACCGGGAGCAGGAGATCCGGACGGGCTCCGCAAAGCGGACGGTCGACTGCTGCGCGCAAACGGGGCGGGCTGTTGGCCTCGATCGCCGGCATGCCCGCTACCAGCACCGAACGCGGTTTGGCGAAGGACGGAGCGGCGTTTAGCAGCAGCGCCGCCCCCTCGCCCTGGCGCTGGGTCAGACTGGGTAGATAATCCAGCTGCGGATTGCTGAACGCGCCGAACACCCGAGCGATGTCGCGGACGACGCCAATATAGGGGCTATAATAGCCCATCCCGGCTTCACGGGTGGAACTGAGCTGCAGGGCGAGGTCGACCGGCGCGCCGGCAAGTGTCTCGGTCAGCGACGAGCTGTGGACATCGGCCAGCACCAGCGCCTCGCGATGTTCGAGCAGGCAGGCCGCCTGCAATTCGAGCACTTTGTCCAGGCAGTCTGCGTTGAGCTTCATCGACAGGCTGCGCGCCAGCATCGGCGCAACGCTGCGCAGATATTCGGGGTGGCTGTTCTCCTGCGCTCGAATCGCGCCCATGAAGCTGTCGAGCCGCGCGCGATCGAGCGAGGCCTGGTTCAGATCCTGGGTGGCCCGGACAAACTCTCCCGGCTTGCCCCGCACCGCATCGCCGATCGCTCCGGCTGCACCGCCGCTTTCGGGCACGAGGAAGAGCACCAACTGACGGGCGCCCTTGGGCACCGTCAGGTCGAGCTGGCGATCCTTCTCCTTCTTCTTCCACGGTTCGGCCGACGCGATCCAGTCCTTGGCCGGGGGATTGGTCGCTCCCTGAAGGAAGGCGGACATCAGCAGGAAGCGGGCCCGCTGGTCGGTCGGGAAGTCGGCTAAGACTCGGATCCGATCCCCCTCCTCCAGGCTGGGTACCTGCGCGATCGGCAAGGTCACTGCGCCGCGCGTCACGCTGATCCGCAGCGCCGGGCCCGCCAGATCGAAGGGCGCCGGTTCCGCTGGCGTCGCCACGCCAGGCACGAACAACGCAACGGCCGCAGCCACCCCGCTCAAAGGCGCGAAAAGCCGACGCCGGTGCCGTATCGAAGCCATGGCCGCTGTAATGGAGCATGCCGGCCCCCGGTCAACCCGCAGTGCGGACCGCTCGTGGCCTTCTCCAAGCCAGAGCGTTGCGAACGGCCGATGACCCGTCAGAAAGCCCGATCCTGTCCGGAGCGGGTTGCGTCGAACGACCAGCGGCCCGCCCCACATAACAGGATGAACAACGCCTCCAGCAGCATCGCGACATCGGTGCGCGCTTCATGCGTCATGCTCAGAAAGCCATAACGGTCGAGGTCCCGAACGTGGAAGATCAGCCAGTCATGACCAAGCAGGATCGGAAGCTTGGTGCTGAGCAGGGCCACCAGCATGATGATGATCAGCGGCACCGCAGCAACTCGTGCGAGAAAGCCGATCAATATCAGCGCACCGCATAAAAATTCGGTCACGCCGACGAAGGGCGCCATGACATCAGCCAGAGGAATGCCGATCTTGGCGAACCGTCCGGCGCCCAATATCTCTGGATAGGCGAGCTTCTGATAGCCCTCCAGGATGAAGACGAAGCCAAGGCTCGCCCTGATCAGGATGTTCCAGCGCCCATCTCCGGCGCTCGACCACCATTTGCCCATCGACATATCGGCTCTCACGCTCTGGCTGTTTCCGGCCTTTCCTGCCTCTCATGGTCGGCCCTTGGCAAGGGCGGCAGACGGGGATAGGCCGATCCCATGAGATCGAGCCTTCCGTAGGAGCGAGGATTTTCCGATGCGGAAGCTCATGTCGATCCTGTTGCGAATCGAGACAGCCCTGGCGCTGCATCTCGCCTGGGTTCTGGTGTTCGTCGTCCCCCTGCGCATTACCCGCCGGCTCTTCGGCGCCGTCGAATCCCCCCGCAATAGCGACGACGCCGCCAATCTCCCGCAAGGACGGTCATTCGATCGCGCGAAGGACATGGCGCGCCGCTTGCGCCATGTCGCGGACCGGCTCCCCTGGCACAGCACCTGCCTGGTACGCGCGGTCGCGGGACAGATGCTGCTGACGCGCCGGGGCATCGCAGGCGGCTCGATCCGGTTCGGCGTTCGCAAACAGGATGGCAAGCTCGAAGCCCATGCCTGGTTGCTGCTGGGCGGCGTTGCCCTGATCGGCGGCGAGGAGGCAGACGGCTATCTTCCGCTGGCGGACCTCGGCCATGGAAGCCCCGCCTCAGGCCGCCACTAGGCTGTGCGCAGACACGCGCTCGCATGGTGGCTCGCGGGCACATTGCTTGCGATCGGTATCGCCGCCAGTTGGACGGTCGGATGGCGTCTCTCACGCGGCGAGCAATGGCCGATACCAGCTGCACGCGCGCCAGCACAGGACCTGCGCCTGCGGACCAGTGACGGCCTGTCGATCGCTGCGACTTACCGCCCCGGCCGTTCACCTGCAGGTCCGGCCGTTCTGCTCCTCCACGCCAAGGGTCAATCGCGAGCATCGATGGCGGCGCGCGCCGAATGGCTGTCCAGCCTCGGCTATGCCTCGCTCGCAATCGACTTTCGCGGGCATGGCGAGTCCGACCTCGCGACCCGCACCAACGGCTATAGAGAGGCCCGCGACGCGCAGGCAGCCTTGGCCTGGCTGAAGGAGCGGCAGAATGGTGCTCCGGTCGCGGTGCTCGGGATCTCGCTCGGCGGCGCCGCCAGCCTGATCGGGGAAGCGGGCCTGCTGCCCGCCGATGCCCTGATTCTCCAGGCCGTCTATCCCGATCTGAGGAGCGCCATCCGCAACCGCATCGCGCAACGCCTGCCCGCCCCGCTACCGACGATTCTCGAACCGATGCTCAGCCTGCAGACCCTGATTCGGATCGGGATCGCGCCGTCCCGCCTGTCGCCGCGCGACGGCCTTTCGCGCTTCAAGGGCCCCGTACTGGTTATGGGCAGCACCGGCGACGAGTCGACCACAGCCGCAGAAACCCGCGCCCTTTTCGCTGCCCTGCGCGGCGACCGCAGCCTTTGGCTGGTCGATGCCGGTGACCATGCCGCGATGTGCGACCTCGACGACGGTCTCTATCGCGCCGTCATCGCATCCTTTCTCCGCCGAACGATCGGAGTGCCCGACGTCCGCCCGGCAGAAGAATGATCGTCGATGGGAAGTGCCTGATCGTACATGTCCTTATGGGCGTATCGACCGAAAAGTCGACCTCGACCATATGGGGACCGTGGCCATCCCCCTCGTGCCACAGCTTTCTGGTGCTCCGCCCGCCTAACCTTCCAGCATCCTCCTAGGGCGGAGCACCTTTTTTCCTCTCTTCTCTCGTAAACAGAGTGATGACGGAGCGACACTTGTTGCCCGCCGGTCCGCGCGCGATGTCCGCTGGCGAAGCCAGACAGGATGATCGTCCCATGAATCGCCGTTTTCTCCTCGTGCGTCGACCGAACGGCATGCCCGTCTCGGAGGATTTTCTCCTCGTGGAAGCACCGATGCCGGCTCTGCCGCCAGGCGGGCTGATCGTCAGGAATCATTATGCGTCGCTCGACCCTGCCCAGCGCGGCTGGATGGATGACGTGCCGAGCTACATGCCGCCGATCGCACTCGGCGACGCGGTGCGCGCCGCGACGCTGGGGATTGTCCATGCGTCCGACAATCCCGCCTTTGCGCCGGGCGACTGGGTCCGTGGCTCTCATGCACTCGAAGATTATACGGCGGTGCCTGCGGGGGGCTTCACCCGGCCGATCGATATCGATGCCGTAGAGCGTCCTACGCTGTTTTTGTCGGCTCTCGGCGGCAACGCGATGACCGCCTATTTCGGCCTGCTCGACGTCGCCAGACCGCGCGCCGGCCAAACATTGCTCGTGACGGGCGCCGCCGGAGGTGTCGGCTCGATCGTCGGGCAGATCGGTCGCATCATGGGGTGCAGGACGATCGGCATCGCCGGTGGCCCTGAGAAATGCAGGCGCCTCGTCGATCAATTCGGATTCGACGCGGCAATCGATTACAAGGGCAAGACCAGTTCGGTTCTCGCGTCGGAAATCGGAGCACAGGCCCCCGGCGGCGTCGACATCCTTTTCGAAAATGTCGGAGGCGACGTGATGGACGCGGTGCTGCTCAACCTTGCCGAGCGCGCGCGCATCGTGCTGTGCGGCCTCATCAGCGAATATAATGCGACCGGGAGGGTCGGCATCCGCAACCTCTGGCAGATCCTCGTCCGTCGCGCGACGCTGCACGGAATGATCGTCGCCGACTATATTCCCAGATTCGCCGAAGCCGCCGACGACATCAGCCGCTGGCTCGCCGAGGGGCGACTGCATGTCGAGGAAGATGTGCAGGATGGGCTGGAAAACGCCTACCCGACATTCATGCGGCTGTTCAGCGGTGCCAATCGCGGCAAGCAGATTTTGAAGATCGTCTGACGGGACAGGGTGGCGATCCGGCTTCGAACCGCCCTGCGCTGGAGCCCCTGGGGGAGGCTTTTCGTCCAGCTTTTCAAGTGGTCGGGGCGACAGGATTCGAACCTGCGACCCCCAGACCCCCAGTCTGATGCGCTACCAGGCTGCGCTACGCCCCGACCAAGGCTGCGCGCTTTAGGAGGGTCGAAGCGACTTGGCAAGCGCCCGGTTGCCACTTCCATGCGGAACGTGATAGGCGCGCGCCACTTCGAGGCCATTTTTCGGCCCTTTCTCTTTCCGGGATGCCTGACCCATGTTCGCTTCTCCCGCCTATGCCCAGGCCGCCGGTGCGGCTCCTGCCGGTGGCGTCGCTTCTTTCCTGAGCTTCGCGCCGCTGATCTTCATCTTCGTGATCTTCTATTTTCTGCTCATCCGTCCGCAGCAGAAGCGGATGAAGGAACATCGCGCGATGATCGACGCGGTGAAGAAGAACGACATGATCGTCACCGGCGGCGGCATCGTCGGCAAGGTCACCCGCGTCGACGAGGGCGAGGTCGAGGCGGAAATCGCCCCCAACGTCCGGATCAAGCTGATCAAGGGCACGATCTCCGAAGTCCGTCCGGCCGGCGCCGGCAAGCCCGCCAACGACTGATCCCATCATGCTCGATTTCCCGCGCTGGAAAATCTGGTCGATCTGCCTCGCGCTCGCGATCGGCGTATTGATCTCGATCCCGACCTTCATTCCCGAATCGGTGGCACAGCGCTGGGGCATCGGCAGCATGCCGCGCGTCAATCTGGGCCTCGACCTTTCGGGCGGCAGCCATCTGATGCTCGAGGCGGATACCACCGACCTCGCCAAGCAGAATCTGATCCGCATGGAAGAACTGGTCCGCACCGAGATGCGCCGGGCCGATCCGCCGATCGCGATCGGCGACATTTCGACGACGGGCGGTCGCCTTTCCTTCTTCGTCCGCGACGGAGCGCGCGTCGATGCGGCGGTCGAGCGTCTGCGGACGCTGACCCAGCCTTCGGGCATGACCGGTCAGCGCGACTGGAACGTCCAGGTTGTCGATTCGACCCGCGTGGTGCTGACCCCGACCGAAGCCGGCCTCGCCCAGGCCACCGACGCCGCGATGCAGGTTGCGACCGAAGTCGTCCGCAAGCGCATCGACGAGATGGGCACCCGCGAACCGACCATCATCCGCCAGGGCGCGGAGCGTATCGTCGTCCAGGTTCCCGGCCTGCAGGATCCGGCGGCGCTCAAGGCGCTGCTCGGCAAGACCGCCAAGCTGGAATTCAAGCTGGTCGACCTCACCGCCAATCCGCAGGACGCGGCCCAGGGCCGCGCGCCCGTGGGCAGCGAGATCGTGCCTTATCCCGACAACCCCTCGGGCGTGCCGTTCATCGCGGTCAAGCGCCGCGCTATGCTGACTGGCGACGAGCTGATCAACGCCCAGCTCAGCTATAATCAGCAGACCAACGAGCCGGTTGTCTCGATCACCTTCAACAGCGAAGGCGGCCGCAAGTTCGCGCGCGTCACGCAGGAGAATGTGAACAAGCCTTTCGCAATGATCCTCGACGGCAAGGTGCTGTCGGCGCCGAACATCAACGAGCCGATCCTCGGCGGTCAGGCGCAGATTTCGGGCCGCTTCACCACCGACAGCGCCAACCAGCTCGCCATCGCGCTGCGCTCGGGCAAGCTGCCGGTCGCGCTGAAGGTTGTCGAAGAGCGTACCGTCGGACCCGATCTCGGTGCCGATTCGATCCGTGCCGGCACGATCGCCAGCGCGATCGCCGCCATCGCCGTCGTGATCTTCATGTTCGTCAGCTATGGCCGCTTCGGCTTCTATGCCGACCTCGCCGTGGTCATAAACATCTTCGTGATCCTCGGCGTGATGGCGCTGCTCAACGCGACGCTGACCCTGCCCGGCATTGCGGGCTTCGTGCTCACCATCGGTACGGCGGTCGACGCCAATGTGCTGATTAACGAGCGCGTGCGCGAGGAAATCCGGCGCGGCCGGTCGCCCACCCAGGCGGTCGAGCATGGCTATAAGGAAGCCAGCCGCACCATCTTCGAAGCGAACGTGACCCACGCGATTGCGGGTATCATCATGTTCCTGCTCGGCTCAGGCCAGGTCAAGGGCTTCGCGGTCGTGCTGCTGATCGGCATCGCCACCTCGGTCTTCACCGCCGTCGTCTTCACCCGCATGCTGGTGTCGCTGTGGCTACGTCGCACGCGCCCCGCGTCCCTCCACATCTGATCGGAAACAGTGCCATGCGTCTGCTGAAACTGGTTCCCGACAATACCAATATCGGATTTGTCCGGCTCCGCTTTATCGCCTTCATCCTCACCGCATTACTGACGGTGGCCGCAATCGGCGCCACCGCAACGCGCGGACTCAACATGGGCGTCGATTTCGTCGGCGGCCTGATGATCGAGGCGAAGTTTCCGACTCCACCCTCGCTCGACGCCGTTCGCAGCAATATCGACGCGCTCGGCGTCGGCACGAGCTCGCTCCAGCAGTTCGGCGATCCGGGCACGATCTCGATCCGCCTGCCCGTGCCCGAGAGCAACGATCCAGGTGCGACCAACGCCGTGGTCAACAAGGTCGATGCCTCGCTCAAGAAGCAGTTTCCGGGCGTCGTCTTTACCCGCACCGACACCGTCTCGGGCAAGGTTTCGGGCGAGCTGATCCAGAATGGCGTGCTTGCCGTCGTGCTCGCGGTGTTCGGCATCGCGGTCTTTTCCTGGCTGCGCTACGAATGGCAGTTCGGCGTGTCGACCTTCGTCGCGATCGTCCACGACGTGTTGATGACGCTGGGTTTCTTCGCGGTGACCCAGCTCGAGTTCGACCTGAACATCGTCGCGGCGGTGCTCACGATCGTCGGCTATTCGATCAACGACAAAATGGTGATCGACGACCGCATCCGCGAAAATATGCGCAAGTTCCGGCAGATGGACATGAAGGCGCTGATCGACCTGTCGGTCAACGAGACGCTGCCGCGCACCGTGATGACCTCGGTCACCGTGTTCCTCGCGCTGGGCGCGCTGCTGCTGTTCGGCGGCCATGTGCTGCGCGGCTTCGCGGCCGCTATGCTGCTCGGCGTCGTTGTCGGCACCTATTCGTCGATCTACGTCTCCTCCTCGCTGCTGATCAGCCTCGGCCTCCAGCCGCTGCGCATCGCCAAGCCGGAGGCCGGCCGCCCCGAAGCCGAGCGCGTCGGCCCCTGAGGCGCGAGCGATGGTGAGTTTCGATCGTGAGGAAGCGCCGGGAGGGCCGACGATACGCGGCTTTTCCGGCACCTCTTTCCGCGTTCAGGACCGGATCGTGCCGGGCGGCCTGTGGCTGACGCCGGACAATGCGCTCGACTGGTCGCCGCCGACCGTTGCCGATCTGCGCGCTTCGCATGTCGAATCGCTGATCGACACGACCCCGCCCCCCGAATTTCTGCTGCTCGGCACCGGCCCATCGATCGTGCGACCGAGCCCAGCCTTCGTCGCGGAGATCGAGGCGCGCGGTTTTGGCGTCGAGGTGATGGACAGCCGCACCGCCGCCCGCGCCTGGAACGTGCTGCGCGGCGAGGACCGCTGGATCGTCGCGGCGCTGATGCCGCTCTGACCGGTCAGCGGCGCGCCGCGACCAGCCCGGCCAGATGATCGAACAGCGCCGCGCTGTTCCTCTCCCATGTGAAGTTCGCCACGGTCGAGCGGACGACAGCCGAATCGGGCTTTCCGGCCAGCATCTCTGCGATCCCGGAGGCAAAGGCCTCCGCCGTGCGATCGACGATCCGGCCGGCCTCGGCGCGCATCACCAACTCCCGCGCGCCGCCGACATCGGTGATAACGATCGGCGTACCGCAAGCCAGGGCCTCGACCCAGACATTGGCGAGCCCCTCAGACGCCGACGCCAATGCCATGACGTCCGCCGCCGACAGCAGCGCCGGCAACGCGGCATGGGGCAAGGCACCGAGCAGGCGGACCCGATCCTGCAAGCCAGCGCTCGCGATCCGGCTCGCGAGCCGGTCTCGCTCAGGCCCCTGCCCCGCGATCACCAGGGTGACACCCGGCAAGGCGGTCATGGCTTCGATCAACAGCTCATGCCCCTTCAGCGGGATGAGGTTGCCGATGCTGACCACCAGAGGTCCGTCGATGCCGAGCGCGGCCTTCGCCTCCCCGCGCGGCATCGGCGCGAACAGGGTCTGGTCGACCCCGGTGGGATGGACGCGGATCCGCTCGCCCGGCAGGCCCAGCGCGATCATGTCGCTCCGCAAAGCACCCGATACGGCGAGCATCCCGTCCGCCGCCCGGCCCGCGCGGATGATCTGGTCCCGACAGCCCTTCTGACCGCTCCAGAAATGAATGTCGCTTCCGCGTGCCTTGATCGACACGGGCACCCCGAATCGCTGCCCGAGCGCCACTGCGGCGGGCCCGTCCGGGTAGAAGAACTCGGCATCGATCACATCGAAGGCGAAATCGCGCCGAATCCGCGCGAGCAGCGGCGCGACGGTCCGGCCAAGGCTCCACGGATTGATGCGTCCGCCCACGCCTGGAACGGTGGGGAAACGCGGCCGATAGACCTCGATCCCGTTCCGCATCTCGCGTTCGGGCAGGTCGAGCAGCGCGCGATAGGCCGGCAGCCAGCGTCCGGCACCGAAGGGCGGCACCGCAAAGGGCGCCACGACCTTGACCTCGACGTCGCTCCTCGACGCCAGCGCCAGCGTCTGGCGCTCGACGAACCCGCCGAAGCCCGGCCGCGCGGCGCTCGGGTAAAGGCTGGACAGGGTCAGGACACGCAGCATCGCCCCTTACTAGAGCGTTTTCCAGTCGGGTGGAATCACACGACGATTCAGAAAACGCGGCAAACGAAAGGGATAGAGCGGTTGATCTGACTCAGATCGGGAACCGCTCTAGCGTCTCGGCGCAGCGTTGCAGCCCTCCTTTGTCGCGGCCATTGCGGCGGCTGCGATTGCCCCCTAAAGAAGCCAGCCTATGCTGCGTAAAGTCCTCCGTCCGATCGCGTTGCTGGCAGCCGCCGCTTCCCTCATTCCGTTGGCCGGCTGCGCCACCGGCAAGAACAAGGGCGACACCAAATATGTCGCCCGCGATGTGGACACGCTCTACAACGCGGCGAAGGAACGGTTGGACCGGCACCAGTACAAGCTCGCTGCCGCGCTGTTCGACGAAGTCGAGCGCCAGCATCCCTATTCGGTCTGGGCGCGCCGCGCGCAGCTGATGAGCGCCTTTTCCTATTATCTGGCCAAGCAATACACGCCGGCGATCGCCTCGGCCCAGCGCTTTATCTCGATCCACCCCGGCAACCGCGACGCGCCTTATGCGCTCTACCTGATCTCAATGGCTTATTATGAGCAGATCCAGGACGTTACGCGCGACCAGAAGCTGACCCAGCAGGCGCTCGACGCGCTCAACGAACTGATCCGCCGCTACCCCGATTCGCGCTACGCCGCCGATGCCCGCGTGAAGGTCGACCTGGTGAAGGATCATCTCGCCGGCAAGGAAATGGAGATCGGCCGCTTCTACCAGCGCCGCGGCGACTGGCTGGCCTCGGTGATCCGTTTCCGTGCGGTCGTCGACCAATATGACACGACCAGCCACGCGCCCGAGGCGCTGATGCGGCTGACCGAAAGCTATCTGGAACTGGGCGTTCCTGCGGAAGCCGAGCGCACCGCCGCCGTGCTGGGCGCCAATTATCCCGGCAGCAAATGGTATGAGCACGCCTACAAGCTCGTGCAGAAGTCGGCGAAAGAGGGCTGAAGCCCCCGCCCCGCCGCCGGGTCGTCAGGACGCCCGGCGGATAGCCGCAGTGGCGGCATCATCATTTCGTTAACCACCTCTCCCGTATGACGAATTCGCCGGATTTCTCCGGTTTCGAATGTTCGGGATTTCGCTGATTCGATGACGCGCGCAGCATCCAGCCTCTCCGGTGACGAAGTCGCCGCGCTGATGGACGAGCTCGGCGACATCTCCTTCGATCAGAAGGAGGTCGCGCCGCCGTCCAGGGTGAGCCAGATGCGCGACGTCGAGCCTTATCGCCTCGGCCAGCGCAAGGACCGCCCGGCGGCCCATCTGGTCCATCTCGAGCGAATGAACGAGCGCGTCGCCCGGCGCCTGCGCGACGTGATCGAACCGATCGCGCAGACCCGCGCCCGCGTCGAAGCCAACCCGCTCGAAACCCGCCGTTTCGACGAATGGCAGCGCAACCAGGCCGATTATATGAGCCTGAGCCTGTTCCGCATCCGCCCCGGCAAGGGCATGATGATGATGGTGATGGAGCCCGGCTTCGTCACCAACATGGTCGATGCCTTCTATGGCGGTACCGGCAGCGGCCTTGCTACCAGGTCGGCCGAATTCACCCCTTCGGAGCAGCGCCTGCTCAAACGGATCGTCGCGGGCATCGTCGACGTGCTGACCAAGAGCTGGGGCGAGACCTATCCGCTCGATTTCGAGCTCTCGACCCACGAAACCAACGCCGCCTTCGTCAACATGGTCCGCGCAGACGAAGCCGTGGTGGTGCAGAGCTTCACGATCAAGCCCGGCCTCGCCAAGTCGACCCGCATCGAGATTCTCTACCCGCTGTCGATGCTGCAGCCGATCGAGGACGAAATCGCCGCCCGGGCCCAGGCCGGCCCCGCCGCCGACGACAGCGAGTGGCAGGACAAGCTGTTCTCCGCCCTCGAGAACGTCTCGCTGCCGGTCCGGTCGGTCCTGGCGCGCCCCGAAATCACCGTTGCCCAGCTGCTGGCCCTGAAGCCGGGCGACGTCATCCCCATCACCCTCTCGCAGACGGTCCCCCTGCTGGTCGGCAATCGGCGCTTCGCCGAAGGCACGATCGGCGAGCAGGACGGCCGCGCCGCGATGATGATCGAGACCATCAACAAGGAAAGCCTGAGATGAGCGATATGTCCGATGTTCCCGTCGTCCCCGGGAGCGCCGAGCTGTCGATGCCGGCCAACCTCCGCCTGCTTTCGGATATCCCGCTGCGCCTTTCGGTCGAGGTCGGCAGCACCTCGCTGCGGCTGGCCGAGCTGATGGAGCTGAACGCCGGCAGCGTGGTCGAGCTGGACCGCCAGGCGAACGAGCTGCTCGACATCATGGTCAACGGCACGCTCGTCGCGAAGGGCGAGGTAGTGACAGTGAACGGAAAGTTCGGGATAAGGGTCGTCGATGTTGTCGCCGCCGACGCGCGGCTCTCGGGAATCGAACGCCGACAATGATGCTGGATTACCTGTTGCGGTTGCTGCTGCTCGTCCCCCTGGTGGGCGGGCTGGCTTATGGTTCGCTGTGGCTGTGGAGGAAGCTCCAGCCCGGCATGGCGATCGGCAACAGGGAAAGGGCGCTCAAGGTGATCGACGCGATCCCGATGGGCGCGACCGGACGCCTCGCCGTGGTCGAATTCGCCAACCGCCACATCCTGATCTCCGTGTCGCGCGGGCGCATCGAGAAAATCGCCGAAGCGCCGGCCGATGGGGCTTTTGTTCTGCCGGACGATATTTAGGGCGTGGAGCCGTAATAAGCTGCTTTCGGATAAGGACTGGGTTCGAAGCGCTCATTCCGCTCAGGCTCCAGATTTTGGAAGGCTGTACCTTCGCCCGGTGAGAAACTCAGCGAAGAGCCGTCGAACTTGCGCAGTGCTGATCGACCGCTCTGGAGAAGGTGACAGGACGCTACGCCTTATGCGTTTCCAAACTGATCCAGCCGCGCGGCTCTCCTTCACCTCGCGGTCGCTATAATCAGTCGACATTTCGGCAGTGAATGACGTGAGCGTTAAGCAGCGACCTTTGCGAGTTGTGACGGCCCAGAGGTCATCATGTCGAACCGCTTTGATATAGTGTTTCGGCCCTCGGAACAGCATCGCGGCCTGTCCGGACGATAAAAGACACAAGCCTTCCAATGCTGCGTGGAGGTCGCTCTCTCGTTCGATAGGGAATTGTCGATCGCTGCCTAGAGCGAGGATTGCGGGTTGCACTTCAGGTTCAACAACGACGGCCATAGGCACAACATGTCACGCCGGCACGACTGTCGGCAACTCGGTCGCTAGCCGACAGGCTGCTTTCATGGGCCTACAGCTTGGGAAGTATCGGTGACGCGTATCGCCCCCAATCAGGCGCTCTCTTCCAGCCCGTTGGCATTGCGATGCAACGCCGCCAGCACGGTCGCCACGATCGAATCAGCGTCCAGCCCCGCCTCGGCATATTGCCGTTCGGGCTTGTCATGGTCCTGGAAGATGTCGGGCAGGCGCATGGTGCGCAGCTTCAGCCCGGCGTCGATCAGGCCCATGTCCGAGGCCAGTGTCAGGATATGGGCGCCGAAGCCACCGATCGCGCCTTCCTCGATCGTGATCGCCACCTCATGGGTGGTGAGCAGTTGCTGGACGAGCGCTTCGTCGAGCGGCTTGGCGAAGCGCAGGTCGGCGACCGTCGTCGACAGGCCGAGCGCTTCGAGCTGGTCGGCGGCCGTGAGCGCATCCGCCAGGCGCGTGCCGAGCGAAAGGATCGCCACCTTCTTGCCCTCGCGGACGATGCGACCCTTGCCGATCTCGAGCCGCTCGGGAACGGAAGGCACCCCCACGCCAGTGCCGTTGCCGCGCGGATAGCGCAGCGCGATCGGGCCGCTGTCGTGCAGCGCGGCGGTGTGGACCATATGGACCAGCTCGGCTTCGTCGGCCGCCGCCATCACAACCATGTTCGGAAGCGTCGCCAGATAGGTGACGTCGAAGCTGCCCGCATGGGTCGCGCCGTCGGCGCCGACGAGCCCCGCCCGGTCGATCGCGAAGCGCACCGGCAGATTCTGGATTGCGACGTCATGGACGATCTGATCGTAGGCGCGCTGCAGGAAGGTCGAATAGATCGCACAGAAGGGCCGGAAGCCCTGCGCGGCGAGGCCGGCGGCGAAGGTCACCGCATGCTGCTCGGCAATACCGACGTCGAAGCTGCGATCGGGGAAGGCCTTGGCGAATTTGTCCAGGCCGGTGCCCGACGGCATCGCCGCCGTGATCGCGCAGATCCGGTCGTCGCGCTTTGCCTCGGCGACCAGCGCATCGGCGAAGACGCCTGTGTAGCTGGGCGGGCCCGGGGGCGCCTTGTCCTGCACGCCCGACACCACGTCGAACTTCTGCACGCCATGATATTTGTCGGCCGCCGCCTCGGCCGGGCCATAGCCCTTACCCTTCTTGGTCACGACATGGATCAGGATCGGGCCGTGATCGCTGTCGCGGACATTTTCCAGAATCGGCAGCAGATGGTCGAGATTATGGCCGTCGACCGGGCCGACATAATAAAAGCCCAGTTCCTCGAACAGCGTCCCGCCGGTCGCCATCCCGCGCGCATATTCCTCGGACCGCTTGGCCAGTTCGTGGATCGGGCGCGGCAGGCGCTGCGCCAGCCGCTTGGCGAACTCGCGCATCGACAGGAAGGGACGCGAGGACACGATCTTGGCGAGATAGGCCGACAGCGCGCCCACGGGGGGCGCGATCGACATGTCGTTGTCGTTGAGGATGACGATCAGGCGGTTGCCCGCCTGCCGTGCATTGTTCATCGCCTCATAGGCCATGCCGGCCGACATCGCGCCGTCGCCGATCACCGCAATCGCACGGCCCGGCTGGCCCGCCAGCTTGTTCGCGACGGCGAAGCCCAGCGCAGCGGAGATAGAGGTGGAGCTGTGCGCCGCCCCGAACGGATCATATTCGCTCTCGCTGCGCTTGGTGAAGCCGGACAGGCCCCCGCCCTGGCGCAGCGTGCGGATACGGTCGCGACGACCGGTCAGGATCTTGTGCGGATAGGCCTGGTGGCCGACGTCCCAGATCAGGACATCCCTGGGCGTCTCGAACACATAATGGAGCGCCACGGTCAGTTCGACGACGCCGAGCCCGGCGCCGAGATGGCCACCGGTCACCGAAACGGTGGAGATCATTTCCTCGCGCAGTTCGTCGGCCACTTGCCGCAGATCGGCATGTTTGAGCCGGCGAAGGTCGGAAGGCGACGAGACGGTGTCGAGAAGCGGTGTTACGGGCCGATCGTTCATCCGCTTTGCTTTAGACCGAATATCCGGGGGTGCCTAGCCATAGTGTCCAATGGGACAGACAGTTGGGAAGCAGCACTTCAGGCGACGTCGCCCTCGGAGCAGGCGGCACAGCTGCCCCGCACCTCGATCACCGGACGCAGTCGCGTGAAACCCGCCTTCTCGGCTGCCTGCCGCACCGCGCCCGTCAGGCCGTCGTCGTCGACATGGCTGGCCTGCCCGCAGCTGTCGCAGACGAGGAAGATGCAGTCATGCTCGCAGTCGGGATGGGTGTTGGCGATATAGGCGTTGGCGCTCTCGACTCGCCGCGCGAGATTGGCGGCAACGAAGACGTCGAGGATCCGATAGACGCTGTTTGCCGCCACCCGGCGGCCCGTCACCTTGGAGACGGCCTCGGCAAGGTCATAAGCCGATGCCGGCTTGGTGGAACCGCTGAGCGCGGCAAAGATCTGCGCACGCATCGGCGTCCACTGTTCGCCAGCCCGCTCGAAAGCCCGCTTGGCGGCTTCCGCCAGCGATTCGCCTTCGTGATGCTCGTGATGATGCGCTGCGCCCATGCGGGGTCATGTAAGCCGCAGGGGCTGCCGCGACAAGCCTCGCCGCTTGTCAGGCGCCCCGGGGTGCGGCGCGGCGGTTGAGCAGATGAGCGATGGCGACGCAGCTGACGCCGGCCATGGTGAAACCCGCTTCCCACAGTCCGTGGGGGACGCTGAGGGCCGCTGCCATTTGGGCGATGCCCAGCGTGCCGAGCAGCATCGGCCCCCGGCGGCGATGCTGGACGAAGCCACGCCCGAGGCCGATGATCGCAAGGATCAGGGCCAGGACGAGGCCAGCCTCATGAATCGCCGGGTGCAGAAAGGCACCGCCGGCCGCTGCGAGCAGCGTTACGAAGATCACGCTGGCCGCGCAATGGACGAAACAGATTGCCGACAGGCCGATGGCCAGCCGGTCGAACAGGTCACGTCGGGGATTGGCGCGATTCAACAACATGTCTCCGCGGAGGCCATGCCACGTATGACCGCTCGTTACAACATATCATGTCCCAAAGGGCGTCTTTCAATCCCCCTGGCCGAGCTTCCCTTCGGCGAACAGGCGCCGAAGCGTGACCTTGTCGAGCTTGCCCGTCGCGGTGTGCGGCAGCGATTCGACGAAGACGACCCGCTCGGGCAGCCACCATTTCGCCACGCGGCTCTCGAGAAAGGCGCGCAATGCTGGCGCGTCGACCGTGCTGCCCGGTTTGCGAACCGCCACGACCAACGGACGCTCGCCCCATTTTGCGTCGGCGATGCCGATCGCGGCAGCCTCGACGACATCCTCATGGCCGGACGCCTGATTCTCTAGCTCGACCGAAGAGATCCACTCGCCCCCGGACTTGATCACGTCCTTGGTCCGATCGGTGATCTGCATATAGCCATAGCCGTCGATCGTCGCGAGATCACCCGTATCGAACCACCCCTCGGCGTCGAGCACATCGCTACCGGCCCGCTTGAAATAATCGCGGACCACCGCGCAGCCACGCACCATCAGCCGACCGGCGGACCGGCCATCGCGTGGCAGCTCGCGGCCCTCCTCGTCGACGGTGCGCATCGCGACGCCGTAGAAGCCCGCGCCCTGCTTGAGCTTCATCGCGCGCCGTTCCTCGACGCTCAACGTCTCCATACCGGGCTTCGTCGTGCCGAAGGACCCGATCGGGCTCATCTCGGTCATGCCCCAGGCGTGGAACACCTCGATCCCGAACTCCGCCTCGAAGGCCTCGATCATCCAGGCCGGGCAGGCCGCTCCGCCGACCACGACCCGCTCCAGCGCGGACGGCTTCCTGCCGCGACGACGCAATTCGTCGATCAGTCCAATCCACACCGTCGGGACGCCAGCGGTGCAGGTCACCGCCTCCTCCTCCAGCAGGTCGCACAGGCTGGCCCCGTCGAGCCTCGGGCCCGGCATCACCAGCTTCGCGCCGGTCATCGGCGCGGAGAAGGCGATCGACCAGGCATTGGCGTGGAACATCGGCACCACCGGCAGCACGCAGCTGGTCGCGCGGAAACCGAGTACGTCCGCGCCATGCGCCGTCAGCGAATGGAGGACGTTCGACCGGTGGGTGTAGATGACGCCCTTGGGTGCTCCCGTAGTGCCCGACGTGTAGCAGAGGCCGACCGGCGCCGTTTCCGGCACGTCGACCCAGCGAAAGCCAGCATCTCCATCGGCAACGAGATCTTCATAGCAGAGCGCATCCAGCCCCGTTTCCGGCATATGGGCGCGATCGGTCATGAGGATCAGCTGGCGACCGCGCAGGCATCGGTCGCGCAACCGTTCGAGCTGGGGCACGAAGCTCAGGTCGGCGAACAGCAGCCGGTCGTCGGCATCCTCGATGATCCAGGCGATCTGGTCGTCAGACAGGCGCGGGTTGATCGTGTGATAGATCGCCCCGGCCCCCGCAATTCCATACCAGAGTTCGAGATGGCGATGGGTGTTCCAGGCGAGCGTCGCCACGCGGTCGCCTATACCGACGCCCAGCCGCTCAAGCCCGGATGCCACCTGCCGCGCGCGTCCGGCGATCGTCGCATAATCGGTGCGGTGGATCGGCCCTTCGACCAGCCGGCTGACCACCTCGCGGCTGCCATGCTCGCGCTCCGCATGGTCGATGATCGACGAAACCAGCAGGGGCCAATCCTGCATGCCACCTTCCACCAAGGCTGCTCATCCTCTGTCTGCCTGCGGTCTGTGCCGCTGATGACAGGGTTCGACAATTGCGCCGCGCCCGCAAGTAACAAAAGATGGACGGGCTCAACCTCCCGCCTGCCGGAGTGCGGCGAGATCGGCAGGGTGGTTGATATTGGCGATGCCGTCCCACTGGATGCGGCCAGCGCCCACCCGGTCTGCCCAGGCGCGCACCGCATGCTTGCGATCCTCCGCGAGGAAGGCGTCGAGATCCGGCGCAAGGACCGTCGGCCAGCAACCGATGATGGGCAGCGTAGCGAGATAGAGCGGCCCGTCTGCTACCGCCAGCCGCTCGATCAGGCCGGCAGGCAGCTGCGGCGTGTCGCAGCCGACGCTGATCACCGCATCGAAACCCTCGGCCCGCCCATGATGGAGCGCCGCGCACAGACCGCCGAGCGGCCCCATGTCAGCCGCCGGACGATCAGGGAGGAACAGTCCCGCCTTCCCCGTCCGGCCACAGACAGCCACCCGATCGACCCAGGGCCGGAGCGCCTCGACCGCATGATCGATCAGCGCGACCCCGTGCAGGGCGGCGGCCGCCTTGTCCGATCCGAAGCGCTCCGATCGTCCTCCGGCGAGCACCGCGCCCAGCAACAGCCTGGTCATGCCAGCAGCATCGCGTCGCCACGCGCCAGAACGATCAGACGCAGGCCCGCCTGTTTCGCGCGGTCGATCGCCAGCCCCGTCGGGGCGGAAATCGCGACCAGCGTGGGGCACCCCGCCAGCACCGCCTTCTCGACCAGCTCGAACGAGCAGCGCGACGTAACGAGGGCGAAACCGCCGTCCCACCCCTGCCCTATCCGCGCCATCGCACCGATCAGCTTGTCGAGCGCATTGTGCCGACCGACATCCTCGCGCACCAGCCGGATATCCCCACCCGGCCCGCACAGGGCAGCCGCATGCATCGCCCCGGTCGCGCGGTTGAGCGGCTGGCAATCGCCCAGCGCCGCGACCGCGCGAAACAGCGCTGCGTCGGCGGGCGGCGGCCCGGCCTCGACCATCGGCAGCGGCCGCAACGCCTGTTCGAGATTCTCGATTCCGCACAGGCCGCAGGAGGATTCGGACAGGCGGTGCCGCACCCGATCGGCCACGCGCGGCCGGCACTCGGATGCGAGCGATGCGCGCAGAATGATGCCCCGGTCGACGTCATGCGGCGAAATCTCGGCGATCTGCTCGGGCCGGTCGATCAGCCGCTCGGCAAGACTGAAACCCAGCACGAGGTCGTCGAGATCGGCGGGCGTCGCCATCAACACCGCATAGCCAAGCCCATCATATTCGATCGCGACCGGCGTCTCTTCCGCCACGCGCCGCGAAATCGGCTCGCCCGGCGCCGAGGCCGTGATCCGCGTGAAGGCGCGCTCGCCCAGGGGCGGGATGCTGGTCATGACCGGACGTCGTCTCCGCCATCGTCACTGCCAATCGGGCAGCGCAATCGTCCTGACAGGCGGATGGAGGCTTGGGAAGGCCCGAGCCTGTGCGGGGCAGATGCCTCAGCGGCTGTGGAAGGCCGTCAGCGCCACCGGGCGCACGCCGATCACCCGGTCGAGCTTGACGACCGAATAGTCGACATCCTCGTCATCACGCTGGCTGCCGTCGGACCAGGGCGCGTGGATGTGGCGGATGCGCGCCGCGACGCGCAGGCTGCCATCGGGATTGTCGAGCTGAAACAGGCAGCTGGCCGGATCCAGCCCGGCCGCACCGGCCAGCGCGACACTGCCCTCGGTCACGACAGTGTCCGAACCGCCGACCACCCAGCCGATGGTCTCGACCAGCACGTCATGCGATCCCGCAGCCATGCAAACGAGCCGTCCGACCCCGGTCGCTTCGGCGTCGAGCGGCCGGATCGGCTGTTCCACGCTGATGACCGGCCGATAGGTCGGAACCATGGCGCGAACGCCACCCGAGGTCAGGCCTGCCGCAACGGTGGCGGCGGCCAGCAGACCGGTAACCGTATGAGCCAGCGGAGACGTTCGAGACATGGCGTTCGCGTCCTCGTCGTGGCGGTCGCGTCGGGGGGACATGAACGCCGTTGATGGTGCCCTCACCAGATAAGCCAACACATTGGAGGAGTTGCTAAAGAAGATGGTTTCTCAAAGGTTAAGTCCGCCATTCCCATTTCGCTGTGCCCGATTTTCCGGGATGAGGTCGATCGCTTGTGCCGAAGATCACCGTCAGGCGCGTTCGGCCGCTTCATGGAATGGCGGCGCTGGAAAGAGCGCCGTCAAACTTCTCTGGACAAGCGAGGTGCCGCAACGGCAAACCGCAGGAGAAGGCAGGGGTACGCAAGCGAGCGGTGGGGAGGCGGACGAGCGAATGACGACGGTCGTGACCGCAACTTTCCGATGACCGAGATGAAGCCCGTGGCGACCGCGCCGGGCTCGGCGGCGACGCCCCCCTCGGCACGGGCATTGTTCTGGCGGCTGGTCTGGCTCTACCAGGGCGGCTGCGCGGCGGCCATCGTCATCACGCTGGCGCTGGTGCTGTTCGGCCTCGAATTCAGCCTCGACCAATGGCTGATCATGATCGCGATGATGCCGATCGTCGTCGCCATCTACAATCTGTCGGACGTCTATCTGATCGTGCGCCATTACCGGCCGATCGGGGCGGCGCTCGAATATCTCGATCAGGGCCGCGCGCCGCCTCGCGACGTGACAGCGGCGGCGGTCGTGCGGGCGCTGAACCTGCCCTTCTACTCCTTCATGCGGGTCACCTTCCTGCACGGCCCGCTCGTCACGGTCATGGTCTGCATCGTGCTGCCGGCCGCCAATCTGATCGTCGATGCCGGCTATGAGACGTGGCAGATCACCGTGTTCGCGGCGACCACCCTGTTCTTCGCTTCACCGACCCATGCCATCTTCGAATATTTCGGCGTCAGCCGGGCGGTCGTACCGACCATCGTGCGCCTGTCCGAGGTGCTCGAAGGCGGCCTGCCTCCTGAATATCAGGCCCGCCTCATCTCGATCCGCCTGAAGAGCAAGCTGCTCTACCTGACGATCTTCGTCGCTGCCCTGCCGCTGGTCTTTTTCGCCGCGTCGATCATCTTCAAGGTCCAGCGGATGTTCGTGCTGGAGGGCATCGACCCGACCGCCGAAATGATGATGCCGCTCTATATCTGGATCGTCGGCGTGGTGTGCATCTGCATGCTGGGCGGCGTGATGATGGCGCTGCTTACCGCCCGCGAAGTCTCCCGATCGGCCAGCCGCCTGATCGACGAGATGCGGATGGTAGAGCGCGGCGATCTGGAGCGGGTCCGGCTGCAGGTGGTCTCGACCGACGAATATGCCGACATCTTCCGCGGCTTCCAGCACATGGTCGAGGCGCTACGCGAAGAACAGTTGATTCTCGAGGTCAGCAACGACCTCGCGGGCGAACTGAAGCTCGAAATCCTGATCGCGCGTATCATGCGGACGACCGCCGAACTGCTCAACGCAGAGCGGTCGACCCTGTTCGTCTATGACAAGAAGACCGACGAACTCTTCTCCTTGTTCGCCGAGGGCGACCATGTCCGCGAGATCCGAATTCCCGCGAACCGGGGCATAGCCGGCGCCGTCTTCACCAGCGGCCTCGCAGAGAATATCGCCGATCCCTATGCCGACCCACGCTTCAATCCCGATGTCGACAAGGCGACCGGCTTCGTCACCCGCTCCATTCTCTGCCAGCCGATCTTCGACAAACATGGCGGGCGGATCGGCGTCACCCAGATCTTGAACAAGCGCGATGCCGCCGCCTTCACCGCAAAGGACGAGGCGCGGCTGCGCGCCTTCTCCGCGCAGATCGCCGTCTGCCTGGAGAATGCCAGGCTGTTCGACGACGTGCTCTACATGAAGAATTACAACGAGAGCATCCTCAAGAGCACCTCGAACGCGGTGATCACCTTCGACGACGAGGGGCGGATCGTTACCAGCAACGAAGCGGCGCGGCAGCTGATGGGCGCCCCCGACGGCCTGATCGGCGTACCGGCCCGAACAGCCTTCTCCGGCGCCAATGAATGGATCGCCGAGCGGCTGGAGCGGACCGATCGCGACCGCGAGGCCTATCTCGCGGTCGATGCCGAACTCGTCGGCGCCGACGGGCGCGCCTCGTCGATCAACCTCACCGCAGCCCCTCTGGTCGATGCCAATGACGCGGTGATCGGATCGATGCTGGTGATGGAAGACATCACCACCGAAAAGCGCGTTCGCTCGACCATGGCGCGCTATATGTCGAAGGAGGTCGCCGACCAGTTGCTCGAAGCCGGCGAGAGCGAATTGTCGGGTAAAGACCAGACCGTCTCGATCCTGTTCTCCGACGTGCGCGGCTTCACCACGATCGCCGAGCGGATCGGCGCGCGCGACACGGTGACGATGCTCAACAGCTATTTCACCGAGATGGTCGACGTCATCTTCGCCAACAAGGGCATTCTCGACAAATATATCGGCGATGCGATCATGGCGCTGTTCGGTGCCCCCTTCGCCGGTGCCAATGACGCCGACAACGCCCTGGCC
>NZ_JAGMXV010000219.1 GCF_018006725.1 Rhizorhabdus sp.
GGCAAAGCGCGCGCGTCCATCACCTCGGCAGGCGTGAAGGCCGCGCCGCCTATAGTCAGCTTGCCCGTGGCAAAGGGCAGGGTCGCCGCGTAGGCGACCGTCAACGGGGCGGCCATCGGCATGGCGGCGATCAGCGCAAGGGCAAGGAACCGGCTCATGCGTAACGCTCCGCGGTCGACCGGATCAGCGCGATCATGTTGGGGATGCCCTGGGTGCGGTTGGAACTCAGCTGGTTGCGCAGGTCGAAGGGGGCGAGTGCGCCCTCGATATCGGTTGCGCGGATGTCGGCCGGCGCCTGATCCTGCACCGTCAGCAGCACCAGCGCGATGATCCCCTTGGTGATCGCCGCATTGCTGTCCGCCAGGAAATGCAGGCGCCCGTCGTCGAGCACGGTCGGGTAGACCCAGACGCTGGCTGAACAGCCGCGCACCAGCGTGGCGTCGGTCTTGAGCGCATCCGGCATCGGTTCCAGCGCGCGGCCCAGGTCGATCAGCAGGCGGTAACGATCGTCGGCGTCGAGAAATTCATATTCCTCGCGGACATCGGTCAATTGCGTGGCTTCGGTCATGATCCTGCTTCCATAAGGCGGCGAACGGCCCGCGTCATCCTGCCGCTGGGGTCAGGCGGCGACGTCGACGGGCACGAGCAACGCCAGGAAGCGCGCCGCCGCACGGAAATCGGCCCGCTTCACCTCGCGGGCGCGGACGGCCAGCTCGTCCTCGCCCCATTGCTCGGCCTGCCACAATTCGTCGAGTTGACCGGCGGCAAAGGCGCCATCGACGTCGATCTCGCCCTCGGCCACCGCCAGGGCGATGATCAGCGATCCCGATATGGTGACGAGCGGATGGAGCGCGACCATCCGGAACGGGTCATAAGCCCGGACCGCAGCCGATAGCCGCTCGATCGTATCGTCGGGCTGGGGCCGGTGGATGATCCCCGTCGCGATCTCGAACTCGACGCCATAGCGTTCGCCCGCCCAGTCGAGCAGCGGATCCCAGGCTTCGCACTGCCGGGCGATCAGCTCGGACGGGCTCTCCGCACGATAGCAGGTCAGGTCGCTCTCGGCATAAGCCGACAGGCTGCGCGCAAAAGCGGGCGGATCGGCGAGCACGCGGTCGAGCGCAGCGTTGGCAAGCCCGGTGAGCGGCATGGTGCGGGGGTCGATGTCCTCGCCCTGCGCATTCCATTCGCCGACGATTGCGGATGCGAGCGCGGCGGTCGGTACCACCAGTTCGGTGCGCGCCGGCGTCTTCACCGCGCGCCCGTCGAGACGGATGCCATAGCCTCCGGCCACCGCTTCGGTCGCCGCCTGTTTGTAGAATCGCTTCATGCGCGCGCTGATAGCGCCAGTTTCAGGATTTCGGGAAGCTGATCCGGACGATCGGCAACGAAATGCGCGCCCTCGTCGAACAATTCGTCCGGCGCATGATAGCCCCAGGCGACGCCGATCGCGGCACAGCCGGCGTTGATTCCCATGCCGATGTCGAAGCTGGTGTCGCCGATCATCGCGCTCGTCTCGGGCACCGCGCCTGCCTCGGCCATCGCCAGCAGCGCCATTGACGGATGCGGCTTGGACGGGTGGCGGTCTGCGGTCTGGAGCGAGACGAACAGCCGTTCGAGCCCATGCGCTTCCAGGCAATGCTTGAGTCCGCGATCGGATTTTCCCGTGGCGACCGCAAGCATCCAGCCATCGGCGTCGAGTGCGTGGAGCAGTTCGGCGACGCCGGGAAACAGCGGCTCGTCGACCAGCCCGGCACCGCGCATCGCCTGAAAGCTGCGCTTATAGCTTTCCGCAAGCTGGACGTGCAGGCCATGCTCGGCGTCGGGCAACAGGCCCGCAATCGCCTGGGTCAGGCTCAGCCCGACGACCCGGCGGATCTCCGGATCGGGCGGCGGCGGCAGCCCTTCGGCGGTAAAGGCTTCCACCATCGCCCGGCAGATATTCGCCTGGCTATCGACCAGCGTGCCGTCGCAATCGAAGATGGCAAGCCGGTTGGGGCCGGTCATGGCTGGCTGCGTCCGCGCCGCTCGCCGCGCCGGGCCTTGCGCGCATCCTTGGCCCGCGCGGTGGCGATCCGGCGCTTGCCTTCCTCGGTTTCGGAGAACTTCACCTCGTCGAGCGGAAGATCGCCCTCGGACTGGGTAAAGCCGAGATTGCGCAGCGTATCGACGATATGCTCGGGCGGCTCGGCGGTGATCTCGAGCTGCCCACCGTCGGGATGGTCGACCCGGAGGCGGCGCGCGTGGAGATGCATCTTGCGGCTGATCGTGCCCGACAGAAAGGCTTCCGCCCCGCCATATTTGCCGTCACCGACGATCGGATGGCCGATCGCCGCCAGATGAACGCGCAGCTGGTGGGTCCGGCCGGTATAGGGCTGGAGTTCGAGCCAGCAGGCGCGGTTGCCGACGCGGTCGATCATCCGGTAGCGGGTCCGCGCGGGCGAGCCCTCCTTCTGGTCGACATACATCTTCTCGCCGCCCGTGCCGGGCTGCTTGCCGATCGGCAACTCGATCATGCCGTCCTCGATCGACGGAACATCGGTGCAGACCGCCCAATAGACCTTGCGCGCGGTCCGGCTGCTGAATGCCTTGGCGAAATGCGCAGCGGCGCGCGACGTCCGCGCGAGCAGCAGCACGCCCGATGTGTCCTTGTCGAGGCGGTGGACCAGCTTGGGGCGGCTCTCCGCATCGAACTGCAGCGCATCGAGCAGACGATCGACGTGCATTTCGGTCTTGGTGCCACCTTGCGTCGCAAGGCCCGGCGGCTTGTTGATCACGATCGCCTGGCGGTCGCGATGGATGACCAGACTCTGCGCGAAGGCGATCTCTTCGGGAGTCAGCGGCTCGCGCGGGCGTTCCGGACGCTTCGCCTTGGCGGCATTTGCGGCTGCGGTCGCGGCCGCCGCAACCTCGGCCGGGGGCACGCGAATGGTCTGCCCCGCCTCGATCCGGTCGCCCGGCGCCGCGCGCCGGCCATCGACGCGCAGCTGGCCGGTGCGCGCCCAGCGCGAGACGATGTTGAAGCTGGTGTCCGGCATGTGCCGCTTGAACCAGCGATCGAGCCGGATGCCGTCATCATCGTCCGCGACGATGAACTGGCGGCCCTCGCCGCCTTCGGTCTTGGGGGCCTCGCTCATGCGAACACCCGCGACAGCCCGACGCCCAGGAACAGCATCAGCACCGATCCGGCGACCGAGGATACCGCATAAGCGGTGGCCATCAGATATTCGCCGCGGGTGAGCATGTTGAAGGTTTCCAGGCTGAAGGCCGAAAAGGTGGTGAAGCCGCCGAGCACGCCGACGCCCAGGAACAGACGCAACGGCTCTCCATCGATCGGTGCGCGGGCGACGACGCCGGCCAGCACGCCCATCAGCAGACCGCCGAGCAGGTTTACCAGCCAGGTGCCATAGGGGAAAGCTGTGCCGAGCTGGCGCAGCGCGACCGTGGATATGTGAAAGCGAAAGGCCGCGCCGATGGCGCCGCCGATCATGACAAGAAGCATTGGGGGCATGACGGCTCCTTTAGAGCCTGATCGCCCCGCGTGAAAGCGCTTTGCGCGCCACGGCCAGCCGGGCCGGGCGCGCGCGTCCAGAAGCGGGCTGCTACTTCGCCGACTTGTCGGTCATGACGATGCTACCCTGGGTGCCCTTGCTGGCGGGTTGGAGCGTGATCGTCATCGGGTCGCCTTCCCCGTTCACCGCCGTCACCGTGGAGGCCGCGCCGCTCTTCGCAAGTTTCACCCCCGTGAAGTCGGCCTGCCCCGCCGCATCGGCATAATAGCGGGCGACGACATCGGGCGCGGCCGGGCTGACGAAGCGGATCTCGACGCGGCCATTGCCGCCGTCCTTGTCGGTCACGTTGACGCCGGTCATTTTCGATCCGGGATAGAGCTTCATCCCGTCGATGTTCATGTCCTCGCCGCCCAGTTCGATCCCCGGGATCGACAGCGACAGCGAGGTCGGCTGATCGCCCGATCCCATCGCGACATTTCCCCCGGCGTCGATCGATATGGCCGCCGAGTCGCCTGCGCTCGCATTAGCGTCGCTCTTCGTGTCGTCGTTGACCTTCACCTCGCACGCGGCCAGCAGCAGCAACGGCAGCGCCGCCATGACGATCGTCTTTCGCATTCCCGGTTCCCCATCCTGTTTCGAACGCTGTATTATTAAAACAGTACAGCGGTTGCAATCCCGCCGATCATGGTGGAAGCTGCCCGCCATGTTCAACGTCCTTTCGCTCGGCTTCGGATTCATCGCGCTGTGCGGTGCGATCCTCGGCTTCTTTCCCTTTCTGGGCTGGTTCAACTGGGCGGTGGTGCCGGTCGCGCTGATCGGCGCGGCCTTCGGCATATTGTCGCACAGTGACAGCGGCCGGCGGCTCAACAGCTTCGTGCTGGTGGTCGGCATCGTCCGGCTGATCATGGGCGGAGGGCTGTTCTGATGTCGCTTCCCGCCAATGAAGACGCCCGTCGGATCGTCGAGGAACTCGGCCTCGCCCCGCATCCGGAAGGCGGCTGGTATCGCGAGACCTGGCGGGAAGGCGGCGCCGACGCGCCCAGCCGGGGTCATGCCACCGCCATCTATTTCCTGCTCGAGGCCGGACAGCGGTCGCACTGGCACCGGGTCGATGCCGCCGAGCTGTGGATGTTCCATGCCGGCAGCGCGCTCGATCTTCTGATTGCCCCCGACGAGAACGGGCCGACCGAGACGGTTCGGCTCGGTCCCGATGTCGCCGCCGGCGAACGGCCGCAGGGCATCGTCCCCAAGGGCGCCTGGCAGGCGGCGCAAGCCGCACGGGGCTGGGCCCTCGTCGGATGCATCGTGGCTCCCGGCTTCGATTTTGCCGGCTTCGAACTGGCTCCGCCCGGCTGGTCGCCAGCGAACTGATCGGCTTTACCGCAGCGTCAACTCAGGGAATTGCGCCCGGAGGATCGCTTGCAGAATCGAGCCGTGCCGTGCACGGTGCCGCCCGGGCGGAGTACAGCGTAATCGGGGGCCGGAATGACACCAGCGGAGCTGCTGGCGCATTTGCCGAAGGGCAGCGTCTTTGCGGAATGTGGCGAGAGCGAGCTGGCCGACCTGCTGTCGATCGGAACGCTGCAGGCGACCCGCACCAATGACGAGATATTGACCCAGGGCGACGAGGGGACGTCGCTGGTCATCATCCTCGACGGGGTGGTCCGCATCTCTATGGTCACGCCCAATGGCCGCGAGATCATCCTCGATTACGCCGAGGCTGGCGCGGTCCTCGGCGAGATCGCGGTGCTCGACGACAGACCGCGCACCGCATCGGCGGTCGCGATGTGGCCGGGCCGGCTGATCCGCATCACGCGCGCCAAATTTTTCGGCTTCATCGAACGCCATCCCAAGGTCGCGATCCGCCTGCTCAAGGAAATGGCGCGCCGCCTCCGCGAGACCGACAGCACGATCGAGAGCGACCGCGCCTTCACCACTGCCCCGCGCCTGGCCCGCTATCTGAAGCGGCTGACCGACCAGAAGATGCACGGCACCCGCCTGACGCGCGACCTGAGCCAGTCCGAGCTTGGCAGCTTCGTCGGCATCAGCCGCGAGAATATCAACCGCCAGCTGGCCGCCTGGGCGAGCGAAGGCGTGATCGAACTGACCCAGGGCAAGATCCGCATCGTCGACCCCGACTATCTGACCCAGATCGCCGAAGCCGCCGACTGATTGCTGAACGGCTAGCCCTGTCTGATCGGACAGACAGGTTGACGCGAGCGGCGCAGAGTCCGACAGACCCCGCCATGCAGCGAGTCACCGCCAAGATCTGCGGCCTGTCGACGCCGGAAACGGTCGATGCCGCCGTGCGCCATGGCGCATCGCATCTGGGCTTCGTCTTCTTCCCGAAAAGCCCTCGCAATGTCGATTTCGAGCAGGCGCGGTCCCTGACGATGCGGGTTCCGTCCCATGTCGGCAAGGTCGGGGTGTTCGTCGATGCCGAGGATGATGTGATCGACGCGGCCGTCCGCGTGGGCGGCGTCGACGCGCTGCAGCTCCACGGCAAGGAAGCGCCCGCCCGCCTCGCTGCGCTGCGCCAGCGCCATCCGGACATCGCCCTGTGGAAGGCGATTTCGGTACGCACCCGGGCCGACCTGGATGCGGCACATGCCTATCGTCCGGTCGCCGACGTCATCCTCTATGACGCCAAGACCCCCGAAGGCACGCTGCCGGGCGGCATGGGCCTGCGCTTCGACTGGACCCTGCTCGACGGTTTCGATCACCCTCAGCGCTGGGCACTGTCGGGCGGGATCGACGCCGACAATGTCGAGCGTGCCGCCGGCTCCACAGGCGCGCGCCTGATCGACGTCTCGTCGGGCGTGGAGAGCGCCCCCGGCATCAAGGCTGTGGACAAGATCGCCACCTTCCTCCAACGGATCGCATCATTATGACCGCTTCGCTTACGAACACGCTGCGCAACGGACCGGACGAGCAGGGCCATTTCGGCCAGTTCGGCGGCCGCTATGTCAGCGAGACGCTGATGCCGCTGATCCTCGACCTGGAGCGCGAATATCGCGCGGCGCAGGCCGATCCCGCCTTCCACGCCGAACTCGACGACCTGATGGCGAATTTCGTCGGCCGTCCGAGCCCGCTCTATTTCGCCGAGCGGCTGACCGAACATCTGGGCGGCGCCAAGATCTATCTGAAGCGCGAGGAGCTCAACCACACCGGCGCGCACAAGATCAACAACTGCATCGGGCAGATCCTGCTCGCCCGCCGCATGGGCAAGACCCGGATCATCGCCGAAACCGGCGCGGGCCAGCACGGCGTCGCCACCGCTACCGTCGCGGCACGCTTCGGCCTGCCCTGCACCATCTTCATGGGCGCGGTCGACGTCGCCCGCCAGCAGCCCAACGTGTTCCGCATGAAGCTGCTCGGCGCCGAGGTCCGGCCGGTGACGTCGGGCGCGCAGACACTCAAGGATGCGATGAACGAGGCGCTGCGCGACTGGGTCGCGAACGTTCACGACACCTTCTATATCATCGGCACCGCCGCCGGCCCGCACCCCTATCCGGAACTCGTCCGCGACTTCCAGTCGGTGATCGGCCGCGAAACGCGCGAGCAGATCATGAAGGTCGAGGGCCGGCTGCCCGACATGCTCGTCGCCTGCGTCGGCGGCGGATCCAACGCGATCGGCCTGTTCCACCCCTTCCTCGACGATCCCGATGTCGAGATGATCGGCGTCGAGGCGGCGGGCGAAGGCGTGACCACCGGCCGGCATGCGTCGAGCCTCGCCGGCGGCACCCCCGGCGTGCTCCATGGCAACCGCACCTATCTGCTCCAGGACGATGACGGCCAGATCACCGAGGCGCACTCGATCTCGGCCGGCCTCGACTATCCGGGCATCGGCCCCGAGCATAGCTGGCTGCACGAGATCGGCCGCGCGCGCTATATCCCAGTCACCGACGCCGAGGCGCTCGAAAGCTTCCAGCGGCTTGCCAAGCTCGAGGGCATCATCCCCGCGCTCGAAACCGCCCACGCTTTGTCCGCGATCGAGAAGATCGCGCCGACCATGGGCAAGGACAAGATCAT
>NZ_JAGMXV010000220.1 GCF_018006725.1 Rhizorhabdus sp.
CCATCGGCTCGTCCGGCGGGGTGAAGATCATGCCCTCGGTGTTGCAGATCGCCTGTTTCATGCTGGATCACGGCATGTCGGCGCAGGAAGCCGTCTCGTTCCCGCGCATCGACTTCGAGGGCACCAAGGTGATCCTCGACGGCAGGTTCAGCGCCGAGACGGTCGCCGAGCTGCGCCGGCGCGGCCACGACATCGAGGTTCGCTCGGAAGGCCTGTCGACCTTCGAGTTCGGCAATCCCAGCGTGCTGGCCCGGGATGCCCAGGGCATCGTCACCGGCGGCGTCAATCCCTACCAGGCCACGATGGCGATCGGCCACGACCGCGCCTGAGCCACAGGAAAACCAGGACGATGAACAATTTCCAGAAGATCAGCGCCCATCAGCAGGCGCGTGTCCAGCAGGCGAAGGATCTGATCCCCGGTGGGTCGACCAATTCGCTGCTGCCGCCCAAGGGGCTCGAATTCCTGATCGAGCGCGGCGAAGGCCCCTATGTCTACGATATCGACGGCCGCCGCTATCTCGATTTCATGCTCGGTGCCGGCCCACTGATCCTGGGGCACGCCCACCCCCGGTTGACGCAGACCATCGTCGACCAGGCCGGCCGGGGGACGCAGTATTTCGGCTTGGCCGACCGCGCGGTCAGCCTGGCGGAGCGCCTGGTGCAATATGTACCCAGCGCCGAGATGGTGCGCTATGCCTCCAGCGGGTCCGAAGCGACGTTCCATTCGCTGCGTCTGGCGCGTGCGGTGACCGGCCGGCGCAAGTTCATCAAGTTCGACGGCGCCTGGCACGGCCACCACGACCTCGCCGTCTGGTCGATGGAGATGTCGCCGACCCAGGTGCCCGAACCCTATGGTATCAGCGCGGGAGTGCAAAGCGGCGTGCGCGAGGATCTGATGGTCCTGCCGTTCAACGATATCGCCTATTTCCGCGAGGTGATGGCGGCCCATCCCAATGAATTCGCAGCGGTAATCTGCGAGCCGATGCAACGCACGCTGAAGCCGCTGCCCGGTTTCCTCGAGACCCTGCGCGAGGAATGCGACAAATGGGGGACGGTGCTGATCTTCGACGAGGTGGTGTCCGGCTTCCGCCTCGCCGCCGGCGGGGCACAGGAAAAGTACGGGGTCACCCCCGACCTGACGGCGTTGGGCAAGGCATTGGCCGGCGGCGTGCCGATCTCGGCTATCGTCGGCCGTCGGGCGCTGATGGCGCATCTCGACCCTGACAGCCCGGCGGACCGCTATTCCTTCCATTGCGGCACGTTCAACGGCCACCCGATCGGCATCGAATGCGCCCATACCACGCTCGATATCCTGGTCAATGAAGGCGGGATTGATCATATCGCGGCGCTGGGCGCCCACGGGCGCGACCGGTTGGGCCGGCTGTTCCGCGATCTCGGCGTCGCGGCTCAGATCACCGGGGACGGCGGCATCTTCCATTTCTACTTCACCGACGAGCCGGTGCATGACCATGCCGCCGTGCGCCGCGCGAACGTCGCCCTGGCCGACGAGATCCATCGCCGCCTCTATGCTAACGGCATCTACAAGAATTTCTCCAAGACCTATGTCAGCACGGTGCATACGACGGACCACGTCGACGAGTTGGTCGAGGCGATCGGTTGGGCCTACCGCGAGGTCACCGCACGATGAGCGGCGATCTCGACGCCGCATGGCCGGTGGCGCCGGGCCGCGTCCTCAACATGTCGACCGGCCCGGTCGAAGTGTCGCGGAGCGTGCTCGATGCCCAGCTGGCCGACCTGCTGACCCCGCATAGCGACGCTTTCTGGGCGCTGCACGACGAGACCAGCGAGATCCTCGGCCGCACCCTGCGCACCCGGCACCGCGTCCTGATGATGCACGGCTCGATTCGCACCGGCATCGATCTGGCGCTCGGCAACTGGATCCGGCCGGGCATGTCGGTGCTCAGTATCCAGAACGGCTATTGGGGCGAACTGATCGCCGCCTGGGCCGAACGCTACGGCGCCAAGGTCGAGCGCCTGGTGCACGGCCCGTTGGAGCCGGTCGATGTGAACCGCGTGGCCGAAACCCTGCGCAGGCAGTCGTTCGACATGGTCGCGGTCGTCCATGTCGAAACCAACTCCGGGCTGGTCAATCCGATCTCCGAAATCGGCCGTTTGGTCGCTGCCACCGACGCGCTCTACTTCGTCGACACCGCCTGCTCGGCCGGGGCGATGCCGGTCGAGACCGATGCCTGGGGTATCGATATCCAGACGACCGGCTCGCATAAATGCCTGGCCTCGATCCCCGGCCTGGCCATCGTCACCGCCTCTCCCAAGGCCTGGGAACGGCTGCGGCCGGATTCGACCATGGGCAGCTATTTCGACTTCCGCGCCTGGTGGACCCACTCGGTCGAGCGCCCCGACGTGCCGCCCTTCACCCAGCCGACAACGCTGGTCCTGGCTTTGCGGGCCGCGCTGCGCGAGATCGACGCCATCTCGATCGAACGCTGGTGGGCCATTCATCGCGACATCGCCGACCGGTTCATGGCGCAGATGCGCGAGGCCGGCTTTCGTTTCCTGATCGACGACAGCGCGGTCGCGATGCAGCGCGACTTCTACTCGGACACGGTGATGGCGGTCCGCTATCCCGACCGGGTCGTCGATGCCCGGTTCCGCAAGATGCTGCTCGACAGCTACGGCATCTTCGTCATCGGCAACATCGGCGACTTCGCGGGCAAATCTTTTCGGGTCGGGCTGATGAGCCCGCCCCAACTGCAGGCGAGCAACCTGTTTGGCGCGTTGTCGGCCTTCCGCCAGGCCGCTACCTCGCCGTTGACCTGGAGCTAGCATGGATTTCGCCGACGCGCTGGCCGGTCTGCCCGGGGTGACCGTCCTGTCGGCCGATGCCGACAAGGCCGGGCATCTCATGGATTTCCGCCAGCGGTATCGCGGCGAGGCGCTGGCTGTGGTGCTGCCCTCCAGCACCGAGGCGGTCGCCGCCTGTATCCGTCTCTGCGCCGCCCACGGCGTCAGGATTTTCCCTCAGGGTGGGAATACCAGCTTGTGCGGCGGCTCGGTGCCGCCGGCCGCGGGCGATCAAGCCATTGTGCTGAACCTGTCGCGGATGAACGCGGTACTTGCGATCGATGCCACAGACAATGCGATCACGGTTCAGGCCGGTTGCATCTTGCAGGATGTCCAGGAGGCCGCCGCCGGCGTGGGGCGCCTGTTCCCCCTCAGCCTCGGGGCTGAAGGATCGTGCCAGATCGGGGGCAATATCGCGACCAATGCCGGCGGCACTGGTGTGCTGCGCTACGGCAACATGCGCGATCTCGTGCTGGGGCTGGAGGTCGTGCTGCCCAGCGGGGAGATCTGGAACGGCCTGCAGGCGCTGCGCAAGAACAATACCGGCTACGACCTGAAGGGGCTGTTCATCGGGTCGGAGGGCACGCTGGGCATCATCACCGCCGCCACGCTGAAGCTGTTTCCTCGGCCCCGCCACTGCCTCACGGCGATGCTGGCGATCGGGGCAATCGGGACGGCGGTGGCGGTCGCCCGCGACATCCAGGTGGCCTTCGCCGGCGAAGTCACGGCGCTCGAACTCCTGTCAGGCAGGCAGTACGCGCTGGTGCTGCAGCATATCGCCGGTGCCCAGGATCCGCTGGCGACAACCGGCGACTGGTACGTCCTTATCGAGCTGTCGGCCCAGGCCGACGAGGCTGTTCTGGCCGAGCGGCTATCGGATGTTCTGGCGGCGGGACTGGCCGATGGCACGATCAGTGACGCGGCGATCGCCACCAGCGAACGTCAGCGCCGGGCGATGTGGCATCTGCGCCATCACGCAGCCGAGGCCAACCGCCGCGCCGGCATGGGCCTGACCCACGACGTGGCCGTGCCGCTGGCCCGCATCCCGGATTTCGTGGAGCGCGCCGGGAACCGGGTAACATCGCTGCATTCCCAGGCAAGCCCCTTGGTCATTGCTCATCTCGGGGACGGCAACCTGCACTACATAGCGATGTTCGCGCGGGAGAATTGGGCGCAAGTGGTTGACGGGCCCGCACTCGTCGCGACCATCGCCGAGGCGATCCACGACCTTGCCGTCGAGTTGGGCGGCACATTCAGCGCCGAACACGGCATTGGGAGGTTGAGATTAGACGAAATGCGGCGCTACAAGTCCCCCGTCGAGTTGGCCTTGATGCGGGGAATTAAAGCGCTGGTGGACCCGCTGGATCTGATGAACCCCGGTCGGGTGCTACCGGGGTTCCGTCAGTAGGCGCAACTGCTTTTGATCGTGACAGATGGCCGTCTAGATGCGTCGGGAATACAGTAGGTGATGGTCGCCCTGTCGCTGACCGTCTGCTCGGAGGTGGTGGCGGCGCGAGTTGCAGCGATCCCGCCGAAGGGGCGAGCCGGCGTCACCCGGCGGCGGCGTCTGACCGCGCCGCGGCGGGCCCTCCTCGATTGACCGACTCTAACAATTTCTGGGAGAGGTTTAAGGGCTCAGGTCACCAGCATGCCGTTGAGGACGGTGGCCTGAAAGTCGATCTGCCTGATAATGCCCGCCAGGTCTTCGTAGAGCAGCACGGAAGGAAACGCGAGCTCGACCCCGATCAGAACCAGCGACGCTCCAAGCCCCATGACGAGAAGCCCGATGGTGTGCGGCAAACGGACGATGCGATGGTTGATCCAGCCGAACGCGGCCGTCAGGACGAGCAGAACCGCGATAAGGTCGAAAGCCGATAGCATGGCGGGTATCGTCCGTGATCGCTTGAGGAAAGGCGGGCTATGCCTTGAAGATTGAACGAAGTGCGCGGCATGTACGTTATGCTTGCATGCCGCAACGCCCGCATTGTTCGGGTCGCTGTAGTTGGGCCGCAATGGCCGTAATGTCCGGCAAGCACGCAGTCTTAAGGCAGGAGGCACCCATACCGTCTTTCCTTTCTGCCGCCAGGCTCCATGGCTACTGGGACAGGTTGCGCACCAGTTTCTGGTTCCTTCCGTCCGGCATGGCCGGGGTCGCCATCGCCCTCTCGTTCGGCCTCATCCAGCTCGACACGATGGCAAGCACGGAATGGGTCACCGAGGTGGGCTGGCTCTACTCCTTCGGCCCGGGGGGCGCGCGGGCGCTGCTGTCGGCCATCGCCAGCTCGATGATCACCGTGGCGGGCCTCACCTTCTCGATCACGATGCTCACCCTTCAACTCGCCTCGTCCCAGTTTGGTCCCCGGCTTTTGCGCAACTTCATGCGCGATCGCGGCAACCAGGTCGTACTCGGCATATTCATCTCGACTTTCGTCTACTGCCTGCTCGTGCTCCGCACGGTCCGGGGCACCGAGGAGTCAAGCTTCGTTCCCCATCTTTCGGTGGCCGCCGGCGTCCTGCTGGCACTCTCAAGCATCGCGGTCCTGATCTATTTCATCCATCATGTGGCCACGGCCATTCGGATCGAATCGCTACTCGAGGCGCTGGCGGTCGAAACCCACGCGACCATCGACCACCTCTATCCAGAGCGTCTTGGTCAGGACCCGCCCCATGACCAGCAATCCGACTTCGACGTCCCTGATGTTCCGGAGTCGGATTTTCGCCCGATCATGGCTGGATCGAGTGGCTATATGCAGCGCGTCGACGTCGAGGCGCTGATGCGGATCGCGACCGAGCACGATCTGATCATCCGTGTCGAAGCGCGCCCGGGCCGCTTTGTTGCGGACCAGGATGCCGTCTTCAGGGTCCATGCCGTCGATCGCGTTTCGGACGACGTTGCCGACATGTTGAAGGCAACTTTCATCCTCGGTCACGAGCGTACGCCAGACCAGGATCTGGAGTTTTCGATCCGCCGCATTGTCGAGATCGCCCAACGGGCGCTGTCCCCCGGGATCAATGATCCGACCACCGCCCTTTATTGCATCGACCGTCTCGGCGAAGCATTCGGCCGCCTGGCCCGACGCGACGTTCCCTCGTCCCTGCGCTTTGACACAGAGCGGCGACTGCGCGTCGTTACCTCGGTTATCTCGCTCGATGAATTGGCCTGTCCTGCTTTCGCCGCGGTCGCCCGTTATGGCTTGGCGGACGCAGACGTCGTGCGGCATCTGCTCGACACCATGAAGAAGCTGCAACGCGCGCAAGGACCGGCGGAGAGTCCGCAACTCATCAAGCTGATCGACGACATCGGCCGCGAAAGCGCGGGCCATCTATGTCTGGATTTCGATCGACGCGCTGTTCAATAAGCGCCGACGATGCCCGCTGCACGCCCTCGGCTCCCTTCTCCACGCAGCGCTGCCGGGATCTAACGTCGTTCGTCGCCGATCATCCCGGCGGCAACGGTGAACAGCGCGGCGACCGGCGCCGCGATCCACAGGCCGCCCAGGCCCATCCGCTCATACACCGCCGCGCCGGTCAGCGCGCCGGCCACCAGCCCCGACCACAGCAGCAGGTACCAGATCCAGGACCAGCGATTGCCGCCGAGCAGGGCGTCGGTGATCCGCTGGCCGAGCTTGACCAGGGTACCGGTCATGTAGGTCAGGCCGATACTGACCTCGCCGTCACGCTCGAATAATGCATTCTCGGCTCCCATGGCCAAGGTCATTGCGGCAACTGCGCCAAAACCAAGTCCTGCTTCTTCAAGGATTGCCGCGCCAGCGAGCAGCAGCGTGACGAAGCCCAGCACGGCCGGCCGGCGCCGAGCCGATGTGACCGCCGCCCGCCCGACCAGCGAGCCGGCGACCACGCCGGTGACGAACAGCCCGATGAGAAGCGCCGGCAGGGACGCCGCGGCCCAGCCGGTCGACAGGCCGACGCCCAGGCGGGTTGAATTGCCGCTCATGAAAGACACAAAGAAACCCCCGAGCTTGAGAAAGCCCAGGGCATCGATGTAACCGGCAAGCATGGCAAGGCAGGCGGCAAGCACGCGTTCGCGGCGACGATGACGGGTCACTGTTCCAATCTTCCCAACGATACCGGCGGTCAGCATAAGTGCAGGAAACCGACGGGAAGAACCCCTATTGGGCGTTGGGTGGTATGCAGCGGCGCCATGCCGCGGGCGACGGCCATTCGCCGTGCCAGCCGGCGGAGCCGCCCCGCGCGCCTCAGTGGATTTCGATCAGCCCCGCGCAGCCGAGCCCGCCGGCCACGCACATGGTGACCACGGCCCGCCGCGCGCCGCGCCGCCGGCCTTCCAGCACGGCATGGCCGACCATGCGCGCGCCGCTCATGCCGAAGGGGTGGCCCATGGCGATGGCGCCGCCATTGACGTTCAGGCGGTCCGCCGGAATGCCCAGCCGGTCGCGGCAATGGATCGCCTGGCTGGCGAAGGCCTCGTTCAGTTCCCACAGGTCGATGTCGGCGACGGTCAGGCCGAAACGCTGCAGCAGGCGGGGCACCGCAAAGACCGGGCCGATCCCCATCTCGTCGGGTTCGCAACCCGCCGCGGCCAGGCCGCGAAAGGTGCCGAGCGGGGCCAGCCCGCGGGTACGCGCCTCGTCCGCCGACATCATCACCACGACGGCGGCGCCGTCCGACAACTGGCTGGCATTGCCGGCGGTGACGTACTGGCCTTCGCGCACGGTCTTCAGCGCGGCCA
>NZ_JAGMXV010000221.1 GCF_018006725.1 Rhizorhabdus sp.
CGCTGGCCGAGTTTACTCCTTCGCTGGCCTCGAGACCAGCGGTCGCATTGACCTTGGCGGGTGTGCCGCGGGCGCCTGATCGACGACGATTGATCATGCTCTCATCCGCGGGTTGATTACCGCACTATCCGTATCCGTCGCTGGGCCTATCCTCCGTATAAGTTCGGGCGTCGGACGAACCTGCCCCACCGTACACCGTGGATTGCCCATCACAGTCGGGTGCCCGCGGCACGTCGGCCAAGGCTATGCAGTTGGTGCGCTGGCGCCTCCTCTCGTTAATGTCGTGGGTGGATCAGCCGGCTATCGCCGGCGACACCCGACGGGCGATGTCCCAGGCATAGCCGAACAGTTCACGCGCGATCGCGGTGGTCACCTTGGGCTGAGGCTTGCCCGTGGCCGCCAGGCGACGGTAGCGCTGGCAATGGTTCCGTTCAGCGAGCCCGAGCTGATCGCCCAGGAGATCATGCGTCTCGTCGATCGATCCCGCGCCGAAGCAAGGACAAGCCTATGACGGATATCCAGCGGCTCCCGCTTCTTCGTCTCTGCGGTATCGCGGGCGTGATCGGCGCGATCCTCTGGACGCTTGGCGACGCGCTGATCATCGGGGCTAGGGCAAGTCCCGACGACTATCCGCTGATCCTGAAGACCTATGCCGATCGCATCCAGTTCGACGGTGTCGCGCTGATGCTTCCATCCTCCGAGGCGCGGCTCGCCGCGGGCGCGCTGGTGGCCGATGCCGGCATCGTCTTCTATCTCGCGGGCTGCTGGCATCTGCTCGAAGGGCTGCGTCCGGCGATGGGCTGGTGGCGCTGGCTGACCTTCGTCCTGCTGGTCGCCGGCAACGCCTGGTCTCCGCTCGGCCATGCGGGCTTCTACTATGTCGGCATGGCCTACAAGACGATCCTCGAAACGCCGGCCGCGGCCCATGGCGCGCTGCTCGATCTCGGCCAGCACTTCTACCATGTCCTGCTCATCGCCTGGTTGATGCCGATCGTGACGCTGGGCCTGGCGCTGCTGCTCCTCGGGATCGTCATCGCGCTGGGCCGCACCGCCTGGCCACGCTGGTTCGCAGCGCTGGCCAATCCCGTCTCGCTGGTCGCGATCGGCATGCTGATCGCGCGCATCCTGCCCGAGCCGGCGCACACCTGGCTTGACGGCGCCGCGTTCAACCTCGGCTGGCTCGTTGTCTATGCCGTCTCGACGGCGCTGCTCTGGAATGGTGGCCGTTCGCCGGTCGCATCACGGGACGAAGCAGCATGACCGAAGCTGCGACAGCGACAGGCGACGAACAAGTGGGGGAGGAAGCATCAGGCGCTTTCAGCATGAAGCCACTGATGTTCGAGACCTTCGTCTGCTCGATGGCGATGATGTCGTTCGTGGCGCTCGCGGGCCCCATCGCGCGCGTGCTTGGCCTCGAGCCATGGCAGGTCGGCGGGGCGATGACCGCGTCGGGCATCGCCTGGATGATCATGGCGCGGTTCTGGGGCGGCCTTAGCGATCGGCGCGGCGCTCGTCGCTTGACGGCTTGATTGGATCGGGGGCGCCGCGATCAAGCGTTACCGCTCGGTTAGAGAATGGGATGACCAAATTATCGCTGCAACTTTGCCATCGCTTCCACTTCGATGGTTGTAAGCTCGTCGATTGTCAGGTCGAGCGCAGAGCGCTGCGTCTTCAAGTCGACCAACCTTTCCCGGATGCGGGCAATCAATCGCTCCATTTGCTCCTTATGCTCGGGATCGGCATCGTAGAGATCGAGAAACTCCTTGATTTCCTTGATGGAGAAGCCAAGGCGTTTGCCGCGCAAAATCAGCTGTATGCGTCCGATCTCACGCCTGGAATATGCCCGGGTACTGCCTACCCGTTGAGGGGCGATAAGCCCCTCCTTTTCGTAGAAGCGTAGCGTGCGAAGTGTCAGTCCGAGTTCCTGAGCGACATCCTGGATGCCGTACACTTGTAAATCCGCATCCTTTGCGCGGGTTCTCCCCTTGTGCGTGGGGTTGTCGCGATCCGCGTCCTTAAGCGTTTCATCGTCCTCGGCGAGGTGGAGCGAGTTCCCCATGCCATCCACTCCCTGTCCTCCAATCACGGCTACCCTACCACTCAAGCGCATAAGCCTCGTAGCTTGACAGGGGATAGAGGCTCAGGCGAGCTTTTTGTTCTCCTCCTCGATCAAATCCTTCTTCGAAAGTTTGCCGATCAACGTCTTGGGCAGGCTGTCCCGGAATGCGAAGGCCTTGGGCATCTCGATCTTGCTGAGGCGATCCTGCAAAAAGACCTTGAGTTCATCGACGGTCAGGTTCGATCCCTCGTGCAGCGCGATGAACAACTTGGGAGATTGACCTCTGTAGGCGTCAGGAATCGCGATTGCGATCGCCTCCTTTACCGCCGGGTGCTGGTAGGCCGCATCCTCGATGATCCGGGGATATACATTATATCCGCCACAGAAGATGATGTCCTTGATGCGGTCGACGAGGAAGAGATAGCCATCCTCATCAAAATAGCCGATATCGCCGGTTCGTAGCGCGCCATCGACGAAGACAGCACTGGTTTCTGCAGGGCGCTGCCAATAGCCCTTCATCACCTGAGGGCCGCGGGCGCACACTTCTCCGCGTTCTCCCTGGGGAAGAACCCGCGAGGGATTCTCCGGATCTCGGATCTCGATGATGGTGCCGGGGAAACTTGGGCCGCAGCTATTGTCCTTCACCGTCCCAAACAACGGGTTGCAGGCGATGATCGGGGCGGTTTCGGAGAGCCCATATCCTTCCACGACCCTGGCACGCGTGCGTGCCTCGAACTCCTCGCGTACCTCGAGCGGGAGCGGTGCGCCGCCGGATATACAGGCGCGCACGGCCGAGAGATCGGGTATCTCGTCGTCCGGAAGCGCGTTCAGGGCAACATAGATCGTAGGCACGCCGAAGAACTGTGTCGGCGGCTTGCGCTTCATCGTGTTGAGAACCTGCTTCATCTCAAACCGTGGCAGCAGGACGATTTCGGCGCCGATTTCGACTGAGAAGTTGAGCACCGTCGTGAGTGCGAAGACGTGAAACATGGGCAGGACGCCGAGAGTTCTCTCCTGCTGCGGGCGAAGTCCTCCCACATGCACCACCATCTGGGCGCTGTTCGCCGTGAGGTTGGCGTGGGTCAGCATTGCGCCTTTGGGCACGCCGGTTGTGCCTCCGGTATATTGAAGGACCGCGACATCATCAGGGTGACGTTCTACCGCGTCAGGTTCGGCATCATGGGCGAGAAGCGCCTTGAGCCGGACATGAAGGCCTTCGTCGAGTATCCGCGCGTGGTCTTTTCGCTTGAATAGCGCAAAGCCCAGGCCTTGCAGCCAGGGCAGCATATCCCTCATGCCGCACAACACGATCTTGTCCAGCCCGGCACGTGGCGCGACGGCTTGCACTTTCTCGTGGATTATCCGGACGTCCGGTACCGCCATCATGCGCGTTCCCGAGTCCCGGATCTGATGCTCCAGTTCGCGCTCCGTGTAGAGCGGGTTGAAGTTGACCACGATCGCACCCACGCGCAGCGCCGCGAAGTACAATATCGCGAAATAGGGGCAGTTCGGCAGGCACAGGCCGAACCGATCGCCCTTGCGCAGCCCCTGATCCTGCAATCCACGTGCTGCACGGCGAACGAGTTGCCCCACCTGCGCATAAGTCCAGGTTCGCCCGAGAAAGTCGATGGCGACGCGTTCGGGATAAAGGTTCAACGCATTGTCGAGGAGGTCGGTCAGGAGCCGTGGCGGAATTGCCGGTTCCGGTATCGACGGGAAGGCGCTGATGGCGGGCTGGGGCATGGCGATCTCCAGCATCAGAAGTGGAAACGTCCGCCGAGCGACAGCACGACGGCGTGCGCGTCCTCGAGCTTGCCGTCCATCAGGATCGGCGTCTGCACGGCCGTGCCGGCATAGGCCGCTGTCGTGCGATCAATAGTCGTATCCTTGAACGTAATATACGCTGCGCCCGCATCGAGCGTGAACCGGGAAGACACGGCATAGCTTGTGCCGGCAGCGAAATTCCAACGGTTGCTGTCAGGCACTCGAGCGTCCCGATTGCCGTTGCGCGTCGGGGTCTGGGCGTGTTGAACGCCGGCACGAACGGTCCAGGCTGGTGTGACCGCGTAATCGATGCCGCCTGCGAAGCTCCAAGTGTCCCGGTAATTTTCCGGGATTGAAACGTTGAGCGGCGCGCCGAGCCGGATAGCGTCGAATTTCGACCAACCCATGCGGGTCACCTGACCGTTGAGGGTGACCTTGGGCGACACCGCCACGCGCGCTCCGAAGATCGCCTGCCAGGGGGTCTCGAACGTGGCGTTTGCATTCACTACGCTGTTTTGCCCGGCGAGCGGACCAAGAAGACCGGTCGTCGTCACCGAACCGTCGAGATTATGCTTCACGCTCGACTTGTAGCTGGCGCCCAGTTGCATGGGGCCGGCGCGATATTGCAGCCCGGCCGACCAGCCAAGATCCCAACCATTGCCTTTCAGCTCCTGGTGGCCGTCGGCGAGAAGAGGCGATAGGTTCGGCAGATAGTTGGACAATGATGCGTCGGCATATTCGATATTAAGCGCGGCGCCGATGCTGAGATTTGGCGTAACGAGGTAGGCGATCGATGGCTGGATGTCGTATGTTCGCAGCTTGGTCTTGTCGGCGCTATACCGTGCCCAGCTGTCGGCATCATAATTGGTTGTGAAGCTATAAGGGGAGGCGACGGTCAGCCCCAAAGCGAGCCGTGATGTCAGGCCGACGGCTATCGCGCCGGAGGGTAGTACGCCATTATTGATCGGATCACGAGAGCGTTGGCTCCCGCCTACAGCCGCAGCCGACTGCCCGGGACGGACAATGAGCGTGTTGACATTGTCAACCGACCCTTTGGGAAGGATTACGCTTACGGCCTGGTGGGCATCGACTCCTTCCATGCCTGCGATCGCAGCCGGATTCCACCAGAGGGACTGTACGCCCTGGTCGGCGACCTCGCCCGAAAAGGCTCGTCCGGCACCTCTGGACGATTGTTCCTGAAGGTAAAAGGCCTGCGCGCTCGCGGCTTGCGGCGCGAGCAATCCAGCCGCCACGGCCGATGTTGCGATCCCAACTTTCCAATTTTTGCCTGCCACGCCCATCTCCCCTTTCGTGATTGTCAAATTCCTCGTGCTTATCGGAGGCGCGTCCATGTCTGCGTCTTGCACAGGGGCCAGACGATGCAGCCCTTGAGGCGCAAATGATCCCGATCGGCTAACGTGACCGTCGCGCTGTATGTACCGCCATCCTCAGCGTTGTAGATGGAACCACCCGACCAACTGCCCGACTTCCACGTAAAACCCTGCAGAATCTGCAATCCACGAAGCGGACGACCGCGCAACGCAGCGGTCTTGTTCTTTTCGTCACGTAGTTCGGGGTTGGCTTTGATCCCGTCGGAACTGATCAAGGCACCGCAGATCGATTGCCCGCAGCGGGTGATTTCCACGACGCCATGACGGCTCTCGGTTTGCCAGCGACCGACAACGGTGTCGGCGGGCAATGCAGTGCTCGAAGCCAGTAGTGTCAGAATGATCGACATTGTTCCTCTCCGCGCGCCTTCAGGCGACCGTCTGTTTCACGTCTGGAGCCAATATGCGGCAAATCAGCGTCCCATAACCATCTAGATGACGTATAGGTAAGTCAATAGCTCAATGCGTCATCAAAATGCCTATTAGGTTGTGTGCGAATTGGAGGGGTCAGGCGCTGCTGGCCCCGTCGTCAGGGTTCGGGCGTGTTCGTGTGTGACGCCGTCAAGCTATTGATCTGTGCGTGCCTTCAAGCAAGGAAAGATTGCGATAATTGCCCAGTTCCTGAATGCGCTGGATGGAACGCGACACTTCGCCGTCAGCCGCCCCGTTCGCGGCAACGACCAGGCGCCCGTAGCCGCCGGCGTGAATGCGAAAGTCGCTCCAGATCCGGACGCTATCCCCGATGATGCAGGAGACGAGATGGCCCGGATGGAAGTCGGCCCGATCGACAACCGGCTCGGCGTAGCTATCGTTCGCCACAACGACGATGTGGGTTGCGCGGATGACCAGGCCCGGCAGCGTTTCCATCCACTGCAAGGTATCACTGAAGGGGCCGACGTCGGGAGCAGACCAGAACTGCGCGTCCGCGCTGACCGAGGTTGACGTTAGCGTCGTGGTGACCGCTTCACTGTGCCTTTCCCAGGCCAGCCGCCCGTTGGCGGACCACTCCGTTTCCAGGTGGCGCAGGTTGCGATCGAGTCCAGAGGCACATCGCTGCTCCAGGATCAGCCATTCCTTCTCCCGGTCATTCTCATCGACCAGGCGAACCGTCTGAAATGCCATGGCGGGCAATTCGAGTGCAGGAAAACGGCGCAGATGCATTTCGCCGACGATCTGACGCCGGAGGGGATGCTCAGAAAATCGCATGTGTGCGCCTTCGAAAACAGGTGCAGTGGCGCTTGGGGAGAGGCGCAGCCGTCGATAAGACGGGCGCGAGCATCATCGCCGGGATGAGAGTGCGCGGTTTTTCACTGGCGAGCATCCGTACGTTCCTCGGCCAAGACCTCCGATATCAAGCCTCCCGGGAACCGGTGCATGACGATTCCCTCGACGGCGTGAGAAGAGTGCCAAAGATTTTAGTTGACGTAAACGTCATTTCACGCACCATTAGGTAATCAGATGTCCGATTCCCTGGAGAGGCTATCATCGATGCGTAATGTGGTTGTTGCGGGCTATGCCCGGTCCCCCTTTCACCTGGCAGGCAAGGGCGCGCTGGCGCGCGTCCGCCCTGACGATCTGGCCGCTCAGGTCATTCGCGGACTGATTCAGCAGACCGGCGTGAAGGCCGAAGATATCGAGGATATCGTGCTGGGCTGCGCTTTTCCTGAAGGCGAGCAGGGCTTCAACATCGCGCGCCTTATCGGTCTTCTCGCCGACCTGCCGCTCTCTGTCGGCGGCATGACCGTTAATCGCTTCTGCGGATCGTCGATGAGCTCGGTCCACATCGCTGCGGGCCAGATTCAGCTTGGCGCCGGCGAGGCCTTCATCTGCGCGGGCGTGGAGTCGATGAGCCGCGTGCCGATGATGGGGTTCAATCCGCTGCCGAACCCCGAGCTCGCGAAGAAGAGCGCCGCCTATATGGGCATGGGCGACACGGCGGAGAATGTCGCGACCAAATATCAGATCACCCGTGCCCAGCAGGAAGCCTTTGCGGTCGCCAGTCAGGACAAGGCGGCCGCGGCTATCGCGGCCGGCAAGCTCGAGGCCGAGATCGTGCCGATCACGACCAAGGCGGGCGTGGTCGACAAGGATGGCACGCCGCGTGCCGGCACGACGACGGAAACCCTCGCCGGGCTGAAGCCGGCCTTCAGCCAGGACGGCACGGTAACGGCGGGAACGTCCTCGCCGCTGACCGATGGCGCAAGCGCAATCCTGGTCACGAGCGAGGATTATGCGCGCGCGCATGGACTGCCGATCCTTGCTCGCATC
>NZ_JAGMXV010000222.1 GCF_018006725.1 Rhizorhabdus sp.
CGTCGATCAGGCGTCCGCGGCACACCCGCCAAGGTCAATGCGAACGCTGGTCTTGCGGTCAGCGAAGGAGTAAACTCGGCCAGCGTCTCGGATGGCAGTCATGAGAGCGTATATCTGGGTCCGTTCTGTGTACCGACCCCATAGTGCCAGGGATCATAAACGGTCTGCTCGCGGCCGAAGCGGCGATCGTGCTCGGCGACGATATCGTCGCCCTGGCGGATGACGATGCGGCCGGCATAGGCATGGACCTCAACCGGCCGCCCGAGAGCCCGGGCCGCCACCGAGTACTTGTTGTAATCGAACCGCACCAGGAGCGTCTTGGAGACCGAGGCGGTGACGGAGTGGAAGCCATCGAACGGAGCCGTCGGCATGCGCATCAGCGCCGGCTTCTCGTCCTCGAACACGTCAGCGATGGTACGGTCACGACACTCGGGATGCCGATGGGCACTGGCATGTTCCAGGCAGCGGTCGAGCAGCCAGGCGTTCAACTCCTCGTAGCTGGCAAAGCGCAGCCGGGGCGTGAAGAAACGTTCGCGCACTACACCCACCTGGTTCTCGACTTGCCCCTTCTCCCATCCCGCCGCCGGCGTGCACGCGGTCGGCTCGACCAGATAATGGTTGCACATCTGCAGGAAGCGGCGGTTGAACTTGCGCTCCTTGCCCAGGAACACCGCATCCACCGCGGTGGTCATGTTGTCGTAAATCCCCCGCGTGCAGACGCCGCCAAAGAAGGCGAAGGCTCGAGCATGGGCGTCGAACACCATCTCCTGCGTCTCGCGGGGATAGGCACGTACGAAGAACATCCGGCTATGGCACAGCCGCATATGCGCGACCTTCACCGTCGTCGTCACGCCCGCCAGCACAACGACCTCATGACTCCAGTCGAACTGGTAGGCCTCGCCGGGCTCGAAGCTCAGCGGCACGAACGCGGTCGCCGTGCGACCAACTTCCTCACGCTGCCAGCGACGTGCATGGCGGCGAACCGTATCGTAGCCACCCTCATATCCTTGCGCCCGCAGCGCCTCGAACAGCCGGATCAGCGTCAGCCGTTCACGCCGCGGCTTGCGCTCGTTCTCCGCCAGCAACCGCTCGAGCTCGGCAACGTGGGCGCCGAGCTTGGGCTTCGGCTGAACCGTGCGATCGTAGCCGAACTTGCCGTCCTCCGCTTCGATCGCCTTCCTGACCGTCTTCCTCGAAACATGCAGCCGCCGCGCGATCTCCCGCACCGATTGCCGCTGCACGAAATACGCACGCCTGATCCGTCCAATCGTCTCCACCGTCGTCATCCTCCGCCTCGTCGCCAACCAAAAAAGCTGACGACCATAGATGACCCGGGGGTGGTCCCCGATTAGGCGCCGATCACCGAGTCAGGTGGGCACCACTTGCACGCCGAAACACACCATAGCGCCAGTCTGCGCAGCTTAAGAGCGCTAATCCAACGATGCCACCCTTCCCTTCGCGCGCTCAACGCGACTGCATCCCTTAGCGCAAGCTGATCCAGCCTCCGGTAACTTCGGCACGATCAGAGAGTTAAGGAAGCGACAGGATCTTACTGTTAGGTAGCGAACATGCCCCAAGCGACAGTTCAGGCCTGGCTCTCCCTCTATGCCGCCGTCGGCGTCATGGCATTAATGTGCGCTACCTTCGCAATTGCCAAAACAGCTTACGACTATCGACAGGGGGGAATCGGTCTTCCCACAACATCGACGCTGGATAAGATGCTCGTGCTCCCCAGGGTCTGGGTACGTTGGCAGATCAACTATCTCCAAGGTGCGCCGGCAGTTTTATGTATTGCGATCTATTTTGCACACTATCTGGGGTTTGAAACACTCGTTGATGTGTAGGCAAACAATTCGACCCCCCTGCCCTGCGCTATCCTAGGAAGACTGGGGTGGGAAGCCGTCTGGATCGACGCCATTCTTGACACGCCGTTGCTCCAACCCTTGGTGATTGCGGCAACATAATCGATCGTCTCACGGAACGGCGGTATCCGGCCGAGCATACGAACGCGACCCGGACCGGCATTATAGGCTGCCAGCGCCAAGTCGACCCTTTTGAACTCGTCTAGGTGAGAACGAAGATACCTCGCCCCTCCCCTCAGATTGGCAAGCGGATCGCGAGAGTTGTAAACGCCCAACCCGCGCGCCGTGCCAGGCATCAACTGGGTCAGGCCAACGGCGCCCTTGGGCGAGACCACAAGCGGATCATACTGGCTTTCCTGGGCCACTAGAGCGTCGAGAAGGCCGGTCGGGACCCCAGCTTCACAAGCTACGGCTGAGATCATCGGGAAATAGCGCGCTCTTCGTGCCTCCTGCCAAGGGGCCAGATCGCCACGCGGACGGTATGGCGTGATTGAGCAGGCGGCCGGACTATACATGAAGGGTGCGACGACATTTTGCGCAGCCCGAGCTGCGCCGGTCATCACCGTGCCGGTCTGCATCCAAAGAGGAACAGAAACCGAAGGATTCGGTATATCCGAACCCCAGGCGTTCTCTCCCGCTGTAATATTGCGGAAATCGGCTTGAAGTCTTTCCGGCGAAACACCAATCTCAGGCACGTCTGCTTGCCTGGGGATAGCGCGCGCGGGACCGACATCAATTACAGCACCCCGGGATATGTCACCAAAGGCGACGATCTCGACTCTACGCTGCGACGCAGCGACGGGTGAAGAAACGGCCGCGATCGCTGTTACACCTGTTACAAGTCTTATTGCGAGGCATGAGTTCATAGCTTCAAACAGCCAGAGTCGACCAATCCGGTCAATGTGGAAAAAAATTACACTGTGCGTCCGTCAAGGGGTGACTTGTTGAGCTAAATTGGCAGAGCGCCCCTCTACTCGACGTCAGTCTGATCGTATCAGATCGTGCAACTACCAAATGAGCTTTGCTTCCGGGCCCTAAGTCACTTGGCTTCGGTCAAAGCCCGCTGTGCACGATTGTGTGCACGCCCTCATCGCTCCTCGGCGCATGACGATCCTAATCGGATAATTTGACGAACCGAGTTAGAGGTTATACCGGATTATTGAGATCACCCGATAATCTGGGAAACCGGATATTTAGGAATATCAGGTATGATGTGTTATCAGGTATAAGGGATTATCGGGTAAGCCCTCTTATCAGGTGCAAGGAATTATCGGGTCATCTCGAGTACCCGGTCGACGCCAATACCGGGTTTCCATTCCAATCCGGTTATGGCATATACCAGGTTAATTGCCATATCTGGTCATCGATGAAATCCGGTTGATAAGCATATCCGATTGATACCAAAACCCGGTTTGCGAAAGCGCTCCGGGCAACAACATTCAGGGGGTCCCCATGCCAACAATCACGATCGCGTCCCCGAAAGGAGGGGCCGGCAAGAGTACCACAGCGGTCATTCTGGCCACGGAACTCGCTCACGCTGGCGTGCCCGTTACGCTTCTAGACTGCGATCCGAATATGTCCGTCAGCCTTTGGGCAAGCCGAGGAGCATTGCCTCCGAGAATCAAGGTTCTCAACGACGTGACGGAATCGACAGTCATCAAAACAATCAAAGAATTCGATCGCGATGGGGAAATCGTCATCGTCGACATGGAAGGTGTGGCTTCACGACTGATGTCGCGAGCGATATCGCAAGCCGATCTTGTTATTACACCGATGCGAGCAACCACTCTCGATGCAACAATCGGCGCACGCGCGATCGCCCTGATAATGGAAGAAGAGGAATCGCTGGGTCGGCAGATTCGATATGCCGCGGTATTCACGATGACAAAAACAGTCCGTTCCAAGCAGCATTCCGGGATTGTCGCTTCGCTCCGTGGACAAGGCGTTGACGTTATAGAACCCGACCTGTTGGAACGATCGGCTTTCTCCAGCCTCTTCGAATTCGGTGGCGATCTCTACACGATGCCACCCCAGGGGAATGCAGTCGCAGCACAGCAGAACGCCTCAGCATTTATGCAAGCCGTCGTAGAACGACTGAAGGAGACTGCACGATGACCGAAAAGCCAAGTTTCGCCATCGACATCGGTGGCCTGAAAACCCGGCCAAAACCACAAGATGCGTCTGCACTCCGAGCGGCAGACGAGGCGGCAGAAGAACATGGGTTCGTTTCTCGCGACCCTGAACCTCGCAAGGCTGGTCGGCGTCCAAGTCCAAGAACAGGACAAGTCCACGCCAAGGTACTGCCGCATGTCGCATTAGAAATCGCGGATGAAGCTCAGCGCCGAGGCGTCACCCAGGGCGTACTCATCGAAGAAGCCTGGGCGCTGTTTACGAAGGACCGCTGATAGGACGATCAGAAAAGGGGAGGGGGGTCGAGCAGACGAGAAAGGATATGTGATGCCCCTCGTTGCCCTTAAACCCACCCAGACCCTCGTCGATATCGTCGGCACCCTTGGCGGCACATGGCACGGCTTCAACGCCATGTGCCGGTGCCCTGCGCACGCAGATTCCAAACCCAGCCTGTCGCTGCGGCAAGGGCATGACGGCATCCTGGTCCATTGCTTTGCCGGCTGCGCGGCAGACGACGTCCTGCGCGAGATCGCCCGCATCGAACCGGGTCGTCGCTACGAGCCACCTCCCGCCCAGCGCGCTGGACGCCCCGCAAATCTCGAGCGATTGTGGAACGATGCTCTCCCGATCGAGGGTACGCCGGCGCAAGCCTATCTGCGCTTTCGCGGTATCACCGGCACATTCGACGACTTGCGCTTTCATCCGCGCTGCCCGTGGGGTCCAAAGCCCCTGACCCGTTTTCTCCCGGCCCTCCTGGTCGCGGCGCGGGAAGGGCGCGTACTTCGAGCGATCCAGCGTATTTTCCTCGACCTTGAGACCGGGAGCTATCTCGACAAGGTCACCCTGGGAACGCCGGGCGGCGCGACGTGGCAGGGGGTGCGCGTTCGCGAGACACTCGCCCTTGGCGAAGGGTTCGAGACGTCGGCTGCCTTCAGCCAGATCCACGGCATTCCCTGCTGGGCGACCCTTGGCGCAGCGCGCCTCGACCGTGTTTATATCCCCGCGAGTGTCACCACGCTCATCTTCGCCGAGGATAATGATTTCGAAGGGCGGCGCGCGCGGCGGAAAGCCTGGGCCGCCTACCGCCCACAGGGGTTCATACTCAAGCGGATGCCGCCACCGCCGCGCTTCGGCGACTGGGCCGACGTCCTGAAGCCAGGAGCCTGAAGGGGAGGGGGATCGGGTTTGCGAGCTGCACGAGCAGCCCAAGCCCTGGAGATCCCCATGACCGACCTGTTCGATACGGCGCCTGCCCGCGCCGGAAATGCCACCGCTGCTGCCCGTCACGTCGCGGCCTCGATCGCAAGCGGGGTCAAAATCACCCGCGCCAAGCTTAACGACGCAATGGCAAACGCCTTTGGCGGCAGCGACGCCGATGGCCACTGGACCCAGCGCGAGAGCTTCGAAATCCTCGAGCATGCGACCGTCCTGGCGGTCAATGGCGGGGCAAAGCCTCCAAGCATCGCAGAGGCGATCGCTCTTGTCGGCCGACTTCCCACCCAGACCGTCCGCAGCGAGGAACAGATCGACTGGCAGCAATTCTCGACGCCGCTCGACCTTGCGGCGGTTGCCTGCTTGCTTGCCGCGCCACAGGACGACGATATCGTCCTTGAACCGAGCGCGGGCAACGGCCTGCTGATCGCCTGCCTGCCACCTGTCGCGGCGCTTCATCTCAATGAGATCGACCCGGCCCGCCGCGCTCGGTTAGCAGCGGCCTATCCACTTGCCAGCGTCACAGGGCATGACGGCGCACAGATCGCCAGCGTCATGACGGCAGCACCGCGCCCCGGCCTCATCCTCATGAACCCGCCATTCTCGCGGTCGCTCGGCCGCGGCGCCGATGCGTTGGCAGCCGTCCGCCATCTCCAGGCCGCCATCAAACGTCTGGCACCGGGGGGACGCGTCGTGGCAATCATGCCCGACTGGTTTGCGCAATCGGCACGCATGGCATCGGTCTGGTCGACCACGCTCGCCAGCGTCAGCCTCCGCACCTCGATCCGGCTCACCCATGCCTATGGCAAGCACGGCACCGGGGTCGCAGTCCGCCTTTACGTCATCGACAAGGCCGTGGGCGATACCACGACAACAACGATCCAGCGCCGCGATGTCGCTGACCTTCTCGATGTCCTCGCGATCCCGCCACGCCTGCCAATGACCGCGGTCGCGCCAACGCCTGTCAAACGCAGCGGCCCGATCTCGCTGATGCGCAGCGTCAAGTCGAAGCCCGCCGCCACGCCGCGAATCTTCCGCGCACCGGCGCGCAACGACGTGCTTCCCGTAAGCTATGCCGTCCTCGAAACGGCGGCACCGCTGGCCGAGCAGACCGGCGTCTATCTTCCCTATCGCCCGAGCCGGATCGTCTTCGATACCGCTGGGGAGCATCCGACCGCCCTGGTCGAATCCATCGCCATGGGCTCGATCCCGGCGCCGATCCCCTCCCATGTGCCCGCGCTCCCTGAGCGAACCGTGACGGACAGGCTGTTGTCCTCCTCGCAACTCGAGACCGTCGTCTATGCCGGTCATGCCTGGACCCAGTTCATCCCCGGCCTGTCAAAGCCCGACAAGGAAGGCGTCGGCCTGGTCCTCGCCGACGACGGTCGGGCCTATCGCAAAGGCTATTTCCTGGGCGACGGCACCGGGGCAGGGAAGGGGCGTCAGGTCGCGGCCGTCATTCTGGACAACTGGCTTGCCGGTCGTCGCAAGAATATCTGGATCAGCAAGAACGAAGCACTGCACGCCGATGCGATCCGGGACTGGACCGCGCTGGGCGGTCTTGCCGCCGATGTGCAGCCGCTCTCGCGCTGGAAAATCGACGAGCCGATATCGATGGCCGAGGGAGTCCTGTTCGTCACCTATCCGACCCTGCGCTCAAACCGGGGCGATGCCACGCGGCTCGACCAGATCATTGCCTGGGCAGGTGCCGATTTCGACGGCGTGATCGCTTTCGACGAAGCCCATGAGATGGGCGGCGTTGCAGGCGGCGAGGGATCGATGGGCACCAAGAAGGGGTCGCAGCAGGGCATCGCAGGGGTCCTGCTCCAGAACCATCTGCCGCTCGCGCGCGTGCTCTATGCGTCCGCCACCGGCGCGTCCGAGGTCAACAATCTTGCCTATGCGGTGCGGCTCGGCCTGTGGGGGCCAGATACCGCCTTCGCCAACCGTGAAGCCTTTATCACCCAGATCCGTCAGGGTGGCATCGCGGCGATGGAGCTGGTCGCCCGCGATCTCAAGGCCACAGGACTCTATACCGCGCGCGCACTCAGCTTCGCAGGCGTCGAATACGACATCCTGCGCCACGAACTGACGCCCGAACAGATCGAAGTCTATGACACCTATGCCGACGCATGGGGTATCTTATGCGCAGCTCGCCATAAGACGGCTTATCGCGAGGAAGCGGTAATGCGGAGGAACGCGGCGTAGTCCTGCAAAGCTGCGGAACATTTCGCCACGTCCTTCACATTATTCTATAGGGTGTCG
>NZ_JAGMXV010000031.1 GCF_018006725.1 Rhizorhabdus sp.
CGCATAGGACGGCCGCGCACCGCCCGGGACCAGGCAGATCGCCGACAGGATCCAGTGCGGCAAAACCAGTCGGTTCATCGTGTCGCCAAGATCATCGACGATCTCCTCGACGGTGACGATCGCATGGCGGCTCGCCATCACCGCTTCCTTCTGCACGCCGACGATGCCTGCGATGAGGACATTACCGTGCCGGTCCGCCTTCTGCGCGTGGATGATGGCGACGTCAGGGTTGATTGCCGGCACCGCCGGGATGGCTTCATCCGTGAAGGGGCAGGTAACCAGCCGGATATTGGGGTTGACCGACATCAGGTCGGTGCCGAGATAGCCGCGGCACAGGCCGAACGGCATCCGCGCCGCGCCCGCCGCATAAGCAGCCGCCATGCCGGCATGGGCATGTTCCTCGATCTCGAGCGGCGCCGGCCATCCCCGCTCGACCGCGTCGCGGAAGCGATGCAGCGACCCCACGCCAGGATTGCCGCCCCAAGAGAAGGTCAGCTTGCGCGCACACCCAGCGCCGATCATCTGGTCGTAAAGAATATCCGGCGTCATCCGCACCAGCGACAGATCGTGCCGTCCCTGACGGATGATCTCATGCCCCGCTGCATAAGGAATGAGGTGCGTGAACCCTTCAAGCGCAACGGTCATGCCGTCTTCGACAAAGGCCGAAATGGCCTCGGGCAATGACATGGGTCGAGCGGATTCAACCACGAGCATCCCCCCGCTTCACGCGGCTCAGCCCTTCGCGATCCCAGCCTCCACCCGTCATTGACCCGCTTGCTCCAGTAATTCGTAAGCAACAGCAGGTGGCGCGCGGACGCGATACCGTCAAATACCGATTATTCTATCTTACCATACCGATCGAGTATCGGATTTTCATCTATGCAGGCAAGGAAAGCGTCTACGACCGGAGAGCGCCGGGCCTTGAGGAAGAGGCAACTGACCGGCGCGGACGCTTCCGCCCCGCCGATCGGCCGAAAGGACAACTCGGGCCATTGGAGCCGCGCAACCGACTCGGGCACAACACAAAGAGCGCCGCTAACCATGGTCATCGTCAGCGCGACGAACACGTCTTCTGCCATTGTGATGTCGGACGGCGACACTGCGTTGCTGCTCAGCAGAGCGAGGACATGGTCCGCAAAGCTCGGCCGATCGCCCTGAGGAAAGAGGACCATGGGACGTCCGTCCAGCTCGGCGATCGAACACGGGGTGGCGGGTTCTGCCACTCCTTTGTTGCTCGCTTGAGCAAGCCACAATGGTTCGTCTGCCAGCCGCACCGACGCTAGATCGGGTTCAATGGGGAAGAACCTTGCAAAGCCGATTCCAAGCCGGCCGTCGCGCAGGCGAGCGATTTGCTCGGCTTTCCCAGCGCGGTGAATGCGCACCGCAACCTCCGGGTATCGGTCCATGAACCGACGAATGGTCGTAGGCACCACCGTGTGGATCGTTGAACCGAAGTAGCCCACGTCGAGATGTCCGATCTCGCCTCGATCGGCAGCCCGACAACGGTCGATCGCGTTCTGTGACAAGGCGACGAGCCGCCGCGCCTCGGCAAGAAAACTCGCCCCAGCCGGCGTCAACGTCACGCCCTTGGACGACCGAAGGAACAGAATGACGCCCAGTTCCTCCTCGAGCTGCCTGATCTGACGGGTGATTGGCGGTTGGGAGACATGAAGGCGGCGCGACGCTGCTGTCAGGTTCGCCTCCTCTGCCACTGCCAGGAAATAGCGCAGCTGCCGGAATTCCATGAGGCCTCCATACCGATCGGGTATCGGTTGCCGCAATCAATGGTATTTTTCTTTTGCAAAGTCACTGCCCAAAGAAGGTGACCGACCGTCTTCCGCCGAGGAGCCGGCGCCGAGGGGAGAGGACCATGAAAATTCAAAGGATCATTTTGTCGACGACCGCCGCGATATCCTTATGTGCGTTTCCTTCCGCGGTTTCGGCGCAGACAGCAGATGCTGCCCAGCCGGCGGTCGCTGCAACCGACGCACAAAACGCGACCACGCAGGACATTGTCGTGACCGCGCAAGGCCGGGCCCAGTCGCTTCAAAAAGTGCCGATCGCCATCGCAGCGATCGAGGGGAAGACATTTCAGCAGCGCGTGATCCTCGACCTGGAGTCGCTCACGCCTCAACTCGGCAGCGTAACGCTCGCGGAGTCCCCTTTTCAGCGGACCGTAGCCATTCGCGGACTTGGCTCCACCGGCGGCAACATCGGCTATGAGCAATCGGCGCCTCTCTTCGTGGATGGCGTCTTCGGCGGCCGCGGCGGTCAGTTCGTCCTACCATTCTTCGACCTCGCGCGCGTCGAAGTCGTGAAAGGGCCGCAAGCGATCTTTTTCGGCAAGAATGCGACAGCAGGAGCGATCAGCATCGTTTCTGCTCGCCCCACGCGCGAATTCTACGCCAGAATCAACGGTGGCTATGAGGTGCAGAATGGCGGTTATATCGCCGAGGGCATCGTCTCCGGACCACTCACGTCGACACTTCGCGCGCGACTTTCCGTCCATGGGTCGCGCAAGGGAGACTATCTGTATGATACGAGTGCGAACAAGCCCGTCGGCGGCGCGGACGAATTCGGCATCAGAGGCGGCCTCGAATGGGACGCGACGTCCAATCTGTCCTTCTACCTGAAAGGTGAATATGCCAAGCGCAACGCGGACCGGCGTTTCCAGCTTGCCTGCGCTGCTCCCGGAGCGACTCAGGTCAGCTTCGCGGGCGCGACAGTAGAATGCGTCGAGGACCAGCGGCTCTCGTCGGGGGCCATCAATGGACCGTTCGCTGCTGCCTTCCCGCCCGGCTCGGACTTCGACAATAGCGATGCGTACAATGCCGTTCTAGTGACCGACCTGATGCTCGGCGAGCACAAGCTGGAAGCGACGACGGGCTATTCGGCTTTCACCTCGCAAAACCAGGACGGTCTCGACCGGAGCGCGATCGGCATCGCGACCTCCAGTACTGGCGAAGATTTCCATCAGATATCGCAGGAGCTGCGGCTGCTGTCGCCGACCGGGAATAGGTTCGAATATGTCGTGGGCGGCCTTTTCATCCACGCTCGCCACCGCGTGAACCAGACTGTCGCCCAAGCCCTTCCCATACTCGTCGGCGACTATATTCAAGTCGACCAGTCGAGCGACGCCTATTCCGCTTTCGGCAAGCTCACCTGGAACATCACCGACAAGCTCCACCTCTCTGCCGGGGCTCGCTTCACGCATGAGAAGAAGGATTATGCATCGACCGTCTCACGGACACTTGATCCCCTCCAGATCGCCGTACTCGACGCCGACCATTTCCCGACCAATCCGCTCGCCGCGTTTCCGCAAGACCTGACGCGGTCCGAAAGCAGCTTCGATCCCTCCGGAACGATTGAATGGAACGCCGCCCGCGGTCTACTCATCTACGCCTCGGTTGCGCGCGGCACGAAGGCGGGCGGGTTCGAATTCTTCCCTCGCGCTCTCACCATGCCAGTATCGCCCAGCGCCATTCAATATGGCGAGGAGCGTGCGCTGAACTTCGAGGGCGGCTTCAAGACCACCTTCGCCGGCGGCAAAGGCCAGCTCAATGGCTCGATTTTCTACAACAAGCTGACCGGTCTTCAGAATCAAGTCCTCAACATCGCTATCCTCGGCTTCGAGGATTACAATGCCCAGCGAGCCCACAGCGCGGGATTCGAGGTTGAAGGCTTCTTCAACCCGTTCGAGCAGATCAAGATCGGCGGAAACGTTGCGTATCTTGATGCAAAATACGATCGGTTCGAGTTTCCCAGCCGCAACGTCAACTACACCGGAAACCGGCTACCGTTCGCCCCGGAATGGTCGGGCAATGGCTATATCGACGGTAAGTTCGATCTGTCGCCGAACCTAGTTCTAAATACTCATCTGCAGGTCAATTATACAGATCGCATGTCATTTGATGCGTCGAATGATCCCGCCGACAATGGGCGCCCTTATGCGACCGTCGACCTGCGCGTCGCCTTCAGCCTGCCAGCACAGAAACTCGAATTCGCTGTCAGTGGCCGCAACATCCTCGACAAACAGAACATCCGCATCTTCTCGAACCCTACACTGCTCAGCCTGGCATTGCCCGCGCTCAACCCACGGGGCGTCCTGCTGACCGAAGGCAGGACTGTCTTCCTCACTGTGAAGAAGGAATTCTGAAAGTGAGGTTTGCAGCGGCCCTGAGCGCCATCCTGATGCCGGGGGCAATGCTGGCCGCTGCGGCAGTCGCTCAACCAGTCCCGGCGCCAACGCCGACACTTGGTCCGCAGCTGATTTTGCTAGGAACGGGCGGAGGCCCCCTGCTTCGCGTCGCGCGCGCGCAGAGCGCGTCGGCGATCGTGTTGCCGGAGGGGATTCTCCTGGTCGACGCCGGCGAAGGAAGCGTCGAGCGCATGACAGAGGCCGGTTTCGGGCCGGACAGGATCAAGGCGATCCTCATAACCCACCTGCATACTGACCATGTCGCTGCCTTGTGGAGCTTGCTCTTGCACCGCTGGGTCATGCGGGCGCAGGGTCAACTCGAAATCGTGGGCCCTCCCGGAACCCGAGCTATGGTCGACGCGCTCGCGCGAGCGGGTGGACCGATTGTCAAAGCCTCACGAGCGCTCGGGGCCAATGCTCCGGCGATAGCCTCGATGGTTACCGTCACGGAGTGCGGCGCCGACCCTGAGCAGCGAGTTACCTTACCGGTTTTTCCGAGCCTAAAGATCGCCTTCGCACGGAACAGCCATCTCGACGCGGACCAAGTGCTGGACGTGGAGAGGCCGTTGTCTCTTGCGTATCGGATTGATGCGCCGGGATGGTCCGCCCTGTTCACGGGCGACACCGGCCCGTCCCCCGCCGTCGAGGCCTTGGGACGCGGCGTCAGACTCATGGTCGCAGAGGTCGTCGACGTCGATGCTGCGATGGATATCGTCGAGCGCTCGATGCACGTGAAGCGCGATGACCTGCCGGGACTGCGGACGCGGATGGCGACTGGCCACTTGGACGCTCAAGCGCTGGGAAAAATGGCCACAACGATCGCCCCCCGACTGCTGGTCGTCTCGCACATTTCGCCGGGCGTGACGCAACCGAGCGACGAGTCGGACAACCGCTTGTCCACTCAGATCGCCCGGTGGTTCGGCGGTGGCATCCTCGTCGCACGAGATCTCACGACGATCGACCTTCAATCAGGGCGACTTGCCCGCTGACAGCCAGCTGCAATCGGAGAATTCTCCTTATGCTTCCCGTGACCGACCTCGCCACCGAAGAGCCGATCACCTCAACGCAGAAAACAGGCAGGATCGATGCGATCGAGACGGTTATCGTCGACCTGCCGCTCAAGCGCCCCCATTTCCATGCCTCGGGCACGCACGCGACGCAAAGTCTTGTCATTGTCACGCTCCGCACCGCCGATGGAGCTATCGGTTACGGCGAAGGCGGGACGCCCGGCGGAACCGCCTTCTGGGGCGGCGAATGTGCGGAGACGATCAAGGTCATCATCGATCGCTATCTAGCGCCCGCGGTTATTGGATTGAGTATCTTCGCGCATGAAAGCCTGCTGAGCGCGATGGACCGGTCGGCCGGCGGAAATCATTTTGCCAAGGCGGCGATCGACATGGCCGCGTCCGACGCAGCCGCCCGAGCAGTGAACGTACCAATCAGCGCTTTCTACGGCGGAGCCGTTCGGACCAGCATTCCCGTACTGTGGGCCTTGGCGACCGCCGCGTACGAAGCCGACGTCGAGGACGCCCAGCGACAATTGTCCGAGCGACGACATCGGACGTTCAAGATCAAGATCGGCAAGGGCGATCCGGAAGTGGAGACGCAGCGTGCGATCCGTACGGCGGAAGCGATCCATAGTTTGTCAGCCGAAGCGCGCTGCACGGTCGATCTCAATCAAGCGTGGGACGAGCCCACCGCCCGTAGACTACTTCCGCGTCTCCAGGATGCAGGGTTTACCTTGATCGAACAGCCGATCGCCAGCTGGAACGTTGCAGGCATGGCCAGGATTGCAGGCCGCCTCGACATTCCGTTGCTCGCAGACGAGAGCCTCTGGGACTTTCATGATGCCTACGATGCGTTCGTTCGCGGCGCGACCAGCGTTTATGCCGTCAAGATTGCCAAAGGCGGAGGCCTCCGCCGTGCCTACAAGGCTGCGGCGACCGCCGAGGCGGCGGGCATTCCTCTTTACGGAGGAATGGCGCTAGAAAGCTCGTACGGCACCGGTGCCGGGCTCCAGCTCTTCTCCGCGCTCGCCGAATTACCATGGGGATGCGAGTTGATCGGGCCACGCTTGCTGGCTGAAGACTTGACGACCTCGCCCGCAGAATACGGCGATTTCCAGATCAAGATTCCCCTTGGACCCGGCACAGGATTCGATTTCGATCCCGACAAAGTCCGCCACTTCACGCGCCCGAGCTAGTGGGAGATTTCATGTATCATTCGATCTTCATCACCGATCGACCCGGCAGCGCGCCGGACCGGGCGCCCGTCGTCGAGCAGCATCGCGCCTATATCAAGGCGCGCGCGAATCGGATTCTCGCAGCGGGCGCAACCTTCGCGCACGACGGAAAGACGGTGCAGGGCGGAAACTACATCGTGGATATGAGCCGAGCGGAAGTCGACGAGTTCGTCGCGAACGATCCGTTCACCCTCGCGGGGATTCGGCAGAGCGTCATCATCCAACCTTGGATAAAGGCCTGCTTTGACCGTGCCTTCCTGATCGCGGTTGCGCCACCCGGAGAACCGGACGTCAACGAACCCCTCCTCTCCGACTGAAACCTGCTCCTTTCGGAAAGAACCATGATGCTCAACTTCCAGATACCCATCGAAGAAGGCACTATGAGTGGATATTTCTCAGGAGCCGCTGCAGCGCGGCGGCCGGGCATTGTCCTCCTTCAGGAGATCTTCGGCGTGAACGACGCGATGCGGCTCGCCGCCGATCAATTTGCAGCCGAGGGCTTCGTCGTTCTGGTCCCCGATCTCTTCGCCCAGATCGCGCCGGGCATCGAACTGGGATACACCGACGAGGAGCGCGCCACGGCGATCGCCTATTGGCAAAAGCTGGACGAGGCCCGGCTCCGTTCGGACGTAGCGGCGGCTGTCAGGTCCCTTCGTGCGCATCCCTCCTGCGACGGAAGGGTGGCAGCAGTTGGTTTCTGTCTCGGTGGAAAGCAGGCGATCATCGCCGCCCATGCCGGGCTGGTGGACGCCGCCGTCTCATTCTATCCGGTTCAGGTTCCCGCCTATCGGGAAATGCTCGGCGACCTCAAATGCCCGGTCCAGATTCATGTCGGCGATAGCGACTCTCACATCCCACCTGAGGTGCAGGCCATGCTTGCTGACGCATTCGCCGAAGGGCGTCCGCACGAGTATCATGTTCACGCCGGAGCAGGCCACGGCTTCTACAACTCAGTTCGAGCCTTCGGCTACGACCCTGCCGCCGCCGAACGATCCCATCGGGCCGCGGTCGACTTCATCCACGCAGCGATCGCTAAGCCTTGACGAGAAGGAGGCTCTTGGCGTGTTCACACTCTACCATGGCCCCGGCTCCTGCTCCCTGGCGAGCTGGATTGCCCTCGAAGAGTCGGGTCTGCCATATCAGGTCGAGCACGTTGGAACGCGCAACGGCGATACCCAAACAGCGACACATCTGGCGCGCAACCCCTGGGGACGCGTTCCGGTGCTCGACACCGGTTCGGCGCTCCTGACTGAAAACATCGCGATCCAGACGTTCATCGCCGACCTAGTACCCGGCCAGCAATTGCTGCCTCCCCCTGGATCGCTCGCGCGAGCCGAGGCGATGGCCTGGCTCAGCCTGCTTTCCAGCACGGTCCACATCGCGTTCCGGCCGATCTTCCGCAGCAACAGATTGGCATCGACGAAGGCAGGGCAGGCAGACGTCGCCGCAACTGGCCGACGAAAGCTGGATGACATTTTCGATAAGGTCGACGCCTTGCTCGGCGATCGGTGCTGGGCGATCGGCGGTCGGTTTACCCTGTGCGATTCTTATCTTGCGGTGTACGTTGGCTGGCTGGATCGGCCCGCGATCGCAGCACCGCCAGGTAGCTTTGCTCGACTTCGCCGTCACGCGGCATCCGTTCGGCAGCGGCCGGCAGTCGCTCGCGTCGCCGAGCGAGAACTGGCTTGGTTGAGCAGGAACGAATAGTGCGGTCATGATACGTGTCCCCGAGTTGCGCGTCACCGCACTCCACGCGAGACTGATCCGCCTCGTCGCCGGCACGCGCTATGAGGTTCGTGGCAACATGAACGCCATGGCCTACAACGCTGAAGCCGGCGCCCTCATGGTCAAACTCCCCAATCGGGATGCCGTCCTCGTCGAAGAGGGCGGACATTGCAGCCTCCCGAAGGGAACCGATCACGAAATTTATGTGCCCGGACATCGCCTCTGCCGTGTCCAGAGACTGGAAGCACCGTTCGTGCCAGCCGCCTTATCTAACGACAGCGGTAGCCTTGTGTTCGCGACTAGCATTGCCGCGTCGTCCAACCCGCTTCCCGACATCGTGCCGGACATCGTCGTGCTGGCCAAGCAGGAAATGGCGGGCGACCGTCGTCTTGACCTCGTCTTTGATATGCTGCGGCACCATGCGACCCTTGACGGCGACGATCGGAGCCAGATTTCCAATCGCCTTGCCGAGGTCGCTGCTATCATTCTCATCGAGCATGTTCTGCGCGATCTGAAGGCCGATGGGCTCAACGCCGCCGCCGGCGCTACGGACCCCCAGATACGTCGCGTGTTGCAGGCTATCCACGAGAAGCCGCAGCACGACTGGTCGCTCGACGCATTGGCGCGACACGGCGGCCTGTCACGCTCCGTGCTCGCAGAACGGTTCAAGGCGATCGTCGGCCAGCCGCCCATCGACTACCTGACCCGCGTCCGCATGGCGCGCGCCGCGCGGATGCTCGAGACCGCGGACTTGTCGGTCGCGGACGTGGCCTTTCGGGTTGGCTATCAGTCGGACGCTTCGTTCCACAAGGCATTCAGGCGGATGATGGGCACAAGTCCCAGCGCCTATCGTCAGGGTCGGCTTCGTTAGGGCGAATTAGACGTCGAGCACGAGCTCGGTACCCGGTTTCGCCCGCGACACGCAGATTGCCATAAGCTTTCCGCTTTCCCGCTCGTCATCGTAGAGGCAGGAGTCGCGATGGACGAGTTCACCCGACAGAACCGGGGTGACGCAAGTGCCGCAGGTGCCTTCATGACAGGCACTGTCCACCACGATGCCGTTTTGCTCGAGCGCGTCGAGCAGCGAGACATCGGGCGCCACCTGAAAGCGCTTGCCGCTTCGCGCCGTGACGACATCGAAGCTGCCCTGATCCTCGGGCGCTGCGACGACATCGCCGGGGGTGAAGCGTTCAGTGCGCATACGGCCAGCCCGCCAATCGCGGGTGGTCTCGTCGGCAATCGCGAGCATGCGTTTCGGCCCGCAAATGTAGACCTGGGTTTCGGGTGCCGTGGCTCGCAGCAGCGCGGGTAAATCCAGCCGACCGGGTGCATTGCCCCCGGTGTAGTGCACGTGGACCCGATCCGCCCATGCCGAGTGCTCGATCTCGACCCGGAACGGGAGGACCTCCGGTGTCCTTGCGCAGATGTGAAAGTCGAATTTCCGATCTTGTTCGTGAAGTGATCTGGCCATCGCCAGTAATGGTGTCAGCCCGATGCCACCGCCGACGAGCAAATAGTGCGCTCGGCCCTGGTCGAGCGGGAAATTGTTCCGGGGCGCCGATATTTCCAATGTGTCGCCCACTGCTACCGAGTCGCATAGTTCCTTCGAGCCGCCCCGGCCACGTTCCTCCCTTAGAACTGCGATCTCGTAGGTGCCGTTGCGGGGTTCGCGAACCAGCGAGTATTGGCGGACCAAGCCGCTCCGCAGCTTGACGTCGATATGCGAGCCTGCGTCTGCGGGGACAAAAGCACGCTCGTCGGCCTCGAGAACGAACGACCAGATGTCAGGGGCGACACGTTCCTTGGCCACGACCTTGGCCGGCATCGTTGAGCGGGTCATGCGCGCGTCCACAAGCTCAAGCGGTCGGATAGCCGGCTCGTGCAACACGGTGCGCCAGTGGATCGAGCCCCTTGGCCACGCGCAGCGCTTGCTCTTCCTTGTAAGCCGCCTTGAGCATGCTGCGCACCTTGAGGACCGCGCGATCGGTGCGTGCGAGCTGCTCCTGATCCCAGCGCACGATGCGCCCTTGCGACATCTGCATCGGCGCGTCGCCGCCCATGAAACAGGCCATGCCCGGCAGACTGTCCGAAGTCAGCGCGCGGCCGAGGATCGCCGAGATCATCTTAGCGCGCGCCTTGCCGACCTTGCGTTCGTTGATCGATCCGATCAGCCAGCCGGTGAAAGACCCAGCGTCATTCGGCACGAACCAGAACCAGAGCCCATGTACGCCCCCATCCATGAACTCCTCGCCGTGATGGACCAGGTTGGGCATGAACCAGCGGATTTCGTCGATCGCTTTCGACCCGCCGTGGCCACCTGTCTCGCGCAGATGGGCGTGAATGCCGTTGCCCGGTAGCTCCTCATAGGCGATCCCGCCGCCCATCTTCTGGTCGCCGAACAGGTAGCAGGTCCGATGCAGACAGCCGACATGGGTAATGTCGACGGTGTTATCCAACTGGTTGAGGTGGCTGTAGGGCACTGTCACGCGGTGCCGGACACGGACGCCTTCGTGCATCACTTCCCGTGCGTGCGGCATTGATTCGAGAAACGGCTTCGGATCGGCAACGCCCATATAGACCCAGATGATCCCCCCCACTTCTTCAGCGGGATAGGAAGTTGCTTTCACCTTTCCGCAGGCCGGACTGTCGGGGCCATCGGACAAAAACGCCACGCAGTCGCCATGCTTGTTGAATGTCATTCCATGATACCGGCAGGTGATCGTGCCGACCTCCCACACATTGACCTCGCCAAGCGTGAGCAGCGCACTCCGGTGCGGGCACCGGTTCTCTAGCGCGCAGGGTGAGCCATCCTTGTCGCGGAAAAGGACCAGATTGTCGCCGAGCAGCCGCACTGCTTTGTGCTCGTTGTGGTTGAGCTCGTGCGATTCCAAGGCCGGGTACCAATATTCCCGCAGTCCGAAGAACGGTATCTCCGCTTGATATCGTTCGATATAGTCCCACGGCATCTCCTCGATCGAGGACGGCTTGTCCGGAGTTCCGTAAGGCTGCTTGAACCATGAGGCCATGAATTCGCTCTTGGACGTCAGCGTCTGAAGCCTTGGCGTACCGCTGCCTGCCCGAAGAAAGCCGAGACCGGGAAGTGTCCCGACCAACGCCCGCGTCTTCCGCCCGATCAGGTCAGACGCGCCGGCCCAGAAGCGCTGGCCGTAGGTATTGGTCGGAACGACCTTCGCAAAGTTACGTGTCTGCTGGTCGTCGGCCCGCGTCGCCATCCGCCTCTCCCGATATCTTGTCTGGCCGAGCACTCCGCTACGGCGTCTGATTGGCTTAGCGCAGAGGAGCGCCGTCTGAAGGAGCCGTCAGTCCGGAATCGCTGACTTCCGTCCGGAATTGCGGCGCTCAAGATCACCTCTCCAGACGATCGCCAAGAGTTCCGGACGAGCGAGCATGGGCCTTCTTGGACTAAAAGCCGAAGCTTCACGGGCAGATGAAGCGCGCCGCGGCACGCGGGCGCGAAAACCGTGGAGAGTATGATGTCGGATGCTGAACGACTGGCAAAAATTGTCGACGAGCTTGCGCAAGCCGTCGCGGACGTTCTGGCGCGAAACGAAGTCGATCGTGAGCAGTACCGCGAGGGCGTGCAATTTCTCGCGCGCGTGCAGGCCGAGCGTGAAATCCCGCTGCTGGTTGATCTCTTCATCGAGCATCTGGTGGTCAAGGCCGAGGACAAGCGGGGCCGCAACTCTTCCCAGGCAATCCAGGGACCCTATTTCATCGAAGAGGTGCCGTGGGTGAGCGGCGCTCTCAAGGTCTCGCCAGAAGACAATGGTGACCCCCTGCTGATCCGCGGACGTGTGACGGCTCCGGACGACACGCCGATCGAAGGCGCAACCGTCTATATTTGGCACTCTACGCCGGATGGCGCCTATACCGGCTTTCACAAGGGCATGTCTTCCGATCTCTACCGCGGGCGCGTCAGGTCTGCCGCTGACGGCTCGTTTCAGGTCGCCACCACCATGCCGGTGCCTTACACGATCCCTGATCAGGGGCCTGTCGGCGGATTGCTGAGCATGATGGGGCGACACAGTTGGCGCCCTGCCCATGTGCACTTCAAGCTCCGCGCCGACGGTTACCGTGACCTGACGACGCAGACCTACTTCGCTGGAGGCAAATGGGTCGATGATGATTGCGCCGGCGGCATCGTAGATGACCTGATTTTCACGCCGCTGATCGAGGACGACCAGAAAGTTCTGCAGGTCGACTTTGTCCTAGATTTTGCCAAATCGGCTGCCGAGGCAGCCTGAGGTGGAGGATTTACGAAGCTCTGCCTCGGATCGACGCGAAATACCCGTGGCGACTGCGGACTCGAAAGTTGATGTCGCCATTGTCGGCGGGGGTCCGGTCGGTATGACGCTTGCCCTTGCACTCGCGCGGAGGGGGGTGGGCTCGGTCATCATCGAGCGTAAGGTGGAGCCGGACCCCCATTCGCGCGCCGTCCTCCTCTTCCCTCGGACAATGGAGGTGCTGCGCGACGTGGGTGTGCTCAGCGAATTCAAGAGGCGCGGCGAACTGAACGCCCATGTCCGGCTCCGCCGCGCCAGCGACCGACACACTCTGCTCGATTTCGATTTCAATCGCCTAGACGACGTGACTGACTGCAACTTCGCCGTGGCCATCCCGCAGGATGTTACGGATTCAATCCTACTCGACGCGGTGCGATCGGACGCAAGAATCACGCTCCATTCCGGCTGCCAGTTCACAGGTTTCGAAGAAAGTCCGGGCGACGACCGTCCTATCGTGGTCCGCTTCAGGGATGCGGCAGGGTCCGAGCATGCGATCGACGCCTTGTTTCTTGTCGGAGCGGATGGCGCCCATAGCGCCGTTCGTGAGCATCTCGGATTGGAACTTGACGGGAAGACGTATCCTACCCGGGCATTCTTGGCTGACGTCGAGATTGCGCCTGAAGCGGACAGCGCCGACGGCCTGCTAATGGCCGCGCAGGCGAAATCCTTCGTCGTTTCCGTGCGCTATGCGCCTGGCATCTGGCGCATCATCGAGCAGGACATCCCGGCCGAGATCGGGCCGGATCAAGAAGCCAAGCATGCGCAGCAACTTGCCGAGGAGATATTCGGTCCCGCTGCGTGGCGCAGGACCATCTGGACTTCTGCTTACAAGAAGCACGAGCGTTGCGCCTCGACGTTCAGGCGTGGAGCGGTAATCCTCGTAGGCGACGCAGCGCATCTCAACAGTCCGGCGGGCGGACAAGGGCTCAACAGCGGCATGCGAGACGCCCACAATCTTGCCTGGAAGCTCGACGCGACCCTCTCCGGACGCGGCGATCGAGAGCTTCTTCTTTCCTCCTACGACGTGGAACAGCGCAGTGCGTTTGCTCATGATGTCGCGCCGCTGACCGACATGGTGGAGCGTATGCAGGCAGCGCCGGCCTGGGTCCGTAAGCTTGCTTTCTCCAATCTCTGGATCGGCCGCGCCCTGGGTCACGACACCGCGTTGGCTCTGCGGTTGTCGATGCTATTTATCGACTACGGGAAATCACCGATCCTCGTAGCCGACGACGGCCTCGTCGGGCAGCGGATCCCCGACGTTCGCGTCCCCGCAGGGCGGCTTCACTCGATGATCGCCAGGTGGGGTCTTCTGCTAGCGAGGAAGCACGCAGGTGATGATGTGGGCGAGAACCTCCGGGCTCTTGGCGTTCCCATCGCGAGCCTGCCGGCCGCGCTCGACGAACGTGGCTTCGAAGGGGTCGAGCTCGTCTATATCCGACCGGACCAGATCATTGGATGGGTGAGCAGAACTTCGCACGTTGCCGACGCGGACGCTGTATGGCGCGCGATGGGCGTCCTCAATAAACCAGCCCTGGTGTCCGCATGAGCAGGCTGTCTCCGCGGGATAGCAGTTCAGTCGCGGGGTCTTGCCCATGACGGCCAAGCGCAATCGCCCACTCTCGCCCCACCTGTTCCACTGGCGATGGCAGATCCACGCCATCGTTTCCATCCTGCATCGGGCGACCGGTGACGGAATGGCGCTCGTAGGCATCCCGCTGTTCTTATGGTGGCTCGCGAGTCTGGCGAGTGGCCCAGCTGCCTATTCCGCCTTCCTGCGGTTTGCCGGGTCGCCGTTGGGCTATCTGCTGGGAATCGGGCTGACCTTCGGCCTGTTCCAACATCTCGCTTCGGGCGTCAGGCACTTCTTCATGGATATTGGGGCCGGTTACGAACTGCGGACTGCGCGACGCAGCTCGATCGTGAGAACGGCGGTGCAAAATTAGACCACGGTAGCGGCGGCGAAGTGCTGCTGCGGGCGGCGTAAAAGTCGTCCACTTTTTCCCTTTTCGCGATGCTGGCGAGGAGGGATGAGGGATTTACACCGTGGAACTTTACCTGAAGGTTCGTCTTGCCTGCGCGGGCGGCATGAGCGCCCGGGCGGCAGCGAAGCATTTCAACATATCGCGCGACACGGTCCGCAAGATGCTGTCGTATTCCGAGCCGCCCGGTTACCGTCGCAGCGCCCCGGTGCGGCGACCGAAGCTGGAAGCGTTCATACCGATCATCGACGGCTGGCTGGATGGGGACCGGTCGGTCCCGCGCAAGCAGCGCCATACGGCGAAGCGTGTGTTCGATCGCCTTCGCGAAGAGCATGGCTTCACCGGAGGCTACACGATCATCAAGGATTACATCCGGGATCGGGATCAGCGCAGCCGGGAGATGTTCGTGCCGCTGGCACACGCACCCGGCCATGGGCAGGCAGATTTTGGAGAAGCTCTGGTCGAGATCGGCGGGGTGGAGCAGAAGGCGCACTTCTTCGTGCTCGATCTGCCGCACAGCGACGCCTGCTACGTACGCGCCTATCCGGCTGCCGTTGCCGAGGCCTGGATGGACGGCCATGTCCACGCCTTTGCGTTCTTCGGCGCGGTGCCGCTGTCGATCGTCTACGACAACGACCGCTGCCTGGTCTCGAAGATCCTGCCTGACGGGACGCGGCTGCGCGCGAGGCTGTTCAGCGCCTTCCTGTCGCACTACCTGATCCGTGATCGTTACGGCCGCCCCGGCAAGGGTAACGATAAGGGCGGCGTTGAAGGCCTTGTCGGCTATTGCCGGCGCAACTTCATGGTGCCGATCCCCCGGTTCCCGACATGGGAGGCGTTCAACCTGTGGCTCGAGGAGCAATGCCGCAAACGGCAGAACGACCGGCTGCGGGGCGAGAGTGAGACGATTGGCGAGAGGCTGCGGCGCGATCTGGCGGCGATGCAGGAACTGCCGGCTTCCCCCTTCGAGGCCTGTGACCAGACCAGCGGCCAGGTCTCATCGCAGGCGCTGGTGCGTTACCGGACCAACGATTACTCGGTGCCGGTGCGCTTCGGCCACCAGGAGGTGTGGATCAGGGGCTATGTCGACGAGGTGGTGATCGGTTGCCGGGGCGAGATCATTGCCCGCCATGTGCGCAGCTACGAGCGCGAGGATGTGATCTTCGATCCGATCCATTACCTTCCCCTGATCGAACAGAAGATCAATGCCCTCGATCAGGCCGCACCATTGCAGGGCTGGGACCTGCCCGAGGTATTTACAACGCTGCGCCGGCTGATGGAGACGCGCATGGGCAAGCATGGCCGGCGCGAATATGTGCAGGTACTGCGCCTGCTGGAGAGCTTCGCTCTGGCCGATCTGCATGGCGCGGTGAAGCAGGCCCTTGATATGGGCGCGATCGGCTTCGATGCGGTGAAGCATCTCCTGTTATGCCGGGTGGAGCGCCGCCCGCCCCGACTGGACATGGCGATCTATCCCTACCTGCCCAGGGCCAGAGTGGAGACAACATCGGCGCGCTCGTACATGCGGCTGTTGACCGGCGGAGCAGCGGCATGAGCAGCCAAGCTCCCGAACTGCTGCTCGCCAGCCACCTCAAGACGCTCAAGCTGCCAACCTTCCTGCGCGAGCATGACAAGCTGGCCCGGCAATGCGCAGCAGAGGGCGTAGATCATGTCCGCTACCTTGCTCGGCTTGTCGAACTGGAACTGATCGACCGGGAACGCCGGATGGTCGAGCGCCGGATCAAGGCCGCGCGGTTCCCGGCCGCCAAGAGCCTCGACAGCTTCGACTTTGCCGCCATTCCGAAGCTCAACAAGATGCAGGTGCTCGAACTGGCGCGTTGTGACTGGATTACCCGTCGCGAGAACGTCATCGCCCTTGGCCCGTCGGGGACCGGCAAGACCCATGTCGCGATCGGTCTTGGCCTGGCGGCCTGCCAGAAGGGCCTGACGGTCGGGTTCATCACTGCTTCCGCGCTGGTCAGCGAGATGATGGAGGCACGCGACGAACGCCGCCTACTGCGCTTACACAAGCAGATGACCGGCTATAAGCTTCTCATCATCGATGAGCTGGGGTTCGTGCCCCTCTCCAAAACCGGCGCGGAACTGCTGTTCGAGCTGATCTCACAGCGCTACGAACGCGGCTCGACGCTGATCACCAGCAACCTGCCGTTCGACGAATGGACCGAGACGTTCGGTTCCGAGCGCCTGACAGGCGCGCTCCTCGACCGGCTCACCCACCACGTCAGCATCCTCGAGATGAACGGCGAGAGCTATCGCCTGGCCCAGAGCCAGGCACGCAAAGCACGTCCCAACCCCTGACAGAAACGGCAATCCGGGTGTTGGCGACCCCCGCTCGGGCTACGCCCTCCCGGCGCTCGCCAACACCCGGATCAAGTGGCCTGGTTTTGCTCCGCCCAATGGACGACTTTTACGCCGCCGTTGACACGATCGCAACATTGTGCTTCTCGCTCGTCATGACAGCCCTGTTCTGGGCTTATCTTTTATTGGTGAAACCTTAGACATGCCAAAACGAGCGTCGTCATCGCCGTATCCAGAGCAGACTGCCCACAAGACCATAGCGATTCCCACGTCGACGCTTATGGCCGGGAAGACCGGGTTGATCATGGGTGCTGCCAACGAGAAATCACTCGCCTGGGCGATCGCGCTTGGCGTTGAACGAAGCGGCGGCAACTGCATCATGTCATTCGCCAACCCGGCGGTTGAGAAACGACTGAAGCGCCTAGTCGGTCAGAGGAACTGGCCGATGATCCCCTGCGACGTCGGTGACGATACTTCCATCGACGAAGCATTCGAGGCTCTAGCCGCACATCTCCAGGGCCGACCGCTCGATTTCCTCGTGCATGCCATTTCCTATTCGGACAAGGAGGAGTTGCGTGGCGCTTTTCTGGACACGACCCGTAGCAATTTCCGAAAGACCCTCGACATCTCATGCTACAGTCTTGTGGCCGTTGCACAGCGTGCGGCGACGCTCATGACCGACGGCGGGGCGATCCTCACCTTGACCTATCTGGGCTCAGAGCGGGTTATTCCCAACTACAATGTCATGGGCGTGGCGAAGGCGGCACTCGAGGCCAGCGTCAGATATCTTGCTTCGGATTTGGGTGCACGCGGGGTGTCGGTAAATGCTTTGTCTGCGGGCCCGATCCGTACTCTCGCATCAAGCGGCATCGATGATATCCGCTCGATCGTCAGTTGGACAGAGCACAACAGCATGTTGCGACGGCAAACGACGCTCGAAGACGTGGCGGGCGCGGCGATTGCCCTTATCGGGCCGCTTGGTCGAGGAGTGACCGGCGAACTCGTCCACGTAGATGGCGGCTATCATGCAACCGGAATGGTGAATCTCGATCGGATCGGGGAAAGTGCGGCACTTCTCGCCGCATTGCACGACTAGCTCGCTCGCCGCCGTGGCGCGTCGAGTATCACGGCAAGGGGCATGCCAAAGGAGTAATTGGTCAACCGAGTCTGGGCTGAATGCCTCGATCCACAATGGCCTCGGAATCGCAGTTTGCTGAGGACTTCCTCGCGGCGGTCCGTGCGACTGCGTCGGAGAGCGAACTTTGCGCGCTGATGGTGGCTGCCTCTCGTGAACTCGGTTTTCGCCACTATGCGCTGATTCATCATTCGCTACCTAGCGACGACAGCTTCGGTCGCATCGACATGAAGGATTACCCGCAAGCCGTCGAAAAGAGGCTCTTCCAAGAAGGCCATTTCCGTCGCGACCCAATCCTTCGAGCCTGCCTTTTTGCCGACAGTGCTTTCCTCTGGAGCGATCTCGATCGCTACATCGACTTGGATCGCCGCGATAAGGCATCGCTGGCTTTTGGCCTTGCACTTGGTCTCAACCAGGGCATCACCGTGCCCTGCGTGCTGCTCGGCGATTGTATTGGATCGTGCACGTTTGCTGGGACAAGGCACCCAGACCTTGCCGAACGGCGACTGGGTGTAGTTCAGGTCGCAGGCATATTTGCGTTCCAGGCCGCACGCCGCCTCTCGGGCACAGTGCATCGGCGGTCCCCGTCACCCCAGCTCCATCCACGACCTCGCGACTGCGTCGTTCTTGCCGGACGGGGGCTCAGCAACAAGGAAATCGCCCGAGCACTCGCGCTGTCTCCTCGGACGGTCGACGGATACCTCACCGAAGCGCGGGAGATGTTCGGAGCGCATGACCGCACCGAACTCGTCGTCAGCGCGGTGCTCGCCGGCGAGGTCGGGCTTCACGAATTGCGCTGTCAACCCGAGTAATCACTCGGCCTGCAGGCAGCTGTGCGAAGCTGCATCCTTGGCTCCATCACAGTCTCGGGAGCCTTCTCATGATCCATGTCGTCGATAATCACCTCGCGGCTGCAAAGCGGCCTTTGCTTCAATCGATGTTCGCCGATCGCAAGAGGCTGTTTGTCGATCTGTTCGGCTGGGATGTGCCCGTCGTCGACGGGAAATATGAAATGGATCAGTTCGACAATGGCCATGCGGTTTACCTGATCGCGGACGACGGTGAGGGGCGGCATGCTGCTTCGATCCGGCTCTACCCGACGAGCGAGCCTCATATGCTCGGGACGCTCTTCGCTCACCTGTGCCCGCTGGGGGTGCCGGCTGATCCTCGCACCTGGGAAAGTTCGAGGCTGTGCCTGCCGCAGCGTCACGGAGCCGATGAGCGGCGGCGCCTCCGCAATGCCTTGTTCAGTGCGATGGTTGACGTTGCGCTCGCTCGCGGCATCGATCGCTACACCGGGGTCATTCCCGAGGCATTCCGCAAGGAGGTGTTGGCGATGGGCTGGCGCGCAGAACCGCTGGGGCCTGCCGTGCGCATCGCAGGAGGCCCCATCGGTGCGTTCCTGATCGCGATCGATCGCGACACGCCCGAACGCCTCAGCTGGACCGGCGTGTATATGAAAACGCTGAACGGGGTGGCCGCATGACCGGCGTCGACACCTGCGCGGCCATCCTGGCACGCGACGGCTGGTGCATCTTCGGCCGCGCTGTCGATCCCGATCTCATTGGGCGCGTTGATGCCGAGCTAGATGCGCGCTTTGCGGCCACTCCGCTTTGTCAGGGCGCCTTCTACGGCGAACGTACCAAGCGGTTCGGCTCGTTGCTCACGCGCTCCCGAGGCATTGCGCAACTGGTGATGCACCCGCGCGTGCTCGCGGTCGTCGAGCAGGCCCTGCTGCCCTCATGCGAGCGGATCTCCCTGAACCTCACCCAGGCGATCGAAATCCATCCCGGTGCGCTGCCGCAGCTGCCGCACCGAGACCAGGATATGTGGGGAGGCCCAAAAGGCGGCATCGAATACCTCGTCAACGTGATGTGGCCGCTCACAACCTTCACGCGGACGAATGGCGGGACGCGCTTGTGGACAGGCAGCCATATCGACGACCCGGATAGCCCGCTACCTGAAGATGACAGCGTTGTGCCCACGGTCCTGCCCGGCGACGCGCTCATTTTCCTCGGCTCGACGCTCCATGGCGGCGGCGGCAACACAGGTTCCGCGCCTCGTCGAGGCATCGTGATCAGCTACTGTCTCGGCTGGCTGAAGCCGTTCGAGCTGCAATGGTTGGTCTATCCACCGGCGGTCGCGCGGCGGTTCAGTCCGGACTTGGCCGCGCTCGTCGGCTACGCCCAGCATCGCCCGAACCTCGGCAATGTTGAGGGGCAGTCGCCTGCTATCCTCCTCGCCGACGACGTGCCCGATTACCTCCCGGCGATAGACGCGCTCAGACCGGATCAGACCGCATTGGCCGCCGCATTCATCCGGGGTCAACGAGGCGGACGGGACTAGCGGCGTGTCTCGCGGACCCGACCCGGCAGCCTATGATGCGATCCTGAGGTACGGACCCGGTGCGCTCGCTTGGGAAGTACTACGTCGCGACCCGGAATATCACGCTGCTTATGCAAAACTCCGGGTGCCGCTGGTCCAAGCGGATGCTGTAGACGCCGACTTTACTGCGCGCTGGGGGTTGCACTTTCGCTGAAGATCCAAGGTACAGCTGCGCAAACGTACGGCCGCTTTGGTCGGCGGACGTTGACCCGCGCGTTCTTGCGGTGCGCGCCTCATTCAGCAGAGGCTGGGAAGAGCGCGCCTTCGAATTCAGAGAGGTCGACCGCGTCGTTCGCAGTCGAGCGGGCGAACACGTGCTGATTGATCGCGGCGGCCCGTGGTTTCGACTGGACATCATCGAAGGCACCGTACTGGCGGGGCCGGCTTCGCTGCGTTTTGACCTGCCAGACGATTACCATCTCGAAGACAAGCTTGCCGTCATTCGCGCCTTCGTGGGGAAGCGGGTCGTCACCCATCAACATCTTCAGCTGGCCGACAAGCTCCGGGCGCTCCACGCCGCAGACGCTCGCACGGCTGGGGCAAGCCTCCGGGAGACCGCCGAACTTATTCTAGGGCCGGGGGACTGGCCAGGTGATGGCGAGTATCGGAAATCTCTAGTCCGTCGGATGATAAGCTGTGGCGAGAGAATGGTTCAGGCTGGTCCACACATCGTTAAAGCGGGATCACGCCGGAACATTATGCAGCTGACGCGGGCAAGTCCAAAACTCGGGTAGATCACGACATAATGAGCTTACACGGATCGGCTTCGAGTGCGGCGGCGAGCTTTCCAAGCACAGTAACGCTGGCGGAAACCCGCCCTCTCTCGATAGAACCGATGTAGCGAAGGCTAAGGCCGGTCAGCCCAGCTAGATCTTCCTGGGTCAGTCCCTTCTCATGGCGAATTCTTCGCAAATTTGTGGCCAGAACGTCCTTGAGATCCATGCCAAGTGGATCACGGAATGGGAACGAAAGTGCTAGGAACGATAGTTCCTATTCGCTAAGTAGGTCCCTTGAGACGAGGATCATTGATGGACAGCATCGACTGGCGTGCACCAAGCGGCGAGAACGTGGTCGACTATGACAGAAGGAACCTCGCACTCTACGCCGCGCTGCTCGAGGCCGATGATGCCGGGCTCGACTGGCGCGACGCCGCATCCGCGCTCATGCAACTGGATACAGCGCACGAGGACGCCGAGACCTGCTGGCGATCGCACCTCGAACGAGCGCGCTGGATCGTCAGCGAAGGACTCGCGACGGCACTTGTCGCGTTCAATGCGCGGATGACGCAATAGCTTTCCGACACTGATCTTGACGCCTCGCACCAGGGTGCGACCGCGCTCTACTCAGACCGCCGCGGGCGGTCTTCGCCGAGCCCCGTGCCGGGTCTCGGCCATCCGGTGACGATCGCTGGCGGTGCCGTGGACGCCGCGCTGCCCGCGCGGCGGCGTTGCTCGTGCCTCTCCCGGTACGGCGGGTGCGGGCGGCGCTCCCGGCTAGGCCCGACGCGGCCTGCGGCAACCCTCGCTCGCGCTCGGGTGCTCTACTTCGTTCCGCCCTGCGGTGCCGCCGGCACTGAGCCGGGCCTCTTGGTCGCGTCTCGCCGCCCACCCCCGCCTTCCGGGGAGGCTTGCTGTTTTTTTGGGTGGCGATGGAGGATCGCAATGCGCAAAGCTACCAGCCGCCGTGCCCGCCGAGAGGTTGCGGGCGAGGATCGTCAACCCGAGAACCGCGCCAACCTCTATGACGAGGTGACTGCCCGGATCATCGCCGAGCTTGAGGCGGGGCGGTTTCCATGGGTCCAGCCTTGGGGACGGACGGGCGGGACCGGCCCCGGCCTGCCGCGCAACGCGCTCACCGCCCGGACCTATTCGGGCGTCAATGTCCTGATCCTGTGGGGCGCGGTCATCGAGCATGGCTGGCCGTCGCAATCATGGCTGACCTTCCGGCAGGCGCAGGAAGCGGGCGGCTGCGTCCGCAAGGGCGAGCATGGCGTGACCGTCGTCTATGCCGACCGCTTCACCCCCGAGGCCGAGAAGGAACGCGCCCAGCGCGACGGCGACGAGGCGCGCGCCGTGCCCTTCTTGAAGCGGTTCACCGTCTTCAATGTCGCGCAGTGCGAGGGGCTGCGCGCCGGGCTGGCGTCCGATCCCGCGCCGCTTCCTGAACGTGAGATCGTGCCGGTGGCCGAGGAAGTCATTGCCGCTTCGGGCGTGGATTTCCGCGTCGGCGGCGACCGCGCTTTCTATGCGCCGGACCCCGATTTCGTGCAGGTGCCGCCGCAGCCCGCTTTCTTCGACCAGATCAACTATTACCGGACCTGCCTGCACGAACTGACCCACGCCACCGGCCACCCCAAGCGGCTCGGACGCGACTTGAAGAATTCCTTCGGCAGCAAGGATTACGCGCGCGAAGAACTGGTCGCGGAAATGGGTTCGGCCTTCCACTGCGCCGCGCTCGGCATCGTCCCGACCGTCCGCCATGCCGACTATCTCGGGTCGTGGCTGGAGGTGCTGCGCGAGGACAACCGCGCGATCTTCCGCGCCGCCAGCGCCGCGACCAAGGCCGCCGACTGGCTGCTCGCCCGCCACCGGGAGGCGCAGGAAGCGCGCGTCGAAGGGAGGATTGCGGCATGATCCTCCTGACCCCCGACCTGCGCTTCGCGCTGCGCGCGAACGCGATCAACCACCGCGCCGCCCAGCGCGACGAGAAGCCCGAACCCGACCCGGTGCCGGTGCTGAAACTGTTCAATCCCGTGGGCGCAGCGACATGGCTGGCGACCGAATTGGATAGCGACGACGACACCCTGTTCGGCCTCGCCGACCTTGGCTTCGGATGCCCCGAACTCGGCTATTTCAGCCTGTCCGAGATTGCCTCGGTGCGGCTGCCGTTCGGCCTCGGCATCGAGCGCGATATCGGGTTCGAGACGCCGCACGGCCTGTCGGTTTGGGCCGATGCCGCCCGCCGAACCGGGTCGATCCTGTCCGCTCAACAGATACTCCGTAGCGCCGGAGCCAACCAGCTTCCGCCACGAGGCGGATGACGCAGGCGGCCGTTCGCCGCCATTCGTAAGCCGATCCGCCATCCCGGAAAGAGCGACGGACCGGCACTCACAAGGAGTGAAGTCATGAAACTCGAATTCATCGACATTGGCAACATCGACGACAGCGCCGTGAACATGCGGCACGGGAAGAAGGCCCCGGACGTGTCCGACATCCTGCCGACCGTGCGCAAGCGCGGCATTATCGTGCCGGTCATCCTGCGGCCCGGCGATGCCGAAGGCCGCTTCGAACTGATCGCGGGCAGGCGCCGCGTCCACGCCGCGCGGCTGGCACAGACCGAGGACGGCGCGGACCCCGAGCTTGGCCGGGTGCCCTCCGCAATCATGGAGGCTGGCGACGATGCCGCCGCGCTGGAGGCCTCGCTGATCGAAAACCTTGCCCGGCTCGACCCCGACGAGGTGACCCAGTGGGAAACCTTCACCCGGCTGGTCAAGAAAGGCCGAGAGGTTGACGACATCGCGACCACGTTCGGGCTTCCCGACCTCACGATCCGCCGCGTGCTGGCGCTCGGCAATCTGCTGCCGCGCATCCGCCAGCTCTACCGCGACGAGAAGATCGACCGGACCACGGTCCGCCATCTGACTCTTGCCAGCAAGAGCCAGCAAAAGGCGTGGCTGGCGCTCTACGACGACCCCGACAACTACACGCCGACCGGCCACCAGTTGAAGGCGTGGCTGTTCGGCGGACAGTCGATCGCGGCGAAGGTCGCGCTGTTCGACCTCGCCACCTATCCCGGCGCGACCGTCGCCGACCTGTTCGGCGACGACCGCTATTTCGCGGACCCCGAGGCGTTCTGGACCGCGCAGAATGAAGCCATCGAGGCACGGCGCGCGGCCTATCTGGAGGACGGCTGGAGCGATGTCGTGATCGTCCCAGCGTCGGAGCATTTCCATTCTTGGGAATACGAGAAGGCCGCGAAGCGCAAGGGCGGGCGGGTCTATGTCGATGTCCGCTCGACCGGCGAGGTGACCTTCCACGAAGGCTATCTGACCCGCAAGGAGTCCCGCCGCGCTGCCAGCGGCGATGCCCCCGAAGGGCCGAAGCCGCAGCGTCCCGAACTGACCTCGACCTTGCAGACCTACGTCGATCTGCACCGTCATGCCGCCGTGCGCGCCGCACTGCTCGCCCGCCCCGAGGTGGCACTCCGCTTGATGGTCGCCCATGCGGTCGTCGGCTCGCACCTTTGGAGCGTGCGGCCCGAGCCGCAGACCACACGAAACGACGAGGTGCGCGAAAGCCTCGAAACCGCGCGCGGGGAGACGGTGTTCGACGAGCGCCGCCGCGCCGTGCTCGACCTGCTCGGCTTCTCGTCCGAGGAACCGACCGTGACCGGCGGAAACGGGGACGATTATGGCGTGGCAGGCGTGTTCCTGCGCCTCGTCGAGCTTCCCGATCCCGCCGTCATGGAGGTGATCGCGGTCGTCATCGGCGAAACGCTGGCGGCGGGCAGCGCCGCCGTCGCGGCGGTCGGCACCGAGATCGGCATCGAAATGGCCGATTGGTGGCAGGCGGACGAGGCGCTTTTCGTGCTGATCCGCGACCGCGAAGTGTTGGGCCGGATGGTCGCCGAGGTCGCGGGCGAGACGGTCGCCAACGCCAATGCAGGCGAGAAGTCCAAAACCTTGAAGCGGATCATCGCCGACCATCTGGCGGGCAATGACGGACGCCCCAAGGTCGAGCGGTGGGTGCCGCGCTGGATGCAGTTCCCGCCGAGCGCCTACACCACGCGCGGCGGTGTCGGCACCATCGCGGCCCACGCCAAGGCCGTCGCCGCGCGCGATGTCGCGGTCGTACCGGACCTCGACGAGCAGCACGAACCGTTCGCCGAAGCGGCGTGATCGATTGCGGGCGGGGGAAGCCCCCGCCCGCTATTCGGACCCTCAAAACTCGGCCGCGCGCCTCCGCCGTTCCGGCGTCGGCGCGCGGTTTCATTGGCGAACGAGTCGATCCGAGAGGCTTCGCTAGGGGGTATTGGGAGTTAGTGTGATGGCGCGAGTGGCCTTCGCACTCGCCGCACAGAGTTTCGACACCAGGAATTCAGCGACCCAATTGGCATTGCCGTGCCGACCGCTCAGAACGAGGTAATGCGCGCCGCGACCGTCGATGCGGTAGGTCGACTTGCTTCCATCGTAGTGAGCGACCTTATTGAGCGCGTCTCGCAGGGACAGGGCTGCACAGGTGGGGTGATTTCGATCAATCCGGCGCGCGGCGATCATGTCGCTACGTTTTTGGGCCGTCGCCGATCTTACCAGCAAGCCGACTGGGACAGCCATATGCACATCGGCGAGATAGCCGTGATCCTGCTCGTTTCGCAGAATCTCGAACAGGTTGGTCAAGGCGTCCCATGCCCGTTGGGACGTCGCTTCCATCTTGGCCTGATCGCCCGTCGAAACGGCTGTCTTGAACTGCTTCGATGACCTGCGAATAGTCCGAAGCGCCGGCCAAGCTCGACGACCTCGCCGAATGATCTCGAAATGAAAAACATGACGCCCTGACATGCATAGTCCCCCCGACGCACAATCGTTTGATCACAGCATACGCAGCTTTTTCCAGCTATTTCCGAAGGTGCCGGATCACGACTTTATCGCCGCGACAGATCGAACAGAGGTCCTTGCGGCGCTCGAAACCAGGCGTGCCGGCGAGCTCGCGGGTCTTGTGATTGGCGTGTTGGCGCACCGTCAATCCCAACTTCTCGCAGATGCAGTCATCGCAGATTGGCTCCGATGAGAGCCGCTCGATCAACCCACGAACTTGATCCAAAACCGTCATCGCTTCCCCCTTGTTACCGGTCTATCTTCGGGCGGCGCGAAGGCCAATGAAGATCATGGCAAGGCTGATCTCGTCCGCAAATGCACAGCCATCGCCGTGGTGATTGGCCGGTTCTATGTGCACGATCCGCTTCGTCCTCGGTTTCAGCAACCCCGGCGGCCTTGATCGATCGCGGTTTGCCGCAAGCCTTCCTTTGACGCGCAACGGCTTCGCCGACCTTCTTCCCCGGCGCGGTGCCCGCGCCTTCCTCGCGAGACAAGAAGCCCGGCTCGGGCCGTCCTCCGCTCCGCTTCGGCCTGGCGGTGCGCGCCGTCTGGCCAGCGGCCTGACAACCGCATCGAGGCCGCATGGGGCGGCATCGACCCATCGAATGGAGGTAATCATGGCACAGATCGGCAGTTTCACCCGTGGCGACGGCGGCGTCTACAATGGCGAAATCCGGACCCTCACCCTTCGCGTCAAGGCCAGCATCCGGCCCGTCGACCGCGAGAACGACAAGGCTCCGGACCATCGCGTGAGCGCCGGCGGCGTCGAGTTCGGCGCAGGCTGGACCAAGGCGGCGCGCGACACCGGCGCGGAATATCTGAGCCTCAAGCTCGACGATCCGTCCTTCCCGGCGCCCATCTACGCAACCCTGACGCAGGGCGATAATGGCGAGCACAAGCTCATCTGGTCGCGCTGAATGCGGTGCCCCGCGCGCTTCGGCGCGCGGGGCTTTGGACCCGTGCCACCCGGCCTAACCCGCACCGCTCATCTTCAGGTGTGTCGAATATCGCCTTTCGGCTTTCGACACTGCCCGTCCGGTGTTCCCGGCGGCATCCCCGGTGCGGTGATCGCACGGTTGCGGTCCCCCGAAGGATGCCGACACCCATGGATACCGACGATGACATCGCTCGGGCCAGCCGCGCCAAGCGCGGCTCGCCCTTCCTCAATACCGACCAGGCCGCAGCCTATCTCAAGATTTCGACCCGCCTGCTCAAGCAACTGCGCCGCGCCGGCAAGGGACCGGTCTTTCGGCGTCACAGCCGCTTCGTCCAATATCATATCGACGACCTTGATGCCTGGTCCGGCGAACACGCCGCACGCGAGATCGCGCAGTGACCGGCCGTCGCCACCGCGCCGGCGACACCCCGCTCTTCGCTTGGGGTGACGCGCTCCGCGCCGACAAGATGCGCCGCTCGAAGCTTCGCAGGCGGATCGCCATCACCGGCGTCGGCATCGTCATTGTGATCGCGAGCGCCGCCCTGCCGCCCGCGCCACGCCTCGTCTGGAACGCCAGCGCCAGTGCGCCCATCGGTCTCTATGCAGTGTCGCCCGGCGCCGCCGTCGATACGAGCGATATGGTCATCGCGCGCGTCCCCGAGCCCTTCCGGCAGCTTGCCGCGGAACGCCGTTACCTCCCGATGAACGTACCGCTGGTGAAGCGGGTGACAGCTATTGCCGGCGACGAAATCTGTGCCCTCGGGCAGGAGATCTTCGTCAACGGACGCTGGACAGCCGAGCGCCGCCTCGCGGACGGACGGGGCAGACCCATGCCGGCATGGTCGGGCTGCATCCGCCTTCGGGGCGGTCAACTCTTCCTGCTCATGGAAAATCCGGCCTCATTCGACGGGCGCTATTTCGGCGCAACCGAGGGCCGCGACGTCATCGGAAAGGCGCGATTGCTATGGCGCCGCTGAGGCTCACAGCCGCCGCGCTGGTGCTGTCCATCGCAACGCCAGCCCGCGCGGAATCTGTGGCCGACTGGCGGCCCTACATCACGGAAGCCTCGCTCCGCTTCGGCGTGCCGACCGCCTGGATCGAGCGGGTGATGCAGGCCGAGAGTCGCGGCCGGACAACGCTCGACGGTCGCCCGATCCGCAGCAGAGCCGGGGCGATGGGCCTGATGCAGCTGATGCCCGCGACGTGGGCGGCGATGCGACAGCGGCTCGGTCTCAGCGCCGATCCAGACGATCCGCGCGACAACATCCTGGCCGGCACCTTCTATCTGCGATTGATGTATGATCGCTTCGGCTACCCCGGACTGTTCGCGGCCTACAATGCCGGGCCGGGTCGATATGCCGCCCATCTCGCGGGCGATCGCACCTTGCCTGCCGAGACCATCGCCTATTTGCAGAGCGTCGCCGGCGCGGCCGGTATCGCTCCCGCCACACCGGTCGAGCCACCGCGCGAGACACTTTTCGTCGTGCGATACCAGGCCTCTTCACAGCCGGAATTGCCCCCGTCCAAGCTGTCATCGGCGACACTTTTCGCGGTGCGGCGTGATGGTCAATGAGGTGAGGTTGCGCACGACCGAGAGGTTGGAGGCTCGTCTCGATAGACCCAGCATGACGGCTGGCGAAGCGGCTATCAAGGCCCGCGGGTGCCCCCCAATTTGCTGCGCAAATCGGTTCCCCCCACGTCCGCTTCGCGGCGCTGCGCTTCGCTCCGCGGCCCTGACAGCCGCTCCGCCACCCGTCCCTCAGACGCCGTTCTCGATGGTGAGGACGCAAGCGTTGGAGGTCATCATGGGCATGTGTCAGAGCATCGGAACGGCGTCGGATCGCGTGATGGCGATGCTGATGGCGGGCTTGGAAATCGAATTTGGACGCGGTGCCGGGGAGGCCCTGGCACATCGCTTTCTCGAAGCAGAAGAGACGGATTTTCTCTGGGATGCGCGGATCGAGGAGCGCTGGCTCGGGTCCTACGAGAGCATCGACGACGATGATCTGGAGCTCGATCGGATAGCGATCTGCGGGCGGCTGGACGGTCGCTGGTTCGCGAGCGTGATGCTCGTGGATGGCGACGGGATGGCGCACGGGACGATGGGAAAGCGCTTCTGTCGGTCCCGCAGATCGGCACACGAAGCGATGGTCGATGCGCACTGATCGCGCATTGCTCGACGGGGAGAGGCGGCGTCGGACTGGCGCTGCTTCTCCCCCTTTTTTGAGCCGGAAGGGTGAGGAGGAAGGGAAGAAGGGAAAACAAGATAAAGGCAGTGTCTCGCGACACTGCTCAAGTGTTTGTCTGCACATCGTTTTTTCGCGAGACATGGCAGTGGCGTCGCGAGACTCCTCGGAAGAAAACTTCCGAAAACCGGCACTTTTCTTCCGAAATCGCGAGACTCGCCATGGATGATGAAGAGTTCACGCCCAAGCTCGGCCGCACCAAGGGCAAGGACGGCAAGAAGGGGCTGCGCTACGGGAGCCGCATCGTCGTCGCCGCACGGCTCGCCGGGACCAAGACAGGCATCGTGCGCCGTCGCTTCGACGGCAGCCGGATCGGTCGCGGCGCGAGCATCGGCAGGCTGCTGTCCAGCCGCGATCGCTTTGCCGGCCTGCGCGCCCGTCGCGCGATCGTGAAGACCCGGTTGGTGCGGCTGGGCGCGAAGGGTCTGCCCGGTGCCCGCGCGCATCTGCGCTACATCCAGCGCGACGGGGTGACGCGAGACGGCGCGCCGGGTGAACTCTACGGGCCGGAGGTCGATCAGGCCGACGGCAAGGCGTTCCTCGAGCGCTGCGACGGCGACCGGCACCAGTTCCGCTTCATCGTGTCGGCCGAGGACGGCGCGGAGTATACCGACCTCAAGCCCTATGTCCGCCGGCTGATGACCCAGGCCGAGCATGATCTCGGCACGAAGCTCGATTGGGTCGCGGTCGATCATTTCAATACCGACCAGCCCCACACCCACATCATGCTGCGCGGCGTCGACGATCACGGCGAGAATCTGATCATTGCCCGCGAATATATCTCGCACGGTTTCCGCGAGCGCGCGGCCGAACTGGCGACGCTCGACCTGGGGCCGCGGACTGACCGCGAAATCCAGGAAAGGCTGCGCCACGATGTTGAGCAGGAGCGGCTGACCGCGATCGACCGTCGTCTACTCCGTCGCATGGACGCCGAGCGCGTGGTTACTGCGGCCAGCAGCGACCCGTTTCGGCAGTCCGTCACGGCGGGCCGCTTGCGCAAGCTTGGCGCGATGGGGCTTGCCGAGGATCTTGGGCACGGGCGGTGGCGTCTCGACGACGGCATCGAAGACACGTTGCGCCGGATGGGCGAGCGCGGTGACATCATCAGGACGATGCAGCGCGAGCTGACCACACGGAAACTCGATCGCGCCGGCGTCGACCGGCGCATCCACGACCAACTCGATCAGCCAATCGTCGGGCGGGTCGTCCATCGCGGCTTCTCGGACGAGCATCGCGACCGCCACTATCTGATCGTCGACGGTGTCGATGGCCGCGTCCATTACCTCGACATCGGGCGCGGCGATCAGGTCGAGGCCACGCCCGAGGGATCGATCGTCCGCGCCGCGCCGCGGAGCGGCGGTGTTCGCGAGGCCGACCGGACGGTGGTCGAAGTCGCTACCGCCAGTGGCGGCCGCTATTCCGTGGACGGGCACCTCCGCCATGATGCCAGCGCGACCCAGACCTTCGCCGAGACCCATGTCCGCCGCCTGGAGGCGATGCGGCGCGCGGGCGTCGGCGTCGAGCGCGACGTTGACGGGACTTGGCCGATCGCGGCGGATCATCTCGACCGGGCTGCCGCCTATGAAGCGCGAAATGTTCGCGATCGACCGGTCGAGATCGAGACCCTGTCCTCGCTACCGCTCGCCCGGCTGGAAACGGCAGATGCCGCGACGTGGCTCGATCGGGAGATCGGCGCGGCGGCACCGCTGCCGATGCGCGATGCTGGTTTCGGACGCGAGGCGCGGTTGGCGCTCGACGCGCGCCGGCAGTGGCTGGTCGAGCAGCAGCTCGCCGATGCGGACGGGGGAACGGTTCGTCTTCGCGCCAACGCGCTCTTGCTGCTTCAGCGTCGTGAGCTGATCGGCGCCGGCGAGCAGCTCGCCGCCGAGCTCGGCAAGTCGTTCGTCGAGGCGCGGACCGGCGTCCTCGTCGAGGGGCGGCTGACCCGGCGGGTCGATCTCGCCGGCGGCCGGTTTGCGCTCGTCGAACAGTCGCGGGAATTCACGCTCGTGCCTTGGCGGCCCGTGCTCGAACGGCAGCTCGGCAGCAAGGTCAGCGGGTTGATGCGGTCGGACGGGGTTAGTTGGCGCTTCGGACGCGAGCGGGGCGGACCTACTATATCCTGACCTTTCCGATCCTCCTCGTGGCTGCCCGACAATTCGCGCTCGCCCATTTTGCTCGACGACTAGCGACCGAAGATGCGAAGTGAAACGGTGTGACCCTGTCGATGGCGAGTGCGGCGATGGTAAATGCGGCAGAGGCCGGTCTCTTCGACTTGCTCGCAAGCAGCCTGCCATCGATTCTTACGCGCCTGCAGGCGCGTCGCTCGGATATGGACCGCTATCAATATCTAATGGAGCGGGTCGGGCGATGCGATGTCCGAACCGACGCTCACTTTCAGCGTACTTTCAACGGGCTCTACATGGTCAGACGCGGTGCTCCATGGCGGAAGGCGTTTTACGATCTGTTTGAAACTCAAAAGACGGCCGGAGAGCAGAGCTTCCAGCACGTATTGACCGTTCTCCATGATCTCACCGGCCGGGTAGAAGCCTCGTTCGCGTCCAAGCTGCTCGCGACGATCGATCCGGCCATGCCAGTTTATGATTCCTGGGTCCGGATCAACATGGCGCTCAAGACCCGCACAGGTCCAGCTTTACAGAGGATACCGGCCTTGTGCGAAGACTATGCTCGCATTGCCGGCGCATACGCCTGGATGATGGGACAAAGGGGATACGAGCGTATTCGCGCCGACTTCGATGAAGCTCTCCCGAAC
>NZ_JAGMXV010000032.1 GCF_018006725.1 Rhizorhabdus sp.
TGTACGCCCTCAGTAGGTCAGGATCGCGTTGAACAGCACCGAATAATATCGGTTGTCTCCGCGTGAATTGGTAAACAGATCGGCAAATCCCTTGGACGGGTTGAGCACCGCGCCGGACAGGCGGAAAACTACGTTCTGGATCATCGAGGGACGCCAGATCAGCGCACCCGACAGGTCCCAACCGATCGACTTCGGAATGCTGCCTTCATTGCGCAGCTCACGCAGCGTGGCGGTGTTCTCGAACCACAGGCGGTTGAGATTGGCCGACAGGCGCAGCTGCGGCGCGAGATCGAAGTCCGCGCCGACGCCGAGCAGCATCGTGCCCGGATTGTTGAAGTTGGACTGGCCTTCTTCCTTGGTCGTGCGCAGGTCATTGATGATGCCGTTGCGCGGCGAGATCGACACGTTGACGCCGCCGCCGGCGAAGGGGACGGCCTGCCGGATCCAGTAGCTGGTATCGGCACCCGCGAAGATCGGATTTTCGAAGATCGCCGAGAAGCCGTTCTCGGTGTTGTCCTTCGGATCGCCATCGCCCGAGGTGTAGAGGCCCGAGCCGCGGATCCGGATCCAGTCGAGATCGTAGCTGAGTTCGGCCGCGGCGAAGAGCGAGCGGATCTTGGCCGGGCGCGAGGTGAAAAAGCTGTTCCGGTCCTTGCCGAAAGCGCCATAGACGCTGCTCGACAGGTTGAAGCGCTTTACGCGGCCGTCGAGGCTGTAGCCGACATAATAGACGTCATAGTCGCGGGGACGCTGGTCGCCGAGCAGGGCGGGGCGGGTCGGAAAACCGTTATGGTCGGTCACGCGCCGACGGTCGCGATTCCAGTTCGCAGTGAACGACGCGAGCGATGTCAGGCCCGGGATGGGGAAATCCTGTACGAACAGATTGCCGTGGAAGACATAATCCTTCCGAGGGCGCCGGGTGATGTCGTTCAGGCCACTGTTCGTGTCCTTCTCGAGCCGCCACAGCAGCGCGACATTATACTGGTAGCGATTATTGTCGCGGTTGCCGAACAGGCGGACCCCCAACTGGTTGTCCTGGAACAGGAAACCCCGGAAATCGAAATTGAACGGCTGGATGCCGATGCGCAGCGAGTCGAAGTCGAAGCGGTCCGACCGGTTGCCCAGATGCTTGTCGACGAACAATTCCTGCAACCCGAGGAAACTGTCGGTGCGGTGCGACGGGCGAGAGGATTCGACGTGGAGGACGCGGCGTTCCTCGACGTTGACGTAATTGACCTGATAGGCGAGCGCGATGCGATATTCGATGTCCGGCGGCTTATAGGCGGTCGACCCCTTGGTCAGGCCTGCGCCCAGGATGAATGTCTGCGCCAGGACAAGGCTTTTCTGCCGCCCGAATGTATCGATCGCACCGGGATAGGAACTTGTCTGGTCCGCCACGGGCGTCGGGAAGGAACGCGGCTCGACGACCGTGTCGGACACGCCGTTGAGGCCGAAGAACCAGTCGTCGCCGGTGATCGGCAGAAAAAAGGGCTTCTTGTCGATCTGGACGGGGCGATCGCCCTTCAGGCCATTCTGATGATAGGGATCGAAGGGCGAGTGGCAGGTCGCCTGCAGCCCGACGAAATTCTTGTCCGGGCATAGGGCCTTCACCAGACGCCAGCGGTCGGGGACCGGGAACTGATCGATCGGAAACGCCTCGGGGGGCGGGGCCGCCACGGCGCCGACATTGTCCTGCTTCACTGCAGGCGGCAGCGTTTCGACATAGCCCGGCCGGCGGCGGCCGTCGATCATCGGCTCGCCGGCAGAGGCGCCCGGCGTTCCCGGTGCAACGACAGAAGGCGTGGCGAGCAGGCTGTCGTCAGCAGGCCCCTCGGTCATGCCCTCGCTGGCTGGAGCAGCCGGCATCGTACCGCCGCTTTCGGGGGCGGCGGAGGCCAGCGCAGCCGCTTGCAAGAGCAGGGTGGAGAGTGCTGCTGCCATCACTTGCCGCCGCAGACGTCCTGATCGGACGTATCGAGGAACGGCGCGAACGGACAGTTCACATAGCGCAGCCGCACGCCGGCCCCGATCGCCACGACGATCTGGTCCGCCCGGATGTCCTTGGGCGCGTTGCCGATCGTGCCGATGCGCGCGCCGCCATTGTGGAGCCCCAGGAAGGAGATCATGTCGTCCTGGTCGATACCGTCACCCGACACCCCGATCGCGCCGACCAGCGTGTTGCCGCGATAGATGGGAACCGAACCGGGGAAGATCTGAATGCCGTTCTGGAGGCGGTTCTGCGCCGTTCCGGGGACATCGGGTGCGAAGGTGCAACGCTGCCGCGTATCGTCTGGCGAAGCGCCGAGCACGAAGCCGAGATGCTGCGCCAGATTGGTGAAGATCAGTGCGCTCTGTAGGCCGGTCGAGAACGGGCTCCACTGGTTCAGAGGGCGCGAGAGCGGACCATTGGGTCGATCGACTTCGCCGTCCGGAAAGAAGGGACGCGACAGATTGCCGCCCGAACGATCGGCAAAGGCGTTCTTGCCGGTCAGGGCCTGCGGATCGTTCAGGAAGGTCCGTACCTTCTGGACGAAGGACTGAACGTCGGTGCTGGGATTGCCGAGCAGATCGGGGGCCGCGTGCGAGCCGGAGAAGAAGGCGGCGGTGCGCGCTTTCTGCAGCGAAACATCGGTGCCGAATACCGGGGCGTCTGGCGATCGTGCCATCGCCAATATCGTACCGCGCGTGTCGACGAGGGAGATTGTGACCTGCGCGCGGCTGTCGAGAGGCTTGCGGATCTGCGCGCGGGCGCGGCTCATCACCTTGAAGGCTTCCTCGAGAACCGCCTTGACCTCGGCCGCCGTCAGCGGGCTCGACACTTCCGCAGCATCGGTCCCGCCTCTTATGGGATAGCGGTTGCTGCCCGATCCGTCGGTCAGGATATAGGCGTCGACATTGTCTAGCGTGGAGCCGGCGCTCCGCTCGGATGCCGTAGCCGGACGATAGCCCGACGCTTCGGACCCATAGGCCACGCCGGCCAGCACCGTCGGAGTGGTGCCCTGCGCATAATAGCCGGGGATGGATATGAGCGACCCTGTCGCGGTCCCGGCGAAGGCGGAGAAGGCGCGCGCCGTGCTGGGGTTCGACCTGAGGTTGGGAGTCGAGGCATCGCTGTAGCGAAGCTGTACCACCGCCTGGATATTGTTGGCGCGAATGGCCTCTGGCGCCTCGAAGCCGATGGTGCCTGCCGTCGCAATATACTCATCGTCATCGGTGTCGATATCGTCGACATTGGGGTCATAGCCATAGAGCCCGTCGGACATCACGCCGATACCGCCCACCACGACGCCATTCTTGTAGAGCGGGAAGCCGCCCGGGTCGGCGGCCAGACCCAGCGGTGACCGCTTCGGGCCGATCGACGCGGCAGCGCCGCCCGCCGCCTTGTAGCGGCTTGCGAAGTCCGAACAGGGAAGCTGGCTGAACTGCACGCCGAACAGCGGACCGGCGGCCAGCTGGTTGTTGCCTGGCGGGAAATGCTCCTGGACGATGAAACTCGCGGTTCGGGTCGAGAAGGCGTTGCCCGACGAGGACAGATAGGCGCCGGTGATCGCTTTGGCGATCGCGCCGGCGGCCAGGGGATTGGCAGCGGGCGAGCCGTTTATGACAAGACCTTCGACGTCGGTCGGCGTCACGACGCGATGCGTCGTCTTGGCCATGAACACGGTCGGCGCGCCGGTCATCTGATAGACGGCGAGTACATTGCCCACTCTGTCGGTGACGGCGATCACCGAGGGCTTGTTGCGGGCGAGGGCTTCCTCAACCGCTTGGGCCAGAACCTTCTGGACATCGGCTGCCGTCAGAGATTCCTGAACCGGCGCAGCATAGAGGCGGTTTTCCGTAGGGGTGGGCGTCGGCGTCGGGGTAGGCGTGCTTCCCCCACTACCGCCACCTCCGCACGAGGCGAGAACGAAGGCGAGGCTGGTGAGAGCGGCGACCGAACGCGAACGAAACATCATTTGAGCGCCCTGATCGCAGCCGCCGCCTGGCCGAGGGCCGAACGGAATTCGGCAGGCTTGTAGCTATTGCTGTTGCCGACAGCCTTATAGGCGCGGTCGATCGCGCCGCGCGCGGACTTGGCTCGGGCTTCGCTGACATGGCCCTGCCGAACGAGGCCGTTGAGCAGCGTGTCGAGGGCCATGACCGCCTGGGCGGAGCCCTCATAGTCGGTAAAGCGCGGCGCAACGGTGTCGCCGGCAATGGCGTCGACGATCGCGAAGGTCTGCGCCGAACTTACCGGGCTGCGCGACAGGCTGTCGGCCAGCGCTGAGGCCGCGCTGCCGAGCGTGCGGGCCGCCGACACAGCGCTTGCGCGGTCCCTGGCGAGCGCCGCATGGAAGCTGCGCGAAGCGGCGTCGAACTTACCCGCTGCGCCCGGCGACAGCACCTTCGATGCCGCCGACAGCATGATCATGTTTTCGTCGTTGAACGGCGGCATCCCCGATGGGATCGGACGGCCGGGATTGGCGACCCAGTTCGCCTTACCGGCCGGCCCATCTACGATCTGCCGGTGACAGCTGTGGCAGTCGAAGAAGTAGATTTCGGGGAAGACGCCGTCGCTGCCCAGGCGCGGATTGGCGAACAGGCTGGTGATCCGGCTCACCGCAGAAGCCTGCCCGACCGCCCAGAGCTGGATATTGTCCATGCGCGGCTTGCGGCGGATATAGTCGGCATCCTCGTCATGATGCTGCTGAAGCGCTGAGAAGAGGTCGACTTCGAACGACACGCGCGGATGGCCGGCCGCCATGATCCGGTGCGAGACGAACTGGCCGGGCCGATCGCTGCCGAGGTGGCAGTCGAGGCATTTTTCGGCGCGCGCCCGGGGTTGATCGAGCGGGTAGAGGCCCTTGGAGACATTGGTGGCATGGGTCTGGCCGACCGCATAATGGCTCGCCAGCCAGTTTTGCGAGGCGCCATGGCATCCTTCGCAGCCGACGCCGTCGCTGACCTGCCAGCGGGGGCCGCGCGCGCCGGCGGGGGCCGGATCGGCATGACAGCCGAGGCATTCGGCGGCAGAGGTGGCAGGGCCGATGCCCATCTTCGCGGCGATCGCCTGACCACGGGGCGAGGCGAGGACCGCGAAGGCGCGGCTGTGCGCGCCCGTGCTGCTCGAACTCGCCTGCCAGATCAGGATTTCGTCCTGTCGGACGACCTTGCCGGTGGGTTCGCTGCGCCCATGGCAGGTCGATCCTGAACAGGATGCGACTCCCATATGCATGGCGGCGGAGGTGGGCGACGCCGAGGCGGCAACGGCGCGTTCGGCTGCGCCGCTGATGCCGAAGGCAAGCGCCGTTACGGCGAGTATACCCGCCACGACCAGTCCGCAGACGACGGACAGTCTGCTCGCGACTTTACCCCCCAATTCGGCGCTCCCTACCTGCCGATGCCCCTTCGTTACGCCACCACTTGCCCCTGGGCGATCACGATGCCGTGACGTATCTCTCTTTCGCGCTCAAAGTGCAATCATTCAAACGCTTGTCAGTGCGGACGCCGCCGGATGACGAGGTTCCGGATCTCGGTCATGTCCTCCATCGCGAAGCGTATGCCCTCGCGGCCCAGGCCCGAATCCTTGACCCCGCCATAAGGCATATTGTCCACGCGATAGCTCGGCACGTCATTGACCACGACGCCGCCCACATCGAGATCGTCCCAGGCGTCGAGGATCTTGAAGATGTCACGGGTGAAGATGCCGGCCTGAAGCCCGAACTTCGAGTCGTTGACGATGTCGAGCGCTTCCTTCCATTCGCTGAAGCGGATCAGGAAAGCGACGGGACCGAAGGCTTCCTCGCGGTTGAGCTTGGTATCCGGCGACACGCCCTCGAGTAGGGTCGCCTCCAGCATCGCTCCGTCGCGGCCGCCGCCACAGAGCAGCGTCGCGCCCCTGGCGGTTGCCTCCTGGACCCAGTTGTCGAGGCGCTCTGCCTCCTTCACGTCGATCATCGGCCCGACAAAAGTCTTCTCGTCGTGCGGGTTGCCGGCGATCAGCGTCTTCGTCTTGGCGACCAGCTTGTCCTTGAACGCGTCATAGACCGCGTCGTGGACCAGGATGCGCTGCACGCCGATGCACGACTGGCCCGACTGGTAGAAGGCGCCGAACACCACGCGCGCCACCGCATCGTCCAGATCCGCATCGGCATCGATCACGACGGCCGCATTGCCGCCCAGTTCGAGAACAACCTTCTTCTTGCCGGCGCGCGCCTTCAGATCCCAGCCCACATCGGGCGAGCCGGTGAAGGAGAGCAGCTTCAGGCGATCGTCGGTCGTGAACAGGTCGGCACCGTCGCGCGAGGCGGGCAGGATCGAGAAGGCGCCCTTGGGCAGATCGGTCTCCGCCAGCACTTCGCCCATGATGATCGCGCCAAGCGGCGTGCGGCTCGCCGGCTTCATGACGAAGGGGCAGCCGACTGCGATGGCGGGTGCGACCTTGTGCGCGGCCAGGTTCAGCGGGAAGTTGAAAGGCGATATGAACGAGCAGGGGCCGATCGGCACGCGCTTCCAGATCCCCTGATAGCCCTTGGCACGTGGGCTGATGTCGAGTGGTTGCACTTCGCCGGTCATACGGACCGATTCCTCGGCCGCGATCCGGAAGGTGTCGATCAGGCGCCCGACCTCGCCGCGCGAGTCGTTGATCGGCTTGCCGGCCTCGATGCACAAGGCGTAGGCCAGTTCGTCCTTTCGCTCGGTGAAGCGATCGACGCAGTGCTGCAACACCGCCTGCCGCTCATAGCTGGCCATCTTCGCCATCGGTTCGGCCGCCTTGACCGTCCAGCCGATCGCCGCGTCGATCGTCTTGGCATCGGCGAGCGCAACCCGTGTCGCGACCTCGCCGGTGAACTTGTCGGTCACCTTCAGGTCGGTGTTCGGCTTCTGTGCCTCGTTCGCGAGGTACAGGGGGTAGGTGTCCTTGAGCTTCATCGCAGTCATCCGTCCGTAAATTTCATGGGGCGCCCCGCCCGTCGACAGCGGCGAGAGCGAGGCTTGCCGTCAGGAAACCTGCTTGCTCAGCGTCTTGATATCCTTGTTCAGGATCTGGTCGTTCTCCGAATAATCGACCGGGCAATCGATCAGGTGGACGCCCGGCGTATCGAGGCATTCCTTGAGCAGCTGCGTCAGATGCTCGGCGCTCTCGACGCGGTGGCCCTTGGCACCATAGGCTTCGGCATATTTGACGAAATCCGGATTGTTGTAGGTCAGGCCCCAGTCCTGGAAGCCCATATTCGCCTGCTTCCAGCGGATCATGCCATAGCTGCTGTCGTTCAGGATCAGCACAGTCAGGTTCAGACCGAGGCGGACCGCGGTTTCCATCTCCTGGCTGTTCATCATGAAGCCGCCATCGCCACAGATCGCCATGATCTTGCGGTCGGGATAGACCATCGCCGATGCCATCGCCGACGGCAGGCCCGCGCCCATCGTCGCGAGCGCATTGTCGAGCAGCACGGTGTTCTGCTGGCGCGCCGGATAGTTGCGCGCGAACCAGATCTTGTAGACGCCATTGTCGAGGCAGATGATGCCGTCGGCGGGCATCGCCTTGCGCACTTCGCGTACCAGATGCGGCGGGAAGATCGGGAAGCGCGTGTCGCCTTCGAGCGACTCGGTGTGCGCCACCTCGGCCTTGCGAGCCTTGAGCATGAAATCGAAGTTCCAGCGGCCCGAGGGCACGATGTCCTTCTGCATCTTCCAGATGGCGTTGGCGATGTCGCCGATCACCTCGACCTGCGGGAAATAGACCGGGTCGACCTCGGCCGTCTTCGAGCTGACGTGGATCACCGGGGTGCCGCCATTCTGCATGAAAAAGGGCGGCTTTTCGATAACGTCATGGCCGACATTGATGATCAGATCGGCATGCTCGATCGAACGGTGGACGAAGTCGCCGGCCGACAGCGCCGCGCAGCCGAGGAATTTCGGATTGCATTCGTCGATCACGCCCTTGCCGAGCTGGGTGGTGACGAAGGGGATACCGGTCTTCTCGATGAACTGGAGGAGCATTCGCCCGGTCTGCTTGCGGTTGCCGCCGGCACCGATGACGAGGATCGGCGACTTGGCGTCTTCGATCATCTTCACCGCGGCACGGACCGCCTTGTCTTCGGCCTCCGGGCGACGCGCGAGCGACGCCTTCAGCGGGCGGGAATCGGTATGCTCGTCGGCAATGTCCTCGGGAAACTCGATATGGGTCGCGCCCGGCTTTTCCTCTTCAGCCAGGCGATAGGCCTCGCGAATGCGGCTCGGGATATTGTCGGCCGAGGCGAGCTGGTGGGTGAACTTGGTGATCGGCTTCATCATCTCGACGACTTCGAGAATCTGGAAGCGCCCCTGCTTGGACTTCTTGATCGGCTTCTGGCCGGTCACCATCAGGATCGGCATGCCGCCGAGCTGGGCATAGGCGGCCGCCGTGACGAAGTTGGTGGCACCCGGCCCGAGCGTCGCCATGCAGACCCCGGTCTTGCCGGTGTGTCGGCCATAGGTTGCCGCCATGAAGCCGGCACCCTGTTCGTGACGGGTGAGGATCAGCTTGATCTTCTTCGAGCGGGACAGGCTGTCGAGCATGTCGAGATTTTCTTCGCCGGGTACGCCGAAGATATACTCACAACCCTCTTCTTCCAGGCATTGGATGAAGAGATCGGATGCCTTTGTCGCCATAATCTGCCCCCTCTCGCGTGTCGCGCCCCTGCTGCGACCAGAGAATGGGGAATTGCTATTGCATTTCCACGACGTCGAACAGGCTCTTTTTGACCCAGCCGAGCTTTTGATTCCGCAACGGAATTCTACAGCTCGATCCGCCAGTCCCAGCGCATCGCGCCAGCGCCGTCCATCGCCACTACGCCGCGCTCGGCAAGCAGATCGCGCAAGCGGTCGGACTCCGCATAATCCTTGGCAGCGCGGGCCGACTGTCGCTGATCGAGAAGGCGTTCGATCTCTTCTTCGTCGATCGTTGCACCATCCGGCTTGATGCGCAGGTCGATGCGGCGCGCACGCAGCAGGTCGAGACCGAGGGCAAGGTCCATGCTGGCGACGAGGCGTAGCCGCTCTTCTGCCGGGATGCTCTTCTCGGTCAGGGCCGTTTCGAGCAGCGGCAGGGCTTGCGGCACCATCAGGTCGGCGGACAAGGCCTCGTCGAACCTGGCAAGCAGATCGAGCGCCTTGGTGCCAAGGCCCTGTTCCACGGTCGCGCGCTGATAGGCGAAGGGCGCACCCTTGGTCGCGCCGGTCTCCTCGACGACGCGCAGCCAATCCGGCGTTCCGGCCGTCTCCCTGAGCGCCTCGGCAGCGAGGATCAGGCGGCCGAGCCGTGTCAGCGCTGCGGACAAGGCCTCCGGCGAAAATTCGAGTTCGGAACGGTAATGGGCCGACAGGCAGAGCAGCCGATAGGCGAGGGGGTGCACGCCCTTGGTCGTGACGCTGGCGAGCGTCGCAAAGCCGCCTTTCGACTTCGACATCTTGCCGCCCCGGTCGACCAGGAAATTATTGTGCATCCAGAAATTGGCGCCCGAGGCGTCGCTGCAGGTGAAGGCCTGGTTCTGCGCGATCTCGTTGCAATGGTGAATCTCGCGATGATCGATGCCGCCGGTGTGGATGTCGAACTGCCGCCCGAGATATTTCATGCTCATCACCGAGCATTCGAGATGCCAGCCGGGTGCGCCCGGTCCCCAGGGCGACATCCATTCCATCTGGCGTCGTTCGCCCTCGGTCGAGCGGCGCCATAAGGCGAAGTCCGCAGCGTTGCGCTTACCCTCGACCTCGGCGATCCGGCCCACCGTTTCCGGTCCGCGGCTGCCGGCCAGTCGGCCATAATCGGCGACCTTCGAGGTGTCGAAATAGAGCCCGCTCGGCAATTCATAGGTTGCGCCGCCGCGCTCGATCACGCGGGCGAAGTCGATCATGTCCTGGATATGGTCGGTCGCGACGCTCCAGATCGTCGGCGACGTGATGTTGAGCGCCGCGAGATCGGCCTTGAAGGCATCGGTATAGAAGGCCGCGACTTCCCAGATGGTCTTGGCGGCCTTGCGCGCCGCTGCTTCCATCTTGTCGTCGCCTTCATCGGCGTCCGATGTCAGATGGCCCACGTCGGTGATGTTGATGACGTGGTTGACCGGCCAGCCCTTCCAGTTGAGCGTCCGGCGCAGCGTGTCGGTGAAGACATAGGCGCGCAGATTGCCGAGATGGGCGAAGTTGTAGACCGTGGGTCCGCAGCTGTAGAGCCGCACCATCGTCGGGTCGATCGGCTCGAACACCCGCATCGAGCGGCTGAGGCTGTCGAATAGGGAGAGGGGGGCGCCGAGCGGAGCGGGGTGCGTCATGTCAAATCCAGCAGGAGGTCTGGCGCGGCTCTAGATCAAGCATCCCCCGGAGCGCAATCCACAGGCTTGCTGCGCATCCCGGGCGCCGGACACGAAAAAGGCCGGAGCAAAGCGCCCCGGCCTCTTCGAAAGCGTCCGACCGCGATCAGCCGTGTGAAGCGTTGCCCGACGCGGCTTCGATGACGAGGTCGAGCTGTTCCTTGCAACCGCCCTCGATCAACGACTGGGCGATGCCGGTCATGTCAGCGGTGGCAGGGCGGACGACGACGAACTTGACGTTGGTCGGCGCCTTCGCGCCCTCCCAGCTGAGCTTATACTGGCTGCCATTGCTGATCGCGGCGGCCGCCGGCCAGCTTGTCATCGCCTGACCCGCCGCCAGATCGACAGTGGTATTGCCGCCCGGACCGGTGAGGGTGAGGGTGGTCGCCTTGCTGGCATCCGGACGCCACAGCGTGACGTTCGCGGGATCAGCGATGCACATGTTGGAGCTGCGCGTCACGTCGACATACCAGGGGTTGGGCACCTTGCCGCCCTTGTCGATGCCGCTGGCGCTGCGCACGGCTCCGATCCGGGCCCGTTTCTCGCCGCCGCCCGAGACGAGGGCGTTGAGGGTAGAGCCGGTGCTTGCCGCTGCGACGGTCGACGCGCTGGCGCTGAACGTGCCCGGGCCGGACAGGGTGCGCGTGCCCTTGCCGTCCAGCAGGACGATCGTGTCGCCGGCCTTCAGGGTGAGCTTCGCATTGTCTGCGAGCGCCTTGCCGGCCGGATAGGCCTTGGCCGAGGGGCCCGACGAACGGACGACGAGAGGCGCGGCGGCGGCGGTACCCGCCAGCATCACACCCATGATTGCCGCAACAGCAGCCTGCGACCGGCGATTATTTGTCCAGAGCACTATACCCTCCTGGTCCTACCTCACGAAGACGCTCTATCAGATTTCTGAGCGCCTTATCCTCGGGATTCTGTTCGGCCAGCGCCTCGAAATCTGCCAGCGCACTTTCATCCCCTGTATCGAATCTACGGAAGATGTCTGTGAACTGTTGCACAGCCGTTTCGGAATAATCGAGCACCGGCTCGAAAACCTCCATCGGGGTGGAGCGGCCGGACACGGTGATGCGGCCGACGGGACGGAAGGTCTTCAGAGTCGAGCGTTCGACGACGGTGTCGCTGACGAGCGTCTTGGTCTTGAGATATTTGTTGGCGCCCTCTAGACGCGACGCGGTGTTCATCGAGTCGCCCAGTGCGGTGTACTGGATGCGGCCCTCGCCCCCGAAATTGCCGACGATCGCCTCGCCGAAATGAACGCCGACGCGGGTTACGCCGATCGGGGGGACGCCCTCGGGCGCCTCGCGGCGGAACTGCTCGCCCGCCTCGTACATGGCGACCGCGCAGCGCACCGCGCGCTCGCAGTCGTCGGGCCGGCTGATCGGCGCGCCCCAGAAGGCCACGATCGCGTCGCCGACGAATTTGTCGATCGTGCCGCCATGCTGGAGGACGGTCTCCGACAGTACGTCGAGATATTTGTTGAGCAGGAAGGCGACCATTTCCGGCTCGATCTGGTGGCTGAGCTTGGTGAAACCCTCCAGATCGCTGAACAGCGCATAGATTTCACGCTTCTCGCCGTGCAGTTGGAGCCGCTCGGGATTCTTCATGATATCCTTGGCGATATCGCCCGGAAGATATTTGCCGAGCGCCGACTGGGCGAAGTTGCGCTGCTCCGAACCGATGCCGCGCGCTGCCGTGCCGACTGCCGAAAAGGAGAAGATCCAGCCGAGCAGCCAGCCGAACACCGGCAGACCCTGCGTGTCGATGCCATGGAACTGCCAGAAGAAGGGCAGGGCGACGACGGCGCCGGCCTGCACGATCAGGAGCAACGCCAGCTTCCACAGGCGCAGATTGCCCATCGCCGTCAGCGCTCCGAGCAGGACCACGCCGATTGCGATCAGCCACAAGCCCCATTGCGGGATCGGCTTGAACATGAAGCCGTCGAGCATCTGACCGAGCAGTGTGGCATGGATTTCGAGGCCGATCGTCGTCTCGCCAACGCGGCCTGTCTGCGGATCCTTCATGCGCGAAGCGGGCGTGGTGAACTGGTCGACGTCGGGGATGTTGCCGCCAATCAGGACGTAGCGGCCCTCGATCTGCGGGCGGAACGCTTCGAGCAAGTCGGGGTTGGCGATCAATTCGACCGGCAGCTTGTCGAACACCGGACGCTCGTAATTGACCGGCAGCCGGTAGCGGATCGAGCCCTGATGGCTGCGATATGCGGGATAGCCTTGGGTCAGCGAGTTGGCCATCAACGGCGGCAGATCGGCAGGCTGTCCGGGCCAGCTGCGCATCACGCCATCCTGATCGGCCTCCAGCCGGATGCTGGTGAAGTGAACATTGCCGGGTGCCGTCTGCTTCTGGAAGTCGCGAAGGAAGACCTCCTGGTCATAGGTCATGAAGGCCGGGTTGCTCTTGTTCGTCGCAAGCCCGAGATAGGTCGGCGTCTTCATCGTGCGGAAGCCGTCGATCAGGATCTGGTCCTCCGGGGTCGGCTGGTCGATCAAAATATCGATGCCGATCGCCTTGGGCTTCATCTTGTCGAGCTGGACGAGAGCGTTGGCGAGCATCGCCCGGTCGAGCGGGGACCGCCGCCCGGTCAGCCGCAGCGTTTCCTCGTTGAAGGTCACCATGACGATGCGCTGGTCGGTTTCGACATGCGGCGCGGCGAGCAGCGCGCGGACATCGTACAATGCGCGTTCGGCGTCGCGGGCCAGCATGATGTTCCAGCTGTAGCGCGCAAACATCAGGCCAAGCACGAGGAAGATGGCCGTCACGATCAGGCGCGTCGTCCCGATCTGTCGCAGCGTCTTGCGCGCCGTCGGCCAGAATGCCCCGATACGCGCGCCAAGCGACGCCTTCCGGCCTTGTTCAGCCATGCAATGACCCCCGTTATATCCCCAGCACGATATTAGCCCCTGCGGCGGCAATGGGAAGAGCGCAGTTGCGCTTGCATTATCGGAGACCCGGCTGCAAAGTTCGCCTTCTGTTCCGAGGGTTTTTTCATGTCGTCGACTGCCGTGCTGATTGCCGTTCCGCTGTTCCTGTTGCTCGGTCTCGCCTTGGGCTGGATCGTGCGCGGCCGGATGGCGGCCGGTCAGGCAGGGGATCTGGCGACCCTGCGGCGCGAGCTCGATGCTTCGCGCGAGGCGCTGGCGCGGTCGGAGCGGGAGTGCGCCGCGCTTTCTGCTGAGAAGGCAGCCAGGACCGAGGCGTTCGAGGCGCAGATCGCCCAGCTGAAGGAGGCCCGCGAACAGCTTTCGGCGCAGTTCGCCGAGGTGGGCGGCCGCCTGCTCGATCAGGCCCAGCGGCAGTTCCTGGAACGCGCAGATCAGCGCTTTCATCAGGCGGGGGAGAAGAGCGAGGCGCAGCTCAAGGCTTTGCTCAACCCGGTCGAGTCGACCCTCAAGCGCTATGAGGAAGGGCTCCAGCGCGTCGAAAAGGAACGGGTCGACAGCTATGCCGGGCTGCGTGAGGCGGTCGAGCAGGTGCGGGTGGGGCAGGGACAGGTCCGCGACGAGGCGGCGAAGCTGGTCAATGCCCTGCGCGCCAGCCCCAAGGCGCGCGGCCGCTGGGGTGAGCAGTCGTTGCGCAACGTCCTCGAACAGTCGGGCCTGTCACCCTATGCCGATTTCGCGACCGAGGTTTCGGTCGATACCGAGGATGGCCGCTTGCGTCCCGACGTCGTCGTGCGGCTGCCGGGCGGGCGCAAGCTGATCATCGACGCCAAATGCTCGTTCAACGCCTATATGGACGCGGCCGAGCAGGTCGACGAGGTTGCGCGCACGGCCTCGCTCAAGGCCCATGCTGCGGCGCTGCGGACCCATGCGAGCCAATTGGGTCAGAAAAGCTATTGGGATCGTTTCGGCGAGGCGGCAGATTATGTCGTGATGTATATTCCGGGCGAGCATTTTCTGTCGGCTGCGATGGAGCAGGACCCCGAGCTATGGGACTGGGCGCATCAGCGGCGCGTCCTGATCGCCACGCCGATTAACCTGGTCGCTCTGGCACGCACCATCGCCAGTGTCTGGCGGCAGGAGAAGATGGCGGAAGAGGCCCGCGCGATCGGTCGGCTCGGCAAGGAGATGCATGAGCGCCTTTATACGGCCGCCCAGCATCTGCGCCGCGTCGGCGGCGGGCTCAACAGCGCGGTCGAGAACTACAATAAATTCGTCGCCAGCTTCGAGGGGCGGGTGCTCGTCACCGGGCGCAAGTTTCGCGACCTCAATATCGAGACGGGCGACAAGGATATCGAGGAATTGCCGGCGGTCGAGACGAGGGCCGGCGAAGGTTCTCTGGATTTGCTCGCCGGACCGCAATGATCCGGCGGGCTCAGCGGCCCAGATCGAATCCCACCGACGCTACCACCCGCGCGCCCATGTCGCGGCCCAGCGGACCGGGCAGGGCGGGGCGCGCGAAGCCGAAACTGTCGCTGTAGCCGAGTGAAAGGCGCAACGGGCCACGCACATGATCCAGACGGAGCGAAGCGTCCCAATAGCGACCGCGCGGTCTAAGGCGCTGCGATCGGACCGGATCATCGATGCTGCCGCTAGACCGCCCTAACTGCGCCCGCAGATTGAACGGCGTACCGACGACCGCAAGCGAGGCTGCTCCGGCGACATAGAGGTTGTCTCCGCCGATCGCGTCCTGCTTCGGCGCGTAGAGGACGAAGCCCTCCAGCTGGACCGGACCGATCAGGGTGGATGCACCGCCGCCGACTTCGATATAATCGAGCCCGGATGCGCCAGTGAAACCGTGATAGGTCAGTTGCGCATCGAGATCGACGGCGCCGACGCTGCGGCGGTAACCGAGACTGCCGTCGACCAGCAAGGTCGCCCCGCCATGGCGGGCGCTGCGGCTAAGGCTGGTTCCGGCTGCGCTCAGGCTGAATCCATCATGGGGGCTGAGCGTTCCTCGCGCCGTAACGCTCGGATCGCCATCGCTCCAGCTCAGTCCGCGCCTCCGTTCGTCCGTCGACGCCGATAGGGAGAGGGTCGGATCGAGCCCTTCTGCCGAGCAGCTGGCAGCGAGGCTACCGGCGAGCAGTCCGCCGAGAAGCAGGATCCGACCCCGGCCCATATCAGCTGGCGCCGGCGCTGACGCGCGCAGCGGCTTCAAGCTCTGCCAAGAGCGTGCTCTTGTCACGCTCGGCTACGGCCAGGACATGCGAGCGGATTTCGGCGTCGCGCGCGGCGACTTCCTGTTCGATCGCCTTACGGCTGGTCATGCAGCTGCCGGCGCGGCTGCCCTTGATCTTATAGTCGGTGGAGACGACGCGGGTCAGACCGTTGCCAGTCGCTCCCCCGGACGCCATCTGACGTTCGACGGCGATTGTCGCGACCCAGGCACAGCGACCGGTGCCGCCACGTGTCGGGGGCGTCACGCCCATCGGTTTGGTCGCAAGGTCGACCGAAGCGCGGTAGCTGACATTCATGGGCACGCCGCGATGTTCGATCGTCGTGGCGTGGTGGTGCGCGGCGTCGGCGGCGGGAGGGGACAAGGCCATCATCCCCAGTGCAATGATCATGGACATGGTTTTTCTCCTGCGTGCGTCGCATTTTTCGCGATCGCAGGGTCCGAGCTATGGAGCGATTGTTTCCCGCCCTTTGCCCCGCCGCAACAATTTTCCCTTTGGACGGTCGCTCAGCGGGGCGGTACGGGCCCGTAATCAGCCGGATCATTGGCGACGACCGACAGCATCGCGGTCCACGCCGCCACATTCTGGCGCAGCTGGGCCGGGTCGACCTTGTCCAGCGTGTCGTCGGCGGTGTGGTGCAGATCGAAATAGCGCGTTCCGTCCTGACCGAGTTCGATGACGGGAATGCCGAGCTTCTGGATCTCCGAAATGTCCGAACCCGAAGCGTCGCCATTCTTCCCCCCGGCGACGATGCCGAGCGGTGCGAGCGCCGCGCCCAGCCGCCTCATCGACGGCAGCGCTTCCGGCGCGACGGACGTCTGGTAGCGCCACACACGGTCGGCGCCGAAGTCGGACTCGGCCATGACGTGATGCTTCTCGCCACGGTGCGCTTCGCGATAGGCGGCCCCGCCGAACAGGCCGATTTCTTCCGAGCCGAACCAGACGAGACGAATGGTCCGCAGGGGCTGGCCGGCATCCATGATCCGCTTCGCTGCAGCGGTGGTAATAGCGACGCCCGAGGCGTCGTCGATCGCGCCGGTGCCCTCGTCCCAGCTGTCGAGATGCCCGCCGATCAGCACGATGCCGGCAGTGAGGTCGCGGCCTGGAACCTCGGCAATGACATTGCCCGACTGGCGCTTGCCTGCTGCCCTGGCGGTCACCTCCAGTGAGACCGTCACGCGCTTGCCCCTCTTGAGGATCCGCTCGAGCTGATCGGCGTCGGGGTTGGCGAGCGCAAGCGCCGGGATCGGCGTGGCCCCGTCGGCCCAGCTTTGCGAGCCGGTGTGAGGCGCACGGTGGTTGTCGGTTCCGATCGACCGGATCAGGATTGCGGCTGCACCCAATTTCGAGGCGACCGAGGGGCCGCTCCGGCGGATCGCGCCGACCACGCCGTAATGGGAGCCGTCCTGCGTCGCGGCCATGCGGTGGGTCACGAAGACGATCTTCCCCTTGATCGAGGCCGGGGCTGCGGCGCGCAGCGCGTCGAGGCTGTCGAAGGCGACCACTTCGGCGGTCAGGCCCTTTGCGGGCGTCGCAGCGCTGTTGCCGAGCGCGGTGAGCATCAGTGGCTGGGGGTAGGGGGATACCACGGACGCCTTGGCGGTTCCGCGCTCCCACCATGGGACCTCGAACGTCTCGACCCGCACATTGGCGAAGCCGAGCGCCTTCAACCGGGCGACGGCCCAATCGCGGGCGCGCGCCTCGGCGTCGCTGCCGGCCTGGCGCGGGCCGATCTCGGTCGTCAGCTGCTCTGTGATGTCCCAGGCCAGCGAATCGGACAGGGCCGCATCGCGTAACGTGGCGGCATCTTCGACCGGTGCTGGCGACTGGGCGAAGGCGGGAAGGGACGGAACGATGGCGGAAAGCAGCGCGATGCCGTGGAGAATCTTCATGGCGACCGAGGCTAGCGAGCCGGTCCGCATTTGCCAATCGGGCCTGCGTCGGTTAGGGGCGACCGACATTTTCCAGACTGATCAGCCCAACGAGGTCCGCGACCGATGGCCGTGCAATATAGTTTCGTCATGAAGGGTCTGACCAAGACCTTCCCCGGCGCCAACAAGCCGCTGTTCAATAACATCCACCTGCAGTTTCTGCCGGGCACGAAGATCGCGATCATCGGCGTCAACGGCGCGGGCAAGTCGACCCTGATGAAGGTCATGGCGGGCATCGATACCGATTATTCGGGCGAGGCCTGGGCTGCCGAGGGCGTCAGCGTCGGTTATCTGCCGCAGGAACCGCAGCTCGATCCGGACAAGACGGTCAAGCAGAACGTTATGGATGGCGTTCGCGAAGTCGCGGACATGATCGACCGCTTCAACGCGATCTCGGCCGAAATGGGCGATCCGAAGGACGACACCGATTTCGACGCGCTCCTGGAGGAAATGGGCGTTCTCCAGGAGAAGATCGACGCCGTCGACGGCTGGACGCTCGACAACCAGCTCGAGATCGCGATGGAAGCGCTGCGCTGCCCGCCCGGCGATCTGCCGGTCACCGGCCTTTCAGGCGGTGAGAAGCGCCGCGTCGCTTTGTGCCGACTGCTGCTCGAAAAGCCGGACATCCTGCTGCTCGACGAACCGACCAACCACCTCGACGCCGAAAGCGTCGCCTGGCTGGAGCAGCACTTGGTCGACTATCCGGGCAACGTCATCCTCGTCACCCACGACCGCTACTTCCTCGACAATGTCGTCGGCTGGGTGCTCGAACTGGATCGCGGCCGCGGCATTCCCTATGAAGGCAACTACTCGTCCTGGCTCGACGCCAAGGCGAAGCGGATGGAGCAGGAAGAGCGCGAGGACGCCGGCCGCCAGAAGGCGATCAAGGAAGAGCTGGAGTGGATCCGGCAGAGCCCGAAGGCGCGCCAGACCAAGTCCAAGGCGCGTATCCGCGCGTTCGACGAACTGGTCGAGAAGCAGAACAACCGCGCGCCGGGCAAGGCCCAGATCGTCATCCAGACTCCCGAGCGTCTCGGTGGCAAGGTGATCGAGGCAAAGGGCCTGACCAAGTCCTATGGCGACAAGAAGCTGTTCGAGGGGCTGGACTTCACGCTGCCGCCGGGCGGAATCGTCGGCGTCATCGGCCCGAACGGCGCAGGCAAGACCACTCTGTTCCGGCTTATCACGGGTCAGGAAACGCCCGACGCCGGCTCGATTGACATCGGCCCGACCGTAAAGCTCGGCTTCGTCGATCAGAGCCGCGACGCGCTCGATCCCAACAAGAATGTCTGGGAGGAAGTGTCCGAAGGCCATGACATCATGACCGTCGGCAAGTTCGAAATGTCGACCCGTGCCTATGTCGGCGCCTTCAACTTCAAGGGCCCCGACCAGCAGAAGAAGGTCGGCCAGCTTTCGGGTGGTGAACGCAACCGCGTTCACATGGCGAAGATGCTCCGCAAGGGCGGCAATGTGCTGCTGCTCGACGAACCGACCAACGACCTCGACGTCGAAACGCTCCGCGCGTTGGAAGACGCGCTGGAGAATTTCGCCGGCTGCGCCGTGGTCATCAGCCACGACCGCTTCTTTCTCGATCGTCTCGCGACCCACATCCTCGCATTCGAGGGCAATGGGCATGTCGAGTGGTTCGAAGGCAATTTCGAGAGCTACGAGGAAGACAAGCGACGCCGCCTCGGCGACGCCGCCGATCGGCCGGGCTCGGGTGCTTACAAGAAGCTGACCCGCTGAACATGAAAAGGGCCGACCCGATGGGGCCGGCCCTTTCTGCATCCGGACAACGCCGGATTACATATAGTTTCGCGGATCGGGCGTCGGCAGGTTGCAGGCGCGCTGATGGCCTTTCTTGCACATCACGACCTGGGCCCGCCAGTCGCGCATCGCCATGGCGTAGGCATCCTGCTGGCGGATATAGGTCACATCGGTCGCTACCACGTCGCGGCGATATTGCCGCATCGCCTTGGCATAAGCGGCCTTGTCGGCTTCATATTCCTGCTGGTTGATATCGGCCTGCGCCATCGCGACCGCGTTGGCGGTCTTGGTCTCGACGATCGCCTGGTTAACGCCATTGTTGAGCGCCCGGGTTTCGGGAACCTCGGCGGTCGCCGCGATGGCGGTGCTGGTCTGTTGCGCATGGCCGACTGCGGGAACGAGGGCCGCCAACGCAGCAGTGGCAAGCAGGATACGCAGGGACATGAAAACTCTCCTCAACATTACGATATGCTGAGGAGCTAAACGTATCGGCGTCATAGCCGTTCCTGCGGCCCGTCAGGCGGGGGCGAACTCTCCGCTATTCTCGTCGAGCAGATGGAGGATACCGTCCGCCACGGCGAAATAGGCGCCGTGGATCTTCAGCGTTCCCGCATTTTCGCGGGTGGGAATGAAGGGGAAGGTCCGCAAATTGGCGATCGACACCTTCACCGCCTCGAACTCCATCGCGCGCTGCGCGCCATCGCCTTCACCATGCTTTTCCAGCACCCGCTCGCGGGCCTCGTCGAGCAGCGAAACCCAGTCCGAGATGAACCCGCCCTTGCCCGGCTCCGCATCGCTGAACCGCTGGCTGAGCGCAGCAGCACAACCGCCGCAACTCTGATGGCCCAGGACAACGATTTCGGGCACTTCGAGCTGGGTCACCGCGAACTCCAGCGCCGCCGACACGCCATGATGACCGGGCGAGGTTTCGAACGGCGGCACCATGTTGGCGACATTGCGCACGACGAAGATCTCGCCGGGCGAGGTGTCGAAGATGATCGTGGGGTCGACCCGGCTGTCCGAACAGGCAATGACCATCAGCTTCGGGCTTTGTCCCTCGGCCAGCTGGCTCCAGCGCTCCCGCTGCTGGGTCCAGCCATTGTTCTTGAAGCGGCGATAGCCTGCGATCAATCCGGTAAAGTCGGTCATGGCCATTGGACTAGTCGCGGTGATGGGGGCTGGCAAGTGTTCGACTCATCGCCTATCTGAACGGGCATGAGCGATCCTCTGCCTGCCTCCGCCCCCACGCCAGCTGTCGTCAAGCAGCGCAAACCGGACTGGATCCGCGTGAAAGCGCCGATGGGGAAGGCTTTTGCCGACACCAAATCCCTCATGCGCCGCCTCAACTTGGCGACGGTGTGCGAGGAGGCTGCCTGCCCGAACATCGGCGAGTGCTGGACGAAGAAGCACGCCACTGTGATGATTCTGGGCGACACCTGCACCCGGGCCTGCGCCTTCTGCAACGTCAAGACGGGCATGCCGCGCGCGGTCGATCCGCTGGAGCCGCAGCATGTCGCCGATGCCGCCGCCGAACTGGGGCTCGAACATATCGTGGTCACCTCGGTCGACCGCGACGATCTGCCCGACGGCGGGGCGCGCCATTTCGTCAAGGTCATCGAGGCGCTGCGCCGCACGACCCCGTCGACCACGATCGAGATCCTTACCCCGGATTTCCGCAACAAGGCGGATGCCGCAATCGAGATGATCGTTGGCGCGCGGCCCGACGTCTACAACCATAATCTCGAGACGGTCCCGAGGCTCTACCCGACGATCCGTCCTGGCGCCCGCTATTATGCGTCGCTGCGCCTGCTGGAATCGGTCAAGCGGCTCGATCCGACGATCTTCACCAAGTCGGGGATCATGGTCGGCCTTGGTGAGGAGCGGCTGGAGGTTCATCAGGTGATGGACGACATGCGCTCGGCCGACATCGATTTCATCACGATGGGCCAGTATCTGCAGCCGACGCCCAAGCATGCCAAGGTAGCGGAGTTCGTGACGCCCAAGACGTTCGACGCCTATGCGGCGATCGCCCGCGCCAAGGGCTTTCTGCTGGTGGCGGCAACGCCGCTGACCCGCTCCAGCTATCACGCCGGTGAGGATTTCGCGAAGATGCGCGATGCCCGGAACGCGGAACTGGCGCGCAAGGCGGTTCCGGCGGCCTGATATGCCGAGGCACCATGAGGTCCGGACGCTACCCTATCGGCCGGAACAGATGTTCGATCTGGTGGCCGACGTTGCGTCCTACGGACAGTTTCTACCCTGGGTGTCGGCCGTCCGGGTTCGCTCGGACAGCGAAACGGAGATGGTCGCCGACCTGATGGTGGGGTTCAAGGCGCTGCGTGAAAAGTTCACCTCGAAGGTCACCAAGCAGCGCCCCGAAAGCATCCATGTCGACTATCTCGACGGGCCGCTCAAATATCTGCGCAACGACTGGACCTTTGCGCCGGACGGGAAGGGCGGCACCCTGGTCGACTTCTCGATCGAGTTCGAGTTCAAGTCGCGCCTGTTCGAGATGGTTGCCGGTCAGGTGTTCGATCGTGCGCTGCGCATGATGATCGGCGCGTTCGAGGAGCGGGCGGCCAAGCTTTATGGCGTGCCTTCCAGCGAGGCTCCCGGCATCAGCAGTTCGAGCGCACACAGCGCCGCCTGAAGCCGGACGCCCCCGCGTCCGAGATCGCCGAAATGCCGCTTGTCGGCGGCGATATCCTCCGGATCGGCGCCTTTGATCGCGCGGCCGAAGACCACCGTACCCACCGGCTTCCTGTCGCTGCCGCCACCGGGGCCCGCGACTCCGGTAATGGCCACGGCGATGTCGGCGTCGCTGCGCTCCTGCGCGCCGCGCGCCATTGCCCAGGCGACTGCGATCGAGACGGCGCCGAAGGTTTCGATCATCTCGAACGGAACGTCGAGCATGGCCACCTTGGCTTCGTTGGAATAGGTGACGAAGCTCGATCCGAGCACGTCGGACGAGCCGGCTATCTCGGTGATCGCCGCCGCGACCAGACCGCCGGTGCAGCTCTCGGCCAGTGCGATACGGCGCCCGGCAGCGCGGTTCGCGTCGACCACACGACGGGCTGCTGCGAGCAATTCCGGGGGAAGGAGGCTGTCGATCTTGTCGGTCATGCGGCGGTTCCGTTCATCTGGCCTGGCCCATCCTTATCGTAGCGATGGCCTGAGCGGCTATGCCTTCCTTACGGCCGGTGAATCCCAGGCGCTCGGTCGTGGTTGCCTTCACGCTCACCTGCGCTTCGGACAGGCCCAGGATGCGGGCGATGTTCGCCTGTATGGCAGCGCGGTGCGGTCCCACTTTGGGGGCTTCGCAGATGATGGTGAGATCGACGAAGTCGATGATCCCACCAGCCCCGGTCACCAGCGACCGGGCATGATCGAGAAAAATCTCCGAGTCCGCGCCTTTCCATTGTGGATCGCTCGGCGGAAAATGGTTGCCGATGTCGCCTGCGGCGATCGTGCCGAGCAGCGCGTCGGTCAGGGCGTGGAGGGCGACGTCGGCATCGCTGTGCCCGGCAAGGCCGTGGCTGTGCGGGATGGCTATGCCGCCGAGATGGACCCGATCTCCCTCGGCAAAGGCGTGAACATCGAAGCCAGAGGCGGATCGGCTGATCATGGTGACCCTCTTGGTCGCAGCATCGAAATCGGCGGCGTAGGTTAGCTTCTCGAGGGTGCGATCCCCCTCGATCACGGCGATGCGATACCCCGCCGCGCGCGCGACCTGGGCATCGTCGGTCGCCTCGCGGTCAACCGGCCAGGCCCGATGCGCAGCGATGATGTCGGCGCGCCGGAAGGCCTGCGGTGTCTGGATGCGCCACAGCGCCTCACGCGATACCGTGTCGCCAAGCAGCCCGTCGCCCCGCGCCAGCGTGTCGACGACGGGAAGCGCGGCGACGGCCCCGTCATGATCATCGAACGCAGCGATCAGCCGGTCGATCACGGCAGCGGGAATGAAGGGGCGCGCGGCATCGTGGATCAGGACGATATCTGCCTCGCAGGCGGCAAGGCCGGCGAGCACGGAGTCGCGTCGTGTCGCGCCGCCGGTCACGGGCGGAGGCAGCGATCTGCCGCCGATCGCTGCAGCATAGAGCGATTCCTGGTCTTCACCGATGACAACCTGGACGAGGTCGATGCGCGGGTGAGCCCGCAGCGCGTCGATCGCGTGGCACAGGACCGGCTTTCCGGCTATTTCCCGATATTGCTTGGGCATGTCGCCTCCGCTGCGCGCGCCGCGTCCGGCGGCGACGATCAGGGCAGCTATGCGGGGCGCGCCGTTCATCGATCGGCGCTTTAGGGGGCAGCGTGCGGAACGTAAAGCGTTCGGCTGCTACCCCGAGAGCCCAGCTTGCTCCAGAGACCATAAGCGTCTAGGGGAGTGCTGCTTTTTTAGGCAACATGGTAGCCATGACACCCACATTGCGTCCCATCCATATCGGTCCTGTGCGGATCGACAGCCCGGTCATTCTCGCGCCTATGACGGGCGTTAGCGATCTGCCCTTCCGGCGGGTCGTGCGCGGCTATGGGTCGGGACTCAACGTCACCGAGATGATCGCCAGCCAGGCCGCGATCCGCGAAACCCGCCAGTCGCTTCAGAAGGCGCTGTGGGATCCGTCGGAGGAGCCGGTGTCGATGCAACTGGTCGGCTGCACCCCCAAAGAAATGGGGGAGGCAGCAAAGCTGAGCCAGGATCGTGGCGCCGCCATCATCGACATCAATATGGGTTGCCCGGTGCGCAAGGTCGTCAATGGCGATGCGGGGTCGGCCTTGATGCGGACGCCCGATCTCGCGGTCGAGATCGTCAAGGCGACGGTGGCCGCAGTCGACGTGCCGGTGACGCTCAAGATGCGGATGGGCTGGGATCACGACAGCCTCAACGCACCCGAGATCGCCCGCATCGCCGAGGATGTCGGCGTGAAGATGATCACGGTCCACGGCCGCACGCGAAACCAGATGTACAAGGGCAATGCCGACTGGGCCTTCGTGCGCCGGGTCAAGGAGGCCGTCTCGATCCCGGTCATCGTGAATGGCGATATCTGCTCGATCGACGACGCGATCACTGCCATCGAACTGTCGGGCGCGGACGGGTTGATGATCGGTCGCGGTTCCTATGGTCGCCCCTGGCTATTGTCGCAGGTGATGCATTTCTTCGAGACGGGGGAGCGCAGGCCGGACCCCACGATCGAAGAGCAATATCATGTCATCCTCGCCCATTATCACGAGATGCTCGAACTCTACGGCAAGGAAGTCGGGGTCAATATGGCCCGCAAGCACATCGGCTGGTACACCAAGGGCCTGACCGGTTCGGCCGAGTTCCGGAACAAGGTCAATCAGGAGGGCGATCCGGCGCGCGTCATCGCGATGCTGGGTGAGTTCTACGCGCCGTGGCTCTCCCGCGCAGCGGCCTGATACGCTTGGCGAAGCGCGGAGCGGCTCCGCGCGTATCCGCCGACGCGCCATCGCCGGCCGAGACGCTGGCAGCGATGGCTACGGCCGTCCTGGTAATCGATCCCGACGGGCTCGTCGTAGATCTCAACGCGGCCTGCGAATCCTTGTTCAACCTCAGTCGGAACCAGATCGTCGCCAAGCCGGTCATCGATGCGATCGGACATCCGCTCACCTCGATGCCGAGCGATGCGCCCTTTGCGGCCTATGATCTCGAAATTGTCGTTCCGCTCGGTCGACGCATGCGCGTCGACCTGATGGTGGCGCCGCTGCCCGAGCGAGCGGGTTGGCGGACCGTTTCGATCCATGCCCACGCGCGCAGCGCCATCGGTGCGCGATCGGTCGATCGCGAGGGCGGGACCCGCACGGCCGTGGCCGCTGCCGCCATGCTGGCGCATGAGATCAAGAACCCGTTATCGGCGGTGCGCGGCGCCGCACAGCTTCTGGAAACGACGTGCGACGAGGAGTCGCGCGCACTGACCCGGTTGATCCGCGAAGAAGTCGACCGGGTGGCTGCGCTGATCGATCGGATGCAGGGCTTCACCGACACGCGGCCGATGGAAATGACGCCGCAGAACATCCACGCCATCCTCGGCCACGCCCGCGAAGTGGCGCTGCAGGGCTTTGCCAAGGGGCGCCAGATCCGCGAAATCTACGATCCATCGCTGCCGGCAGTTTTGGGCCACCGGGATTCGCTCGTCCAGATCCTGATAAACCTGCTCAAGAATGCGGCCGAGGCGATGGAAGGGACATCGGGGGCGATCATCCTCACCACTGCGTATCGCCATGGCGTGTCGATGCGGCGTGCCGACGGGAATGCCCGTCAGCCGCTGCCGATCGAATTGTGCGTTATCGACGAGGGACCGGGCGCTCCGCCAGAAATCGAGGGGCATCTGTTCGACCCCTTCGTCACGACCAAACGCAGCGGGAGTGGTCTGGGCCTCGCGCTGGTGGAGAAACTCGTCGCCGATCAGGGCGGTATCATCGAATATGCACGGGAGGGGATTCCGCCGAAGACGGTATTCCGCCTTCTCCTTCCAAGGGCGAGGGTCATGGCATGAGTGGCGTGGGCGGTCGGGTGCTGGTGGTGGACGACGACGCGGCGATCCGCACAGTTGTTCGCGAAGCGCTGCGGCGCGCAGGGCATGTGGTGGAGACCGCCGCCTCGGTGGCGGACCAGCGTCGCCTGTTCGCGAGTTTCGATCCGCAGGTACTCGTGACCGACGTCATGCTGCCCGACGGCAATGGGCTCGACGTCATTCCGGAGATGCTCGCCAAGGATCCCGGACTTCCGGTCATCGTCCTCTCGGCGCAGAACACCTTTACCACCGCCTTGCGCGCGACCGAGCAGGGGGCGTTCGACTATCTTCCCAAGCCATTCGATCTCGGCGAGCTCACCCGGGCGGTTTCCGATGCACTGGCCGCGCGCGCCGCGAGTGGTGCTGCAGCGTCGGCCATCGAGGCCAGCGAGGATCTGCCCCTGATCGGCCGTTCGCCGCCGATGCAGGAAGTATATCGCACCATTGCCCGTGTCGTTGCGAACGATCTGACGGTGCTGGTGCTAGGGGAATCCGGCACGGGCAAGGAACTGGTCGCCCGCGCCATCCATGATTTCGGCCCGCGCTCTGCAGCGCCCTTCGTTGCGATCAACATGGCCGCAATCCCCCGCGAACTGATCGAATCCGAACTGTTCGGGCATGAACGGGGGGCCTTCACCGGTGCGCAGGCCCGGTCGGCGGGCCGCTTCGAACAGGCGCAGGGGGGAACGCTCTTCCTCGACGAGATCGGGGACATGCCGATGGAAGCGCAGACGCGGCTGCTGCGCGTGCTCCAGGCCGGCGAGTTTACGACCGTCGGCGGTACGCGCTCGATCAAGGCGGACGTTCGCATCATCGCCGCGACTCACAAGGATCTTCCACGGCTGATCGCCGACGGGGGCTTTCGCGAAGACCTCTATTATCGTCTCAACGTCGTTCCGATCCGGCTCCCGTCGCTGCGCCAGCGTGGCGAGGATATCGGCGAACTGGCGCGCTTCTTTCTCGATCGCGCGGCGGCGGACGGCCTGCCACGCAAGGCGCTCGATACCGGCGCCGTGGCGCGGCTGATGCAGCATGGCTGGCCGGGCAATGTCCGCGAACTCGAAAATCTGATGCGGCGTCTCGCTGTGCTCAGCCGTGAGGACGTGATCACCGCGAGCCTTGTCGAGCAGCAGTTGCAGCAGCAGCAGCCGACGGACTTCGCCGCTGCCCCTGCGCCCGTGGCCAGCGCCGCAGGTCTGGCCGATGCGGTGGAGCAGCATCTGGCAAATTACTTCTCCCGCTTCGGCAGAGATCTGCCGCCGGATGGTCTTTACGATCGTGTTCTGGCGGAAATGGAACGTCCTTTGCTGCGGCTCACATTGGCGGCGGTCAAAGGCAATCAGCTGCGCGCGGCGCGGCTGTTGGGGATCAACCGCAATACGTTGCGAAAGAAGCTCACCGATCTGGGGATCGACGCGCTGGCCGCAAAACGCTCCGACTGAGCCGGCGCGATCGCGCGACATGGCGTGGCCGTCGTGCGACGTCACTGTGTTCCCGAAGCCACGCTGTTGTGGTAACCCCGCAACGATGGCGTTCCCCGGTCCGACATTGACACGCATGCGACGACGGCTGGCCATGGCCTGGCGGTTGCATCGCCTGATGCCGCTGATCGAGATCGCGACGCCCATTGCGACGCTGCTGATCCTGATCGCCAGCTATCGCGTAATCGCGGCAAGCGGGCGGCCGCAGGTGCCGATCTCCCCAACCTTCGCTACGCTTTTGCTCGGCGCGAACCTGCTGGCCTTCATGAGCCTGATGGTTCTGATCGCGCGGCGGGTCGCCATCTATCGGGCGTCGCAATCGGAGCTTGGCAGCAGGGGGCGCCTCCACGTCCGGCTGGTGGCGTTCTTCTCGCTGATCGCCACCGTTCCGACCCTGCTCGTCGTGGTGTTCGCGTCGCTGCTGTTCCAGCTTGGCACGCAATTCTGGTTCTCCGACAAGGCGCGGGTCGTGCTGCGAAGCTCGGAGCGGGTCGCGCAGGCTTATGTGACCGAGAGCAAGGAGCGTCTGCTGGGCGACATCACCGCGATGTCGGGCGACCTTCGCTATTTCCTGTCGGCGACGACGATCGACGATCCTCGTTTTGCTACCGAATTTGCCCGGCAGATCGCCTATCGCGGTCTTTCCGAAGCGGCGATCATCAACATCGACAGTTCGGGCACCCCCCAGCTGATCGCGCTGGCCAACCTCGACAAGCGGGCCCTGGACAAGCGGCTTCCACCCGCGACGATACCTTTCCTGCAGGGCGGGCAACCGCGCATCACCGCAGAGGCAGGCGACCGGATCGAAGGCACGATCCTGCTCGATGGGGCGAGTCGGACCTATCTTTACATCTCCCGCCAGGCAGCGCCCGACGTGCTGGCGCAGGCGGTTCGCGCGCGTTCGGCGCTTGGCGACTATGTTGCCACGATCGATCGCGCCCGCGCCCTGCAACTGCGCTTCAACATCCTGCTGATGATCATGGCGCTCGCCATTCTCGGCGTGGCCATCTGGGTCGCGATGCGCGTCGCCGACCGGCTGGTCCGCCCTGTCAATGAGCTGGTGTCGGCAGCACGGCGCGTGGCGGCGGGCGATCTGACGGCGCGGGTCCATATTTCTCCCAGTTCCGACGAGGTCGGGACGCTCGGCAGTGCCTTCAATCGCATGACCCGCAAGCTGGGCGAGCAGACCGGCGCGCTGGTTGCTGCGAACAGCCAGTTGGAGGATCGCAGCGCCTTCATCGAGGCGGTGCTCTCGGGCGTCACCGCAGGCATCATCTCGGTTGACAGCCAGCGCCACGTGACTCTGGTCAACCCCTCGGGCCGGACCATGCTCGATCTCCAGGAGCCAATCGAAGGCCGGCCGCTCGCCGACATCAGTGCCGAACTCGATCGCGTTCTCGACAGCGGCAATCGCGAAGTCGTGGTGCAGACTGTGATCGCGGGCGAACCGAGAACGCTCGCGGTGCGATCGGTCGCGGCGGAAGGGGCAAGCGTGCTGACCTTCGACGACATCACCCAGCGCCTGGCTGACCAGCGCCGTGCCGCCTGGGCCGACGTCGCCCGCCGGATCGCCCACGAAATCAAGAATCCCCTGACCCCCATTCAGCTGGCAGCAGAACGCCTCCAGCGGCGTTACGGCAAGGAGATCAGCTCCGATCCGGCCGTGTTCGCTCAGCTCACCGCGACGATCGTCCGCCAGGTCGGCGACATGCGGCGTATCGTCGACGAATTCTCGTCCTTCGCCCGAATGCCCAAGCCTGTGTTTCGCGAAGAGGCAATCGTCGACATCGCGCGGCAGGCGATGTTCCTGCACGAGGTCGCGCATCCGGCGATCAGCTTCAGCCTCGACAGCGAAGACCTTGCTCCGACGATGGTCTGCGACCGCCGCCAGCTGGGCCAGGCGCTGACCAATCTCGTCAAGAATGCCGTCGAGGCGATCGAGGAGAATCCCGCGCAGCATGCGCCGGGCGTGATCGCGATGACGATCCGCGTAGGGGAAGGGCGGCTCAGGATCGTGCTCGCGGACAATGGCCCCGGCTTGCCGGTCGAGCGGGATCGCCTGACCGAACCCTATATGACAACGCGAAAGCGTGGCACCGGTCTCGGGCTCGCCATCGTCCGCAAGATCGTCGAGGATCATCTCGGCACGCTTTCGCTGCGCGACCGGCCCGGCGGCGGCACCATCGTCGATCTCGACTTCGATCTGGAGGCGCTGGCGACCATCGCCACTGTTTCCGAAGACCGCGCCGGCCATGATGGCGAAGACGACAAATTCCCGTCCCTCAAGAGAAGTGGAACTGCTTGACGCATGGCACTGGAAATCCTGATCGTCGATGACGAGGCCGATATCCGCGATCTGGTCGCGGGCGTCCTCGAGGATGAAGGCTATGCCGCGCGCACGGCCGCCGACAGCGACGCGGCGCTGGCCGCGATCGACGACCGGCGGCCTTCGCTGGTCCTGCTCGACGTTTGGCTACAGGGGTCGCGGCTGGACGGGCTCGACCTGCTCGACGAGATCAAGCGGCGCGACCCGACCTTGCCGGTGCTGATGATTTCGGGCCACGGCAATCTCGATACGGCGGTGGCGGCGATCCGCCGCGGCGCTGCGGATTTCATCGAGAAGCCCTTCGAGGCCGAGCAATTGCTGTTGCTGGTCGGTCGTGCCACCGAGACCGACCGTCTGCGCCGCGAGAATGCGACCCTCAAGGCGCAGATCGGCCAGGAAGAGGAACTGACCGGCAATTCCAGCGCGATCAACGGCATTCGCGCAACCCTGAAGCGGGTGGCGGCCACCGGCAGCCGCGTATTGATCAGCGGCCCCGCTGGCGTCGGCAAGGAGGTCGCGGCCCGACTTCTGCACCTTTGGAGCAACCGCGCCAACGCGCCCTTCATCGTGGTCAGCGCAGCGCGGATGGAGCCGGAGCGCGTCGAAGAAGAGCTGTTCGGCGTCGAGGAGAATGGTGAGCTCATCCGGCCAGGCCTGCTCGAACAGGCCCATGGCGGGACTTTGTTCCTCGATGAAATCGCGGACATGCCGCTTACCACCCAGGCGAAGATCCTGCGGGTGCTGACCGAGCAGGCGTTCAGTCGCGTCGGTGGTCAGCGCATCGTCAAGGTCGACGTCCGCGTCGTTTCGGCCACGGCGCGCAACCTGGCCGAGGAGATAGACGGCGGTCGTTTCCGCGAAGACCTCTATTATCGACTCAACGTCGTTCCCGTGAACATCCCGCCGCTCGCCGAGCGCCGCGAGGACATTCCCGCGCTGGTCGAGCATTTCCTTGCGCGCTTCGCATCGGAGCGCCGCCTGCCCACGCCGAGCGTGACCCCCGATGCGGTCGGCGCGCTGCAGACCTATGACTGGCCGGGCAATGTTCGCCAGCTGCGCAACATCGTCGAGCGGACGATGATCTTGGCGCCCGGCGACCGGATCGGCGAGATCGAACTCGACATGCTGCCGGCCGAAGTGCTGAGCGATCAGGCGCGGCTCGCCCCTGGCGAAGCGGCGCGCTCGATCATGGGGACGCCGCTGCGCGAGGCGCGTGAAACCTTCGAGCGTGAATATCTGCGCGTGCAGATACGTCGCTTTTCCGGGAATATCTCGAAGACGGCGGCCTTCATCGGCATGGAGCGCTCGGCTCTCCATCGCAAGCTGAAGACATTGGGGCTGGTGGATTCGCGGGACGATCAGGAGCCCTGATCGCCGGTCTGGAGCATCGGTCCATCGCACGGATCGATTTTTGTTGCATGTGCGAGATGGACGGCGGGGCTTTGCTCGTCTATCTTGCGTTCGTTCCCGCATAGGGCGGGCGCAGCACGACGCCATGCAACGGCGCACGAGCGGGCCATGACCCGCCAAGACCGGAGACCGGCAATGGCCGACAAGGTCAATAATCTTCAGGATATCTTCCTCAACTCGGTCCGTAAGACCAAGACCCCCGTCACGATGTTCCTCGTGAAGGGCGTCAAACTCCAGGGCATCATCACCTGGTTCGACAATTTCTCCGTCCTGCTCCGCCGCGACGGCCAGTCCCAGCTCATCTACAAGCATGCGATCTCGACCGTGATGCCGGCGCATCCGCTCGACATGACCGAGATCGACAAGGGCTTCGAAGAGAAAAAGTCCCATCTGCTGCAGGAAGTCTTCCTGTCGGCGGTCCGCAAGACCCGCGAGCCGGTGACGATGTTCCTGGTCAACGGCGTGATGCTCCAGGGTGAGATCGCCGCCTATGACCTGTTCTGCATGCTGCTGCGTCGCGACGGGCTGAGCCAGCTTGTCTACAAGCATGCGATCTCGACGGTCCAGCCGGCCCATCCGCTCAACCTGGCCGAGATCGACGGCTCGGACGACGATTGAGCGTTTTCAACCGTGACGAAGACGACGGGCTGAGCCGCGGCGCACGAGCGCTCGTGGCTCTGCCCGAGCGTGCCGGCGACAATCCGCGCACGGCCGAAGCGCGCCTCGACGAGGCCGCCGGACTTGCCGCCGCGATCGGGATCGACGTGGTCGGAAGGCTTGCCTTCCGCCTGCGCGACCCGAAGCCGGCGACGCTGTTCGGTTCGGGCCAGGTCGAGCAGATCGCGCTGGCGATCCGGCAGGACGAGGCGGAACTTCTCGTCGTCGACGCCGCGCT
>NZ_JAGMXV010000223.1 GCF_018006725.1 Rhizorhabdus sp.
ACCATATACCGCTCCACGCGGGTCACTTCGAACTGCAGCGCGCGCTTTACCATCGGAATCAGGAATCGGGTCAGGCGAAGCTGGATCTGCTCGCGCAATGCGGGATCCTCGACATGATGATCGCGCCTCCGTTTGATCTTTTCGTCGAACACACCGACCGTCTTCCCGTCGATGGTGCGCATGAAGCCCGAGGGCTCTCCGCCCGACTGTTCATAGGCATCGATCAAACGCCGGCAAAAGGCGCGATCGAACACATCGGGCAGGATCAGCACGGGCGCGGGAATTTCGACGCGCGGCCGGGCGACCACCTCGGCCATCCGATCGAGCAGCGCGCTGCCATTGGCAACGTCCGAACGGCCCATGATCCGCATCAGCGGGTCCATCGCCATCCAGACCGGGCGAGACTCGTCAACAAGGTCGATTGCGCCGAAGCTTCGCGCGATCGCGCCGTCGAAGTCGGTGAACCAGCGTATCCCCGGCAGATTTATCGCCGCCCGGTCCGCGTCGACGTCGTGCGGATCGCGCGTGATCCCGAAAAAACACAAGCGGCGGTCGTCGAGCATCGCGCGACGCCTGTGGAGGTCAGCGAGCGCCTGCCGGGCCTGCAGCGAATCCGCGCTCTTCACGAACAGCAACAGCACGTGCATCCCGCCAAGCGACGAGAACTGGAATTCCTTGATTCCACCGGGCACAGGCGCCTGGAACCACGGCGCGAACTCGCCGGGAATAATCTTCATAGCCGTGTCTCTCCGACGATCAGGCTTCGGTCTGATTCTCGACGGCTAGATCCTCGGCGATCGTATCGAGAGCTTCGGGCGCATCGCCCCCGGTAACGGCGTAAGACATGTCGCCCTCGCTCCAGTAAGCGACCGAGGCGCCTTCATGGCGCACCGCCTCCGGCTCCGCCGGCGCATCGCTGGGTGCACGCACGGCGAAGATCGACAATGTCCCCTCGGTCGGCGTCTTGACCATGATCTGCAGCGCAGGTCCTTTCTTCGTCGGGAAAATCTGTGCGTCGGTCACCACCCATTTGGCCGGCAGCCGAGGCACGGAGATGTTCGTGCTCCGGCGGATTTCCGCGACGTCGATGCGGGGCGACTCGATCTGGGACGCCATGCGCTCACGCAGCAGCGCCGTGCGATAGGCTTCCACCGCGTCTCCGACATAGTCGGGCGGGCTGGCGACGACATAGCGCGCGGGCAGGAACACGACCGCGACGAGCGCGGCGGCCACGGCGAGGCCTGACAGGCCGCGCGGTCCGAACCATTGGCGAAAGCCCCGCGACGGCCGCTGGTTCAGCCGGTCGGCGAGCATCGCCGCCGTGCGACGCATAGCCGGTGGCGCCTCGTCGGCCTGCGCAGCGAGCAGGCGCAGCGAAGAGCGCAGGCGCAGATCCTCGAAAAAGCGCCTTGCCGCCTCGGCGTTGCGCGCCAGATGCACCTCGACGGCCAGGCGCCGATCCAGATCGAGCTCGCCGTCCTGATAGGCCTCGATCTCGTCGTCGGTAACGGGTTCAGGCTCCTGCATCCCTGCCTCCTACGATATGCAGCCGGGCATTGCCGGCGTGATGCGGCTCCCGCAGCGCGGCGCGCGCGCGATGGAGTCGAGACATGACCGTGCCAACCGGCACGTCCAGCGTTTCGGCCGCTTCCTGGTAACTGACGCCCTGCACGATGATCAGACTGGCCACCGCCCGCTGCTCGTCGGGCAGAGCATCGAAACGCGCAGCCACCTCGGCGAGCCACACCGCCTGTTCCTGGCCTCCTTGCACGACGATGCCGGGATCGAGCGCAGCGACCCTGGCGTTGCGGCGCTGTTCGCTCGCTTCACGCCGCTTCTGGTCGATGAAGAGATTGTGGACGATCGATAGCAGCCAGGAACGTAGCGAATTTCCAGGCCGGAAAGTGGCCGCCCGTTCATAGGCGCGCAGCAAGGCCTCCTGCACCAGATCGTCGGCGGCCACCGCGTCGCGCGTCAACGCGCGGGCATAGCTGCGCAACCGGGGCAGGCTCTGTTCGACATCGGTGGCGGTCCAGGGGGTCATGGCGGGATTACGGCCTTGGTCGACCATTTATTCCATAAGGTCGACAAGGAACCTTCCTCGACGCTTTCGACGGGTCTAGGCGCAAGCCGATTCAAACGCTATCGGCGGCGCATGACCGAGATCACGCCCGCCATCGTCGCCGAGCACGGCCTGTCCCCTGAAGAATATGAGCGCATCCTGCATGCGATGGGTCGGGAGCCGAACCTGACCGAGCTCGGAATCTTCTCGGTGATGTGGTCAGAACATTGCAGCTACAAGTCGAGCCGCATTCACCTGAAGAAGCTGCCGACGACAGGCCCGCAAGTTATCTGCGGCCCCGGCGAAAATGCCGGCGTGGTCGACATCGGGGATGGCCAGGCCGCCATCTTCAAGATGGAGAGCCACAACCACCCGAGCTATATCGAGCCCTATCAGGGCGCGGCGACCGGCGTCGGCGGTATCCTGCGCGACGTCTTCACCATGGGCGCGCGGCCCGTGGCAAATATGAACGCGCTGCGCTTCGGCCGGCCCGACCATCCCAAGATGCGTCACCTGATCTCGGGCGTGGTCCACGGGATCGGCGGCTATGGCAATTGCGTCGGCGTGCCGACTGTGGGTGGCGAGGTCAATTTCCATCCCGCCTATGACGGCAACATCCTCGTCAACGCGATGACGGTCGGCGTCGCCGATACCGACAAGATCTTCTATTCGGCCGCGTCGGGCGTCGGCAATCCGATCGTCTATGTCGGCTCGAAGACGGGCCGCGACGGCATCCACGGCGCGACCATGGCGTCGGCTGACTTCTCCGAGGATTCGGAGGAGAAGCGCCCGACCGTGCAGGTCGGCGATCCCTTCACCGAGAAGCTGCTCATTGAGGCCTGCCTCGAACTCATGGCCACAGACGTCATCGTCGCGATCCAGGACATGGGCGCGGCCGGCCTGACCTCCTCGTCGGTCGAAATGGCCTCCAAGGGTGGCGTCGGCATCGAACTCGATATGAATGCCGTCCCCTGCCGCGAAACCGGCATGACGCCCTATGAAATGATGCTGTCCGAGTCGCAGGAACGCATGCTCATGGTGCTCAAGCCCGGCCGCGAAGCCGAGGCCGAAGCGATCTTCCGCAAGTGGGAACTCGATTTCGCCGTCATCGGGCGCGTCACCGAGACCGGCCGCATGGTGCTGCGTTTCGACGGCGAAGTGGTCTGCGACATCCCGCTCGGTCCGCTCGCCGACGAGGCCCCGCTCTATGATCGCCCCTGGGTGCCCACCCCGGCCCGCGCACCGCTCGGCCCCGTCCCGGCCAAGGGCAGCGTGGCCGAAAATCTGATGACGCTGATGGCGTCGCCCGATCTCGCCAGCCGGCGCTGGATCTGGGAGCAATATGACCACATGGTCGGCGCCGACACCGTCCAGCGCCCCGGCGGAGACGCCGCCGTGGTACGCGTCCACGGGACGTCCAAGGGCATCGCGATCAGCACCGACTGCACCCCGCGCTACGTCTTCGCCGACCCCGTTCAGGGCGGTGCGCAGGCAATCGCGGAATGCTGGCGCAACATCACTGCAGTGGGCGCCAAGCCGCTCGCCACGACCGACTGCATGAACTTCGGCAATCCGCAGCGCCCCGAGATCATGGGCCAGTTCGTCGGCGCGATCGAGGGCATGGCCAAGGCCTGCAGCGCGCTCGATTTCCCGATCGTGTCGGGCAATGTCAGCCTCTACAACGAGACCAAGAACGAGGATGGCAGCGGCAGCGCCATCCTGCCGACCCCGGCGATCGGCGGAATCGGCCTGCTGGCCGACATCGACAGGATGGCGACGATCGCGTTCAAGGCCGAAGGCGAGCATATCGTCCTGATCGGCGAAGACGGCAGCCATCTCGGCCAGTCGCTATGGTTGCGCTATGTCGCCGGGCGTGAAGACGGCCCGCCTCCACCGGTCGATCTCGAACTCGAAAAGCGCAACGGCGACTTCGTCCGCGAACTTATCGCCAGCGGCAAGGTCAGCGCCGTGCACGACCTGTCGGACGGCGGCCTGCTGGTGGCGATCGCCGAAATGGCGCTGGCCGGCAATGTCGGCGCCAAGCTCGACGAACTCGATCATGTTCGCGCGTTCGGCGAAGATCAGGCTCGCTATGTCGTGACCACCGCCAATTCGGATGCGTTGCTCGCGGCGGCCCTGACCGCCGGGGTGAATGCAAGGCGGATCGGCGTGACCGGCGGCGACACTCTGGTCGGCATCACGCTGTCTGATCTGCGGGCCGCGCATGAAGGCTTCTTCCCCGGGCTCATGCACTGAGGCCGCCCCCGCTGGCCGGCGGGATTATGCTATTGGAAAAAAGGGAGAATGGGCGGGGTCAGGAGAGGCGGACCCCGCCCATTCGCATGTCCCAAGGGGGTATGTTCGGGGCATGTGCGCCGCTGACCAAGGGCATAACCAGCGGCATGCCCCTTATTATTGCGAACGACTATCAATAGCAAGAGATAAATTGCGCCCGATCATCCGGCGGCACGCAGCTGCCGCTGCGCGTTGAACTGCTCGATCTCGATCGGTTCGTCGAACGCGACGCCGAAGCGCTCCTCGTCTGACCAGCGGACCACGGCCGAGACCCGCCGACCCTCGCCGAAATCCAGATCCACCGTATCGCCGGGCCGGAAGGCCGTACTGCTTTCGATCATCGCGCCGGACCGCGACAGGTTGCGGACACGCCCCTGCGCCGGCCCGAATGCGCCATGGATGGTGGCCGACCGCAGCACCGCGACTCGCGGATCGCGCGTGACGAGCAACCCCGGCATAGCCAGCTTGGTCGAGCCCGCGACACGCGCCCTTGCCTCGTCCGACAGCATCGGCTTGCCGAAAATATAGCCTTGGATATGGCTGCAGCCGAGCGACCGGATCAGCGCAAGCTCGTCCGGTGTCTCCGCGCCCTCGGCGGTGGTTTCCATCTCCAGGCTTTCCGCCAGCGCCACGATCGCCCGAATGATCGCCGCGTTGCGATTGCCGGGTACCGCCGCGCCGCGGACGAAACTCTGGTCGATCTTGATCTTGTTGAACGGCGCTTTCTTCAGATAGCCGAGCGACGAATAGCCGGTGCCGAAGTCGTCGAGCGCAAAGCGGACTCCGATCGCCTTCAGCCGCGCGAACATCGCGTCGGTAGCAGCATCGTCGTTGAGGAAAACGCCCTCGGTAATCTCCAGCTCGAGCCGGTGCGGCGGCAGCTGCGACGCGGCGAGCGCCGACATGACGATGCCCGGCAGCGAGGGGTTGGCGAACTGGATCGGCGAGATATTGACCGCAATCCGGACCGAATCGGGCCAGTTGGCCGCTTCCATGCAGGCGGTGCGCAACACCCATTCGCCGATCTGGGGGATCAGGCCGATCTCTTCGGCGACAGGGATGAACTCGGCGGGTGAGATCGGCCCGCGCGTCGGGTGGTTCCAGCGGACCAGCGCCTCGAAGCAGACGATCGCCTCGCTGTCGGCGTTGACCACCGGCTGATAGACGAGGTGGAGGCCGCTGTCGTTCATGACCTTGCGCAGGTCCATTTCGAGCAGGCGCCGGTCCTTCGCGCTCGCATGCATTTCCGGCTCGTAGAAGCGGTGCACGCCCTTGCCGTCGGCCTTCGCCGCATAGAGAGCGAGATCGGCGTTGCGCACCAGCGCGTCGGCCGTGGCGCCATCCTCGGGCGCGATCGCGATGCCGACCGAAGCCCCGATCGTGACGTGCGATCCCTCGATCAGATAAGGTTTCGACACTTCCTGAATGATCGCGGCCGCCAGCGTGGCCAGCCGGTTCTTTTCGACGATGCCGGGCAGCACGACGTTGAACTCGTCGCCCCCGAGACGTCCCACCTGGCCGTCGTTGTGAACGATCCGCTGCAGGCGCTCGGCGACCTGGCGCAGCAAGCTGTCGCCCACCGGATGACCCAGCGTGTCGTTGACCATCTTGAAGCGGTCGAGGTCGAGCATGAACAGCGCGGCACGCTTCGGGCGCCCGGCGATATCGCGCATCGATTCGTCGAGCGTCCGTCGCATCAGGATGCGATTGGGCAACCCGGTCAGCGAATCGTAGCTGGCCAGCCGCTTAACCTCGGCCTCCGACCGGCGCATTTCGGTCAGATCGGTGCCGCTGCCGCGAAAGCCGAGAAAGGTGCCGAACTCGTCGAAGGCGGGGCGCCCCGACAGCGACCACCAGCGCACGTCATGGCCGCTCGCCGCGCGGACGGCGATTTCGGAAAAGGCTAGGCGCGTGGACAAATGGAAACCCAGCGTCCGTTCGCCATCGCCGGTGCCGCCCCGCGCTTCTCCGGTCTCGTGCAGGACGAGTCCCGTCATCGGAGTTCCGAGCAACTGCTCGACCGGCACGCCCAGCGCCACCGCGATCTGCGGCGAAATGTAGCTGATCAGGCCGCGATCGTCGGTTTCCCAGAACCATCCCCGACCGCTCTCCTCGAACTCGCTGAGCAGCAGCGAGGCCTTGAGCGCGGCAGCCGCATTTACCAGCCAGCGGCGCGAGGCGAGATAGCTGCGCTGCGATATGCCGCCCAGTGCGACCGTCGCGACCGCCAGCAACGGAAGCAGCATGGCGAGCACCGCAAACTGCCCGAACAGCCCCACGCTCGCGATCGACAGCGTCAGCCACAGCGCGAGCGCGGCCGTCGGCACGGGAGCGAATATCAGCGTCGTGATGATCAGCAACGCGCCATGCGCCACGATCGCGACGGGCCAATGCGGATCGGTGGCATCGCTTCGAAGGCCGAGCATCCACAACGACCAGCCCGCCCCCTGAAGCAACCCCAGCAGCGAGATGATACCGTGCATCCGCACCGGCGACCCGATCGCTCCGCGTTCGCCCTGCCCCGGACCGGCCCGCCTGCGCCGGCCGAACAGCACCAAGGCCGCGCCAGCCGGAAGGATGAGGACAAGCGGCAGGATCAGCGCCCAGAAGGCCGCGCTGCCGACATCCGGACGCCGCACGAAGGCAAGTCCCCCCGCGACAACGACGTTCGCGAGCAGCAGCACCGGCAGGGCATCGACCGTCATCCGCACCCGGTTGGCGATCGACTGCTGATCATGCGTGTCGGTGCTCGGAAACAGGCCATGAAGAAACTGGCCGCGCCGGGGCTCGGCCTCGTTCCTCGTTTCGATCGCCATTACCGACCTGCCACGTACCCGCCGCATGCGGCGCATCTCCTCGATCCGGGAAGCCGAGGCTCGCGCGCACGGCTCCATTTCGAGTCGGGCTTAGCCGAAGCTGCTTAATTTCGTTTGAACTTCGCCGTCGATGACGCTGGCCTGGATCAGCCAGCGGCGATCTCCCTCCAGGCCCAACGCCGTCAGGATGCCGCTGCGATAGGCCCCCGTATCGATTCCCATCCGATTGGGCTGCAGGTCCGGATCGGTCGAGATGGAAT
>NZ_JAGMXV010000224.1 GCF_018006725.1 Rhizorhabdus sp.
CGCCAAGCCCGCACCCTCCAGGTGATCCATGAAACGCGCCCCTCGCAGCCGTCAACGCCATGATTTATATGCGAAATATCACGATTACGACAGCGAAATCAGCGACTTACTTGGAGAATGTGGGTTGACGACGGCCGACAGCGGCTGGCTGAGTTCATGGGCCAGCACCGCCGCCATCTCCCCCATCATGCCCAGACGCGACACCTGTGCCAGGTCGTTGTTCATCCGCCGGAAGCGTTCCTCGGTCGCGATCGCCGGCCGCATGTCGCGCCCGAACACCACGAACAGCCGTGCCCCGTCGATACGGGTCTGCCCGATCACGAAGGACAGCGGGAGAATCTCCCCATCGGCACGCCGCAGACTGATCGGCAGCGGCCATTCGGACTCCAGCCCGCGATGCAGCGCCGCGCGCAGATCGCGCCGGATCGCCGACCGGCCACGATCGTCCTCGATCAGGTCGACCAGCCGACGTCCGACCAGTTCCTCCTCCGGATAGCCGAGCAGGCGGCAGGCGGACGCACTGCACACGCGGACGACGCCGCGCTGGTTGCAGACGAACATCGCGTCGGGGACGGTCGCGAGGATCGCCTCGCGCTCAGCCTCGCCCGAGCGCAGCGCCCGCTCGCGCGCACGTCGTTCGGTAACGTCGAGATGGGTGCCGAGCAGGCGCAGCGGACGGCCGTCGAGGTCTCGGATGATCCGCGCCCAACCTTCAGCGAGGCGTTTGCCCCGACGCGGATGGTCGAACTCAAAGTCGAAATGGACCCGATCATGCCCGCTCGCCTCGATCGCCTCGATCGCCTTGCGCATGTGGGCATGGTGCTCGGGACCATGGTCGTCGACCGGCCCGGGCGACGCCAGCCCTTCGAGCGGTCGACCGAAGAACATCTCCCCCGGCGTGGTCCAGATCGGGCGGCGGGAGGGCAGGTCGATCTCATAGATGAAGATGCCCTGGACCGAAACGGCGGTCGCAAGGCGCGCCTCGCTGAGCCGCAGCGCGTCCTGTGCATTGCGCCACTCGGTGACGTCGGTCACGGCGATCACGGCCTCGTGGCGGCCATCGCCCCGGTCGAACAGCTTGATATTGTCGTGGACGATCAGTTGCCGGCCATCGCGGTGATACTCGACCATCTCATTGGTCATCCGGCCTTCGCGCAACAGGCTGGACCAGAGGCCCTTGAGACTCTGTCGCGACCGGCTGCAGAGCAGATCGACCCGCCGCGCACCGACGGCATGGTGCGCCGACCAGCCGTACAACTCCTCACAACCGCGCGACCAGTGCCGAATCACCCCGCAATCGTCGACCACCATGACCGCCGTGAGTTCGAGCGCATCGGCGAGTTCGCGCCGTTCGATATCGACCGAGACGACCGCCCGTGCATGGGCGGTCCACGCCGCACCGACCAGGGCCGAGAAACCGAGCAGCGAAAGCAGGACGATCTGGATCAGATCTGAAAGCGTGAAGGGCGGCGCGATATAGGCGGCACGAAGGAGGGTTCCGAGCAGGACGAGCGCGAACAACGCCAAAAGACCGTTGGTCCGGCGATCCATGGCCATGCGCGAACCGGCGCGCGGCAAGAGGGGTAAGGCCCGCGTCTTCTTTCCCCCTTCGGGTCTTCTCCTATCCGTTCTGCGAATCACGCGCAGAAGCGGAACTACGGGGAAGCCACGAGTTTACAGATGGCGCTTAGTCCTTCGACGCCCGCGCCAGTATGGCATTTGCCTGATCGAGATGCAGCCGCTCGACCATCTCGCCACCGACTCGGACCGCGCCCTTGCCCGCATTTTCGGGCAGGTCGAACGCCGCGATCGCAGCGCGCGCCCAGGCGATTTCGGCATCGTCCGGGCTGAAGGCGCGGTTGGCGGCATCGATCTGGCGCGGATGGATCAGGGTCTTGCCGTCGAAGCCATAAGCCCGCGCCTCGACGCACTGACGCGTCAGGCCCGTCTCGTCGTCGAACGCGTTGTAGACGCCATCGAGCGCGGCCAGCCCATGGCCCTTCGCCGCGGCGACGGCCATCGCCATCATCCCCAGAAAAGGGGTGCGCTCGACCGTCAGGCGCGCGCCCATCTCCTTGGCGAGATCATTGGTCCCGAGCACGAAGGCACCGGGGCGCACCGCCATCGCACCTGCAATTGCATCGAGCCGGAAGATCGCGCGACAGCTTTCGATCATCGCCCAGAAGCCGGTCGTCGGCGGCGCATCGGCCAGCGCGGCAAGATAGCGATGGACCGTCTCAGCGTCGCCGACCTTCGGCGCCAGGATCGCATCGGGCCTCGCAGCGGCAGCGGCGGCAAGATCGTCCTGCGCCCACGGCGTCCCCAGGGCATTGACCCGGATCACCAGTTCACGCTCGCCGAAACCGCCTTCCTCGACCGCGCGAACCGCGTTGGCACGCGCCTCCTCCTTAGCCTCGGGCGCCACCGCATCCTCCAGATCGAGGATGACGACGTCGCAGGGCAGGCTACGCGCCTTGTCGATCGCGCGCTGGTTCGACGCGGGCATGTAGAGGGCACTGCGGCGGGGTCTGACGGTCATGCGAAACTCCTTCGGCTTCCGCATGAAAGCATCCGGCCTCGCGATCAACCCTCCAGCCGCAGGGCGGAGGTCGTCAATGAACGAAGCGGGCGACGACTTCGCGATAGGAACGGCTGACCTTCACCTGCGCGCCGCTGTCGAGCACGAGGAAACATTCGCCATTGGTGTGGGGCTTCACTTCGCGCACCAGATCGAGATTGACGATCGTCGACCGGTGGACGCGCTGGAAGCGGCGTGGATCCAGCCGCTTCTCCAGATCCTTCATCGTCTCGCGCAGGATCAGCGTGTTGTCGCCGGTGTAGATGCACATATAGTCGCCGGCGGCATCGATCCGCTCGATCGAATCCACATCGACGCGGAAGATCTTGCCGCGATCCTTGATGTTGATCATCTTCTCGAACCGGTTCGAAGCGGGGGCCTCGTCGCCTTCGCCCAGCGTATCGACCGCGTCGGGGGCGACCTCGGCCAGCACTTCCTTGAGCCGCCCGACCTCCTCGACGCCTTTCTTCTCGACGAGGCGCTGGCGCGCGCGATCGAGCGTGTCGGCCAGACGCTGCTCGTCGACCGGCTTGAGCAGATAATCGAGCGCCTGCGCCTGAAAAGCGCGGATCGCATGATCCTCATAGGCGGTGACGAAGACGAACAGCGGAGGCTCGATCTCCATCAGCCCCTGGATCACGGAAAAGCCGTCGAAGCCGGGCATCTGGATGTCGAGGAAGACGAGATCGGGTTTATGCGTCTTGATCGCCCGGATCGCCTCGCGTCCGTTCAGGCAGGTTTCGATGATTTCTACATCCTCGTGCGGCGCCAGCCGGAGCTTCAGGCCCTGAATGGCCAGGGGCTCGTCGTCGACGAGAACGGTGCGGATCGTCATGCATTGTCCTTGCGCTGTTTCGCGGTGTGGAAGGGGATGTCGATAACGACCCCGAACCCTTCCGCCCGGTCAGTCTGGACCTCAAATCTTTGGTCCGTGCCATATGCCTGCGCCAGCCTGTCGCGAATGTTCGCCAGACCGACGCCTGTCGAATAGGTGGGACGCGTCACTCCATCGGTCAACCCCGGGCCAGTATCCGTGACCGTAATGATCAGGCGGCGCTCGGGTTCCATGCCGGTGAGTCGCGCGGTCACGTTGATATCCGCGCCCTCCTCCAGCGGGGTGACCGCATATTTGATCGCATTCTCGACGAGCGGCTGGAGCAGCAGCGACGGCAGGCGCGCCTCGGCGGCGGCAGGGTCGATCTCGAAACTGGCGCGGAGCCGGTCCTCGAACCGCATCTTCTCGATGTCGAGATAGAGTTTCAGCGTCTCGACTTCCTGGGTGAGGCTGACGGTGCCCTCGGGCTCGTTGGCGAGCGTGTAGCGCAGGAAGGACGACAGCCGCGACAGCATCGCATTGGCGCGCTGGGTTTCCTTGAGCAGCACCAGCGTCGAGATCGAGTTGAGCGTGTTGAACAGGAAATGGGGGTTGAGCTGATAGCGCAGCATCGCCAGCTGCGCCGAGCTCGCCTGGCTTTCCAGCCGCTCGACCCGATCCGACTGTTCCTCGAGCAGCAGGTAGAAATTGATGCCGTAATAGAGCGCCGACCAGGCCGCCAGCAGCGCGAGATCGAGCAGGATCGCGCCGAAGAACTGGATGCCCTTGGGCATTTCCTGCGGACGGTAGAAGGTCGCATGCGCCCAGGTCTCGATCGACGAAAAGGTCGCCGATGCCACCACCAGGATCAGGATCGAGACCGACCAGGTGACGATCGGCCGCAGACGTATCAGCCGGCGATAGGCCGACGCCATCAGCAGCGTCAGCGAATAGCCGGTGGCGGTCGACAGGGCGGTGGGTACGACGAACAGCAGACCCATATTATTGGCGAGCCCGCCGAGCGCGCGCAGGACGAAATAACCCGTCCAGCCCGCCGACTGGAGCACCCAGAAGGCATGGTTCTTGTCGTCGAAGAACGGCTTCGAGCCGAGGATCGTCAGTGGCATCCCGACGGACTTAGCCGATGCCGGGCCGTTTGTTTAGCCTTGCCGGACGTCGCGCCCGCCGAGCGCTGCGGCCAGCTTCTCGCGATCGAGCGCGCCCTCCCAACTCGCCACGATCACCGTGGCTACGGCATTGCCGATGAAGTTGGTCAGGCTGCGGCATTCGGACATGAACCGGTCGATGCCGAGGATCAGCGCCATCCCCGCGACCGGCACCGACGGTACTATCGAAAGTGTCGCCGCCAGCGTGACGAAGCCCGCGCCCGTAACCCCCGCCGCGCCTTTGGACGAGATCATCGCGACCAGCAGCAGGCTGATCTGCTCGCCGAGCGACAGATGGATGTCGCAGGCCTGCGCGATGAACAGCGCGGCCAGCGTCATGTAGATGTTGGTGCCGTCGAGATTGAACGAATAGCCGGTCGGGACGACCAGCCCGACGACCGGCTTGGCGCATCCCGCCCGTTCCATCTTGGTCATCAGATTGGGGAGCGCGCTTTCCGAACTCGACGTGCCGAGCACCAGCAGAAGCTCGTCCTTCAGATAGGCGATCAGGCGCAGGATCGAGAAGCCCGACAACCGCGCGATAAGCCCCAGCACGACGAGGATGAACAGCGCCGAGGTCAGGTAGAAGCACAGGATCAGCCCGCCCAGATTGGCGAGCGTGCCCACGCCGAATTTGCCGATGGTGAAAGCCATCGCGCCGAAGGCCCCGATCGGCGCGGCCTTCATCAGGATCGCGACCAGCCGGAAGATCACCAGCGTCAGCGTTTCGAGCAGATCGAGCACGGGGCTGGCCCGGGGCCCGACCAGCGACAGCGCGATGCCGAACAGGATTGCGACGAAAAGCACCTGCAGGATCTCGCCTTCGGCGATCGCCGACAGCAGCGTGTCGGGAATGATTCCCATAAGGAAACCGATCAGCGACTGGTCATGGGCTCTCTGGGCATAGTCGGCGACATGGCTCGCATCGAGCGCGGCGGGCGCGATGTGCAGGCCGCTGCCGGGCTGGACGACGTTGGCGACGATCAGGCCGACGACCAGCGCCAGGGTCGATACGGTCAGAAAATAGCCGAAGGCCTTGGCCGCCACCCGGCCCAGCTCGCCGAGATGGCCGAGCCCGGCGATCCCCGTGACGACCGTCAGGAAGATCACGGGCGCGATGATCATCTTCACCAGCTTGATGAAGGCGTCGCCCAGCGGCTTGAGTTGTTCGCCGATGTCGGGCGCCAGCCAGCCCAGCGCGACGCCAAGGACGATCGCCGCCAGCACCTGCGCGTAGAGCGAGCGCCAGAAGGGCGGCCGGGCAACCGGGGCATCGGCCGTATCGATGATCATCTCGGGAAGGTCCTTCTGTGGCTGAACCGATCGCACCACATCGGTGCGGCGACATCAATCCCGGTCAGCGCACGTAGCGCAGCGCCAGCCACAGCGTCCTGGGGGTCGCACGCTCGATCGTGCCGTCGGCACCCACGGTCGCTTCCACCAGCCTGTCCGCCAGATTTTCCGCCCGCACCTCGGCGGTCAGCCCGCCGCCGAGCACCATCGACGCGACCGCATCGAAGGTCAGCGCATCGCGCAGCCGCCGGCTGTTCTGGTCATCCTCGAACTGGCGCCCGATATAGCGCGCGGTGACCGCAGCCCGCGCCGTGCCGGGCCGGTTCCATTCGAGCTGTACGCTGCCCTGACCGCGCGGGGTCTGCGCCGGGCGCAGCCCCGCCAGCGCCGCCGCAGCACCACTGGCCCTGACGCTGGGATCGATGTGCGAATAGCTGGCCGACAGGCGCCACTCGCCGAGCGTGCCCATCGCCTCCATCTCGATGCCCCGGCTGCGGATCGCGTCGACATTCTGGCGCTGGCGGGTGTTCGGCGCGACCGTGACGTTGGAGATGGCGTCGTCGAGCCTGTTCCAGAACAAAGTCACCGAGGCGCGCCACCCCGGCAACGGCGCGTAGGACAGAGCGCCCTCGATCCCCTTCACCCGCTCGGGATCGAGCAGCGGGTTGGCGATGGTGCTGTCGTTGCCCGCGCGGAAAGGGCGATAGAGTTCGTTGAGCGTCGGCAGGCGCCAACCGCTATAGGCCGCCCCGCGCAGCTGCACCGCCGCCAGTCCCGGCGGGTTCCAGGCGATGCCCGCGCGGCCCGTCGTCTCGGTGCCCGAGCGGTCGGTGTAACGCTGGCTGTTCGCCGCTACGAGCGCACCGCTGTTGCGGTTGATCTCGGTGCGCCGGCCATCGCGCAATTCCCAGCGATCGATCCGGCCGCTGGCGGTCAAGGTCAGGCCGGGCGCCGGCAGCAACGTCAGTTCGGCAAAGCCCCCATAGATGCTTTGCTCACCCCCTGCGACGCGGCCGACATTGGTCGCGACGACCACCTCCTCGGTCCGGCCGCTGACATGGCGCAGATCGCCGCCCAGCCGCAGCGTCCGTCCCTCTCCCAGCCAGGGCCGCAGCTCGAAGCGACCGCCAATGCCATTGGCCGGAACATTATACTGGTCGAGCGACTGGCTGACGGTCGCTCGGCGCGCGCCGATGCTCGCGAAACCGCTCGAAAATTCGCGGTGCTGGAGCCAGGCGGCCGCTTCCCAGCCCCAGCGGCCACGCCCGACGAGGCGGAGCGACGCATCCACCGCCAGATTGGCATTGCCCGTGAAGGGAACACCGCGATCGCGCTGGTCGAGCAGGAAGGAGCCATTGGCCTGAAGCTCGACGTCCTCGCCAGCCGGGATGACCGCGCGCGCCGATCCTCGGCTCTGCCGATAGCGCGCCGCGCGGTCGATCGGTCCCCGGTCGCCCGCGACGATCGGCACGAAGCCGTCGCCGCGTGCATGGCCGGCCGAGATCATTGCGAAGCCCCCGCCCAGCGCGGTGGTGAGGGTCGCGTCGGCATCGAGCGAGTTGG
>NZ_JAGMXV010000033.1 GCF_018006725.1 Rhizorhabdus sp.
GTACTGGCACCCCGTATCGGGATGATCGATCGCGACGACGCGGTGCTGAAGCTGCGCTTTCTCGATCATGAGGAACCGGTGGGAACACCCATCGACTGGTCGGCGCGGGATACGGGTGTGGCTGCGCAGCTCTGGCGCATGCATCTCCACTATATGGAGTTTCTCGAGGAGGCGACGGCCGCCGAGGGGCTCGACTGGATCCTCCACTGGATCGAGGACAACCGACCCGACCGCAAGGGCTTCTGGCGCGATATCTGGTTCCCATACACCATCTCGCTGCGCGTAGTGGTGTGGATGCAGTTCGTGGCGCGCCACGCGGAGGCCCTGCCGGAAGAAGCCGAAGCCCGGATCGCCGACAGCCTCGCGGAACAACTGCGCTATCTGGTCGACTATGTCGAAACCGATATCGGCGGCAATCATCTGATCAAGAACGCCAAGGCCCTGCTGTGGGCGTCGGCCTATTTCACGGGAGCCGAAGCGGAAAGCTGGGGACGGATCGGCGCCCAGCTGCTGCGCACCGAGCTGCCCGTGCAGATCCTGTCCGACGGCGTCCATTTCGAACGCTCCGCCTCCTATCATGCCCAGGTCTTCGCCGACCTGGTCGAGATACGCAGCCTGCCGATCGATGCCGCCCTTGCGGCAGAGCTCGACGAGCGCCTGCCTGCCATGGCCCAGACCCTCGTCGACCTCGCCCACCCCGACGGCCTGCCTGCCCATTTCAACGATTCCGGCCTGACCATGGCTTATGCGCCGGAGGTCTGCCTCGACGGCTATGCCCGGATCGGCGGCCTTTGCCCCGTCCCGCGCGCCGTGTTCGCCTGCCCCGCGGCAGGCTATTTCGGCGCGCGAAGCGAAAGCGCCTATATCGTTGCCGATTGCGGACCGATCGGACCGGACGAGCTGCCGGCCCATGGCCATGGCGACGTGCTGAGCTTCGAACTGTCGCTGCGCGGCGAGAGGCTGATCGTCGATCAGGGGGTGTTCGAATATACGGCCGGCGCACGCCGGCAGGCGAGCCGTTCCTGCGCGAACCACAATACGCTGGCGCTGGAGGGAGGCGATCAGGCCGATTTCTTCGGTCGCTTCCGCGTGGGTCGCAGACCCCGGGTCCGCGTCTCGGAATGGCAGGCCGGACAGGACGGTTTCCGGCTGGAAGGCGAGCATGACGGCTTCGCTCACCTGCCTGGGCACCCCCGGCACAGCCGCCGCTTCACCATGACGCCCAACGGTCTGGACATTGAGGACAGGATCACGGGCCGGGCCTCGCGCGACGCCAGCATCAGCTTCCTCCTCCACCCGTCCGTATCCGCCGAACCGCTGTCGCCGACGCAATGGCGGCTGCGGAGTTCGATTGCAGAGGCGATCCTGACCTGCGATCTGCCGGTCGTGCCGGAATATGCCTGCTGGTGGCCCGATCTGGGCGTCGAGCAACCGACGCAGCGACTGGTCGTATGCGCGGCATCCGATCGATTTGCAGCGGGCGTCGTCAGCCGGATCGCCTGGGCCTGAAACGATAAGGGAAATAGGATCGATGCGGCTGCTCTTCCTGACCGACAATTTCCCGCCCGAGGTGAACGCCCCGGCGAGCCGCACATTCGAGCATTGCCGCGAATGGGTCCGCGAAGGGCATTCGGTGGTGGTGGTCACCTGCGCACCCAATTTCCCCAAGGGCAGGGTGTTCGAGGGCTATCGCAACCGGCTGTGGCAGCGCGAGACGATGGACGGGATCGAAGTGATCCGCGTCTGGACCTTCATCAGCGCGAATGAGGGCTTCGCGCTCCGCATTCTCGATTATCTGAGCTTCATGGTCAGCGCCTTCATCGCCTCGCTGTTCGTGCGCAGGGTGGACCTGATCGTCGGCACATCGCCCCAATTCTTCACCGCCTGCGCGGCACGCATGGCCGGCCTCGTCAAACGACGTCCCTGGGTCTTCGAACTGCGCGACATCTGGCCGGAGTCGATCCGCGCAGTGGCCGCGATCCGGCAGGACCGACTTCTCGACCTGCTCGAGAAGCTCGAACTCCATCTCTATCGCAAGGCGGCGGCGGTGGTCTCGGTGACCCATGCCTTCAAGGACAATCTGGTCCGGCGCGGGATTGACGGCTCGAAGATCCACGTCGTCACCAACGGCGTCGACACCGATCGATTCCGCCCCCTCCCCAAGGACGCGCCGCTCGTCGAAAGCCTCGGGCTCGGAGGCTGCTTCGTGGCCGGCTATATCGGCACTCATGGCCTCGCCCATGGTCTCGACACACTCGTCGATGCGGCGGCGCTGCTGGCCGGTCGCGACGACGCCCGCCATATCCGGATCCTGATGCTCGGCGACGGCGCCGAACGCGCCCGGCTGAAGGCCGACGCGGAGGCCCGAGGCCTGACCAATATCCTCTTCCTCGAAAGCGTCCCCAAGCACGAGGTCGTCCGCTACTGGTCGCTGCTCGACACCTCGATCGTACATCTGAAGCGCGAGGATCTGTTCAAGACGGTGATTCCGTCCAAGATCTTCGAGTGCATGGGCATGGGCATCCCCATCCTGCACGGCGTCGAGGGCGAGTCCGCCGGGATCGTGGCGAAGGAGGGCGTCGGCATAGCCTTCGAACCGGAAAATGCCCGGGCGCTGGCCGACGCACTTCTGGCCATGGCGGGTGATGTCGAGCTGCGGTCCCGCCTGTCGCTTGCGGGCCCGCCCGCCGCTGCCCGCTATAGCCGACGGGCACTGGCGCTCGACATGCTCGGGCTGCTGACCAGACTGGCGCGCAAGCGCTGAGGTTCAGAGGCGGTCGAGCCGCCAGTCCGACAGGGTCAGCTCTCCCTCGCCGTCGATCGCCCTGCTGGTCGCAACCACCTCGAGACGTTGCGCGGGGCAATCTGCGGGCACGGCGAAGGGCAGGCTCACCGGGGCAGCCGTCGTCGCGATGGGGGCGGGGCCGACGATCAGATCCGTCTTCGGAGACCCGATACAACGCAACGCCACCTCGGCTGTGGCCGGCGCGCGCCCGTCCGGAACCGTCCCCCGCAGGCTGAGGCTGTAGCGCCCCGGCGTGAGCATCAAAATCCGATCCGATACAGGCGCACGACGATCGGCTTCGGCCCGGACGATGATCGCATTGCCCTCACCAGCCAACGCACTGCCTTCCGCCCCGTTGATGAAGCGCCATCCAAAGGGGCCAGTCCGGCTGTCGAGGCTTGCCGGTCCGACCGTCACGTCAGCGGCAAAGCCGCCCGGCAGCCTGACGCCCTCGCGCAGATAGCGCGCCGCGAGCGGGAAATTGCGCCGCGCCGCGAGACCGGTCAGCACATAGCCATCGGTGTCGGCATAGCTGGGCGTTGCCGGCAGCCCGCCCGCCGCCAGGATCATGAGCGCGGCATCGGAAACCGAGTCGGGGCCGGCTGCGGCGTGACGCAGGAAAGCAGGCATCCACGGCCGGTTCGAGCGAATATAGGGCAGCAGTGCGTTGCGAACCCCTCCATCGAACAGACCATCGGCGAGCGCCGGAAACAACAGTTCGGCCGCTCCCGCACTGGTGCTGAGGGCTTCATCGAAACTCCGCACCACACCGGCAGCATCGCCGCGGTCCAGGCTTCGGTTGATCAGCAGCCAGGTCGTGCCGATGTCGCGACGCGAGACCCGGTGCGCGAGATCGATAAGCCGATCGGACGCCGCCTGCCGCCCGACCATAGACTCGGCCACCGCAAGCTGCCGCAGCGCAACGGGGTTGAGCGGATCGCTTCGAAGCGCCGTCCGGGCGATCGCCGCCATGGCGGGCGCGTCGGCCACGGTCGGGTCTTCATAGGCCCGCAGCCGATCTTCCTTCAGCGTCAGCGACACGGCGTCGTCCGGGCGAAAACGCAAGGCCAGATCGGGGTCGGATATACGCCAGAAATTCGCGAGCGAATCCGCCCCGGCGGCCAGCCCCAACGCCAGGCTCACAATCACAGCCGCGATGTTCCAGGGTCCCGGACGCCCGGGCCGGCTATCGCTGGCTGTGGTCACGCCGCCTTGTTGGCGACATCGTCGCCATAGCCATAGCCGTAGCCATAACCGTAGCCATAGCCGTAGCCATAAGCGAGTTCGCTCGCCTTCAGCTTCGTCAGCACGGTGCCGAAGATATGGGTGTTGACCATGCGCAGTCGGCTGATCGCCGCTCGGATGCCGCGCACCGCAGCCCCTTCCGCCTGGATGACCAGCACCGCACCCTCGACAGCCCGCCCGAGCAGCGGCGCATCGCTGAGGCCCAGGATCGGCGGCGCGTCGATCACGACATGGTCGTACATCGACTGAAGTTCGAGGACGAGCTGCCGGATCCGGTCGCTGCTCAACAGTTCGGCGGCGCTGGGCGGCTTCGGCCCCGAGGTGAGAACCGAGACGCCCTTATGCTTGGTTTCCCTGATCAAAGAGGCGACATTGTCCTCGCCGGCCAGCAGGTTGGACAGCCCCGCGACATTGTCGATGCCGACGAGATGGTGGACGTCGGGCGAGCGCATGTCGCCGTCGATCAGCAGCACGCGCTTGCCGGTCCGGCCGATGATCCGCGCGAGGGCGTAGGACGAGGTCGACTTGCCCTCGGCCGGCCGCGTGCTGGTGACGATGAAGGATCGCGGCACGCCATGATCGGTCGTGAAGGCGAGGTTCGACCGGATCGTGAAATAGGCCTCGGATACATAGGATTTCGGATCGTCGATCCCCTCCGCGACGTTGCCGTCGCTGAGCGGGACGTGGCCGAGCATCGGCAGATGGAACATCTGCTGGATCTGGCCCGGATGGCTGACGCCTTCGTCGATCTGTTCGAGACCCAGCGTGGCGAGCATCGCCAGGCCGAGGCCGATAGCCAGCGCAATTGCCATGTTCTTCGGAAGGCTCGGTGCCGACGGCCCGCCGGGGACCAGCGCATCGTCGACGATCACGATGTTGCTGACGCCGACCATGCCGGCGATGCCGATCTCCTTGTAGCGCTGCAGCAGCGCATCATAGAGCTGACGGTTCGTATCCGCTTCGCGCTGATAGATGTTGTACTGAATCGCGTCGTGCTGCTGATCGTCGAGGCGCGCCTTGAGGGCACTGACCTGCGCCTTCAGTTCATTCTCGCGCTTGACCGCCTCACGGTAGGTCTGGACGCGGCTGTTCACCACACGCGCGGTTTCCCGGGCGATCGCGTCGTCGAGCGACTGAATCTGCTTCATCAGTGCCTGCGCGGTCGGATAGCCGGGCTCGAAGCGCGCAATCAGCTTGGCATATTCGGAGGCCGAATCGGCGCGGCGCTGGCGCAGCTGCGCGATCGTCGCGTTGCCGAGCACGTCGGCGCTCTCACTCGCCCCCGCCCCCTGCGCGCGGCTCTCGGCCGCGATACGATCGGCGGTGGCCGCGTTAAGCGCAGCATTCAGAGCCTCGAGGTCGGTTGCGACCATCGTCCGCTGAAGCTGGGTCTTGCCGTCGGAATCGCGCGACGAGCTGAGCGTCACGATGTCGTTCTTGGTGGCATAGGTAACGACGTCGCGTTCGGACTGCTCCAGCCGGGCGCGAAGATTCGCCAGCCGACCTTCGAGGAAGCTACGTGCGTCGGCGGTCGATGCCAGCTGGCGGTCCATGCTCGCGGCGATGAACTGCCGCGTCCAGGCGTTGGCGACTTCCGCGGATATCTTGGGCGAGCGCGACGTGTAGGAGATGTTGACCAGACGCGAGCGCCGAACCGGCTGCACCGCGATATTGCCAAGCAGCAGGTTGGCCGCGAGCCCTTCGCGGGCCTCGATCTGCGCCGCAGTCAGGTTGCCACGTCCGTTCAGACCGTGGCGCTCGGCATCGAGCTTGACGCCATGCGCCGCGAAAAAATCGTCGCGACGGGCCAGGCCCATCGCCTTCGCCACCCGTTCGCCGAGCGAACGGGCGCGCAGCAGAGCATATTGGGTCTCGTAAAACTCCAGATCCCGATCGGCATTGTCCGAATCGAGCCCCTGAACCTTGGTGACCTTCTTCTGCTCGCGACTGATCTCGATCTGTGCCTTGGCCGTATAGCGCGACGGAGTCAGCAGGGTGACGATCAGCCCCGTGGCGAGCGCTGCGGCGATGATGGCGAGGATCAGCCATTTCCAGCGGACGGCGGTGTGCCAATATTGCTTGAGGATAGGCGGCAGTGCGTAGCTGTCGCTAAAGCCCTCGGCAGGCCCTGCCGGTCCCAACCCCTGAACGTCGGCAGCATTACTCATCGGAAGCACTCACAATAGACGGCCGGGTGCGCGATCATCGGTTCAGGCGATCGACGGCGAAGATAAGGGGAGTCGACAGCGCCGGCAGGACCTGCAGGAAGTCCTTGAAGACGCGGCGGGCCCGCGACTCGCCGACCACGACGACGTCGTTGGCGAAGACTTCGGGATCCTGATAAGCTCCCAGGCGGATCGACTTGAGGTTGTACAGCGCGGCATATTGCTCGCCCTTCACGGTGCGGAAGATCACCACCTCGTTCAGCTTCGCAAACTCGTCGGTTCCGCCGGACAGGGCGATGGCACGCAGCAGCGTCATGCGGCCGACGACCGGGAACAGGCCGGGCTTCTTCACCTGGCCCTCGACCGTCACGACCTGGCTGACCGTCTCCTCGAGGTTGATGCTGACCTGCGGATTGCGGACATAGCTGGCGGCGAGCTTGGTCTCGATCATCCGCTCGATCTCACCCGGCGTGCTGCCGGCAATGGTCAGCGCGCCGATCAGCGGGAAGGAAATGCGTCCGCTGGCGTCGACCTGAACCTTGCGGTCCGACAGTTCCGGGATACCGAATACGTCGATGCGCAGCTTGTCGAACGGTCCGACGATATAGGGGCGGTCGATCGTAAAGGTCTCGCCGCGCTCCGGCATGGGCAGTTCGGTCGCGTTGAGCACCTCGATATTCGGCGCGCCACCGATATCCGGCGTGCTGGCGCAGGCGGACAGCGCCAGCGCCAAGCCAAGTAAAGTCAAGCAATTACGCATTACTTCCGCGACCCTCATATGAAGTGCTCGTCTTAGGATCGGACGGCCCCCCGTCAAATGAATTATCATGCCTGCCCGCGTCGTCAGCCCCGTAAAGCCACAACAGCATGACACAGAAGAGACAGGCGATCGCCGGTGTGCGCAGCGGATAGTCCCCCAGGCTCGCCAGCCCGAGAATGCCTATCACACAAAGCGCAGCCCCCTTGGTCACCGAGCGCCCGTCCTTCCCCTTGCCGGCACCCCACCAGCGGACACATTGGCGCACATAGGCCGCAACGGCAACCGTCAGCAGTAGCATGGCCGGCGCTCCGCCCGTCACGAGCAATTCGAGCGGGTCATTGTGCGCACGCAGGAAGGTCGTCCATTCGAGCAGGGCATAAGGCTCGTCGAGGCGGTAGACCTCGGCAAAGGACCCGATACCCGACCCGACAGGGAAATAGCGCAGCGCCATGTCCAATATCGGTCCCCAGGCACGATAGCGTATCTCCCCGACGCCGTTGCTCGACAGCAGCCGATCGATCGACTCCGCGCGGCCGGCAAAGACGACGATCGCCGCGAGCAGAAGAAGGAGACCGGCTGCGACCGCCCACGCCCTGGTCCCGCGCCAGAAGCGCATAGGACCGGTCGCGCGCGGATCGGTCCGGTTCAACAGCGCAGCAGCCGCCAGGCCGACCATCATCGTCAGCAGCCCGGCCCGCGATCCCGTGACCAGGATCAGGGCCACGAAGATCGCACCGCAGGCAGCGGCGATGCCGACGCGGATGCGCCTGTCCCAGCGCGGAAAGGCAGACGGGGACGCGAAAACCGCCAGCAGCGGGAAGCTGCAGGCGAGGAAGACCGCCTGATGATTGCGATTGGCGAACAGCCCCACGGCGGCGCCGTCATTGGTGATGCGATAGAGATAAAGCGGGCTGCTTTCCCCGCCGCTCAGTTGAAGCAACGCGACGAGCGAAGTGGCCAATGCGAGCAACAGCAGGGGAATGACCAACGTCCGACGCTCTTGAAAGGACAGCCGCGCGCCCACGACCAAGACGGCAAATGGCGGAAGCAGGCTGAAAAATGCATTCCAGGCGCCGACCGGCGCAAGCGCGAGCGGCCGCCAGATATGCCCGAGCCCGGCCGCCGCGTCGATCGCAGCGATGGTATCGCGCCCCGGCAAGGCTGACCAGATAGCCCAAGGCAAAGGAACGAGGTGGAGCAGGATCAGCAGCGCCATCGCCATGAAGAACAAGAGCGGCGGCGCCAGATTGCGCAGTTGTCTCCGTTCGACACCCCAGAGCGCGAAGGCGAGGAGGAGCGCCGCTATCGGTCGCAGGACGACCAGCGACTGAATGTCGTAGCGCGACCCGCCGCCCGTTGCGAAGGCGAGCAAGAGAAACACGGACATCGCCCAGAAACAGACCGACGGGACGGGAATGGCGGCGCGGCGAGCGATCTTCATGCCTTCCTTTATCCGTGCATCGACCTGGCAGCAATCTGACGCCCCGGCTGGTCGCTCGATGGAGGCGAGATTTATCCGGTATGACGACGAAGCGGTGTGACCTTTCGCATAGGCCTTTCACGACAAGGGCGGCCGAAGCCGCCCTGCCTCATGCCACTTCCAAGCCCGTCACGGACTGACGCTGATAATGGGACCGCCGCCGCCGGATGAGGAAGCGGAAACCGCGACACCGACGGAAGCGGCTGCGGCAACCCCCGCCGCGGCTGCGGCGGCACCAACACCGATGCCTCCAGCAGCGGCGGCTCCTGCTGCACCTGCGCCGGCGGCAGCTCCGGCCGCGCCTGCGCCTGCACCCGCACCTGCACCCACACCTGGGACTGCACCTGCTGGTCCCGGGGTCGGCGGAACGACGTTCCAGCCTCCGGTGGGCGCCGCATTTCCGAACTGCGCCAGTTCGACATTCTTCCTGGTCACCCGCTTACCGAGCTTCGCTATGACGCCAGCGCGGATCTTGGACCCGATCGCCTTGACCGCCTCCGTGCTCATCGTCGTTGCGCCGGTGGGCGCGACGGCCGCAATCACCGGCGCCGACATGATAGCGAGAATCGCAACCGATATCGCTACTCTACGAAAGCTAAGCATAACCAGTCTCCCGAACGGTTCGGCATTTCTCGAGGGCGTCAGTATCGCCATAAGGCGAAAAAGCGCGCGATGGACACGTAATGATCTCCCCGCGCTATCCCTGCTGCGGCATCGCAGCAATCCGGGATTATGCGGAGATTTCGACGGTCTTTTCGTGGTTTATCGCACAACCTTGCGCTCCGATGTGACGAAAAGCATAGGTCGGCCGGAAGACACAAAAAAGGGCGGCACAAGCCACCCTTTTTGTTTACTCGATGATCGCTCATCTTACGGGCTGTTGCCGCCACCCGAAGTGGCCGCCGCCGTCACACCGGCCGCTGCAGCAACGCCAGCAGCCGCACCAGCGATGCCGATGCCACCCGCAGCAGCGCCGGCCGCACCAGCGGCTCCTGCTGCGCCGGCGGCACCCGCGCCAGCAGCGCCGGCCCCAGCTGCGCCTGCACCGGCTCCTGCTCCAGCGCCGGCTGCACCAGCACCCGCGCCTGCCCCGGCGCCGCTACCGGCTCCGGCCCCAGCAGCACCCTCGAGCTGCGCCAGCTCAACACTCTTCTTGTTGACGCGCTTGCCCAGCTTCATCACGACGCCGGCGCGCATCTTGGAACCGATTGCCTTCGCAGCTTCCTTGCTTAGCGTCGCACCGGTGGGCGCGACAGCGGCAACGACCGGAGCCGATGCGATGGCGACAATCGCAAGCGAGACTGCAACTTTACGAAAGCTTTTCACAACCGGTCTCCTGAATCACACAGCTTTCCTTAACGGGACAGGCCTGCGGATGCAATTGGATTTCGCCGCTGGCCGACCCTTCTTCGACTCTAACAGTTAAGGATTGCTATAGTTTCCAAATTGCGCGACGGGAAAACAGCATCGTCTCGTGGGGGCGACCGATGCAGGGCGAATCGCGCAACGCGGCTATTGGCATAGTCGAAACCGACAAGTTCACTGTGCGCGATGTCACTGCATCGCCGGCCTGATCGGTCCACAACGATGCCATGACGGTCCGTGCGTGGGATAAAGGGAGTGAGCCCAACGTGCTCATGAGTCGCGAACTGCAGGTTCCGCGGGCCCGTGCCAGCGTGTTCAATGCCCTTTCGGCGCAATTTCTGCTGGGTTTCACCCTCGCCGTCATCCTCCCGACCTATTTGCGATTCGACAGCTTCGATGAAGCGCTGGCCTCTTCCGGCTTTCCCAACAGTTTCCTCGGTGCAACGATCGCCCTGACCGTAGGGATGATCATGCTGCGCCGGGTCACCGCTTATCCGGGCACGCGCGCCTTCGGCTTCATCCTGCCGGCATTCATAGGCTCCTTCGGGCTGGTCCTGGCGGCCCTGTTCGCGCTCAGGCTGCAATATAACCGCATCTATTTTTCTTCGACCTTCCTGGCGACGATCACCCTGTTCTTCCTGCTCAGCATCTATTTGCTGCCGCGCACCCGTCGGCGCTTCTACGTCGTGCCGGGCTTCGATCTGCACGGGCTCACCCTGCCGCGCGAGGTCGAATGGATCCGGCTGCGCCAGCCGGTCGTGCCCGACGACCCGTCGGCGTTCATCGTCGCCGATTTCCGCCACGATCATGACCCGGCCTGGGACCGGATGCTGGCCGAAGCCGCCGTGATGGGGCGAACCGTGCTCCACAGCAAACAGGTGCTCGAGTCGATCACCGGCCGGGTTTCGATCGAGCATCTGTCCGAAAACAACTTCGGATCGCTGCTCCCCAACCTCGCCTGGCGCAAGGCCAAGCGCGCGGTGGATCTAATATCGGCGCTGCTGCTGCTGCCGCTGCTGACGCCCATGTTCCTGATCATCGGAGCGTGGATCCGGCTCGATTCGTCCGGCCCGGCACTGTTCCGCCAGACCCGCGTCGGGGCCGGCGGCCGGCCGTTCCGCATCGTCAAGTTCCGGACGATGCGCCAGTGCGACGAGGGCGAGGCCGACATGGCCGCAGCACAGACCCAGCATGCCGATTGCCGCATCACCCGGGTCGGCCGCTGGCTGCGCCGCACCCGGATCGACGAGTTGCCGCAAATCTTCAATATCATCCGCGGCGAGATGAGCTGGATCGGCCCCCGCCCCGAGGTGCTGTCGCTTTCGCAATGGTATGAGAGCGAAATCCCCTTTTACCTGTACCGCCACATCGTCCGCCCCGGCATCACAGGCTGGGCCCAGGTCAATCAGGGGCATGTGACCGAACTCGACGCGGTGCATCACAAGCTCCAATACGACTTCTACTACATCAAGAATTTCTCGCTCTGGATCGATATCCTCATCGCGATCCGGACCGCGAAGATCGCGATCACCGGCTTCGGCGCGAAATAAAGCTTCCACTCGGCTCCTGCTGCCCAAGGGCTGGATTAGCCCGCCCCGACTCACTATCGGAAGCCGCGTCGCGACGTCGGGTGGCCGGATCGGCTCCACCGATGCCCGGGCCTGCGCGACATCAGGACGGGTGACGAATGGGATTGCGCGATTTCCTTCCATGGCGACGGCGGAGCAGACCGCGGCAAGCCCGCGCCCCTGAAGGCCAGCGCTGGTATGCGATCGGCGACATCCATGGTCGCTACGACCTGCTCGACGAATTGCTTCGACGGATCGATCGCGACGACGAAGCACGCGGCGAGACCGACACCCGCTTGCTTTTCCTTGGCGATTACATCGATCGCGGACCCGATTCGGCTTCGGTCATCGAACTGCTGATCAAGCTCGACACCGGCGACGAGCGCGTCGTTTTCCTCGGCGGCAATCATGAAGAAGTGCTGATCGCCGTCGCGGAAGGCAACCGCAAGGCCGCCGCCCTGTTCCACAAGATGGGCGGCCGCGAAACGCTGCTGAGCTATGGCGCGGCCGCCGCCGACTATGACAAGGCCGACCCGGCGGGCGTGATCGACCTCGTCCGCGCACATATTCCCGCGGAGCACCTCGCCTGGCTCCGCCGGCTGCGCCACAGCTATCGTGCGGCCGACTATTATTTCGCCCATGCCGGCATCCGCCCCGGCATTCCGCTCGACCAGCAGCAGGGCGCGGACCTGCGCTGGATCAGGGGCGAATTCCTCAACGACGAGGGCGACCATGGCGCGGTCGTCGTTCATGGCCACTCGGTCCGGACCGACGTCGAGGAGCGGAGCAACCGGATCGGGATCGACACCGGCGCCTATGCCTCCGGCCGACTGACCGCGCTGGCCATCCAAGGCGAGGAGCGCTGGCTTCTCCAAACCGAAAAGCCTTAGCCACGGTGCGATCAGCGCAACGCTGATCTACTGGTTCCGGCATCGCGAAGCCGCTAGCCCTCCCGCCTTCGCCACACCCGGTGCAGCATGCGACGCGGAGGATAATCGATGGACCGCCGAACATTTCTTGCCTCCACTGCGCTTGCGGCAGCGAACACCGCGGCCCTCGCCGCAGCCGCCCGTCCTGCGGCTGGAAAAGTCGGCGTCGCCGAAACGCGCGAGGGACCGGTGCACGGCGTGGCGACGGAAAGCGGCACCGCCTATTTCGGCGTCCCCTTCGCATCGCCCCCCATCGGCTCGCTCCGCTTCCGGGCGCCGCAACCGCCAGCGCGCCGGTCCGCGCCATTCGATGCGACCGGCTTCGCACCGGCCCCTATCCAGCAACCGCCTCCACCGGGGCTCTACGGACCGGGGCCTCTGCCGCAGTCGGAGGACTGCCTCGCGCTCAACATCTGGACGCCCGCCACTGCCGGTCCGCACCCCGTCTATCTATGGATCCACGGCGGTGGCAATGTTGCCGGATCGAGCCGGATGCCGGTATTCGACGGAAGCCGCTTCGCGCGCCATGGCATCGTCTGCGTCACGGTCAGCTATCGGGTCGGCGCGCTGGGCTTTCTCGATCTCTCCGCGCTGCTGGGCGAGGACTATGCGGGCAGCGGGAACAACGGGCTGCTCGACATCGTCGAGGCACTGCGCTGGGTTCGCGCGAACATCGCGGCGTTCGGCGGCGATCCACGGCAGGTCACGATCGGCGGCCAGAGCGCCGGGGCCAAGAATGTCTGCGCCCTGCTCGCCATGCCCGCCGCGCGTGGCCTGTTCAGCCGCGCGATCGTCCAGAGCGGCGGCGCGGAAACCGCGATCGACCGCGATGGCGCCGGCCGCATGGCACATCGTTTCCTCGAACTGACGGGCGCGTCCGATGCGCGGGACCTGCTGACGCTCGACAGCACCATGCTGCTCGCCGCGCAGGTCAAACTGCAAAAGAGCTGGCCGCGCAAATATCCGTTTCGGGCGGTGGTCGACGGGAGCGTCTTGCCCGACCTGCCGCTATCGATGATCCGGGACGGCCGCGCCGCACCCGTCCCGCTGCTCCTCGGGACGACGCGCGACGAGATCGCCTTCTTCGGGCCCAATGCGGCGCGCGATGGAAGCGTGGTGCAGGGCGATCTCGCGAACATGGCGCTCGACGCCTTCGCGCCGGTTTATGACGCCTATGCACGCAACTTCCCCGCGCTTTCGCCACTCGACCGTCGTTACCGCGCTCTCACGGCCGAAGAATATTGGCTGCCAACGCTCCGCACCGCCGCCGGCCATGCAGCCGCCCGGCGCCCGACCTGGCTCTACCGCCTCGACATGCCGCGCAGCGCCGCGCCCAACGCCGGCTATGCCGTCCACGGCTCCGAACTGCCGCTGGTGTGGGACAAGGTCCGCGACCCGCAATGTGCCTTTCTCGGCCCGGAAGGCCCCGAAGCCGAAGCGCTCTCCGCCCGCATGCACGCCCACTGGGTGTCGTTCATCCGGAGTGGCGCGCCGGGCGCAGGCTGGCCGCTCTACCGGCCGGACGCGCCACAGACGATGGTGTTTGCGACCGAGGACAGTGCGATGACGCGCCTGGACGAGGACGAGCGGCGCCAGTGGGACGGGGCGCGCTTCGACTTCGGGTGAGCGACACATCCTCACCTCCGGCATCGACCGCTGGCATCCATCCCGCGAACGGCGCGGGCATCGAAACGCTGGCAGCCCATGCGGAGATGCCCTGCGCAAGATCAGGCTATGCCGAGACGTGACGCCGCCGGGCTAGGACCATCGCACCGATATAGAAGACCGGCTTGCGATCCAGCATCCGGTCGAGGCTCCAGGCCGCGAAGCCGAGGAGATGAAAGGGCAAGGACAGCAGCAGCGCCAACCCCAGCCGCAGGCTGTCGATCGGACCACGCCCGCTGCGCCAGCCAGCCCTGTGCGCGATCAGCAGACTGCCGGGCAGAACCGCCAGCATGCCGGTCAGCCACGACAGGATACCGCCCTGCGGCTCGTGTGCGACGATGTCGAACCCGGCTTCGTCGAGCAGCCGCTCCATCCCCGGCATCGTCCACCGCCACAGGTCCCGGCTGCGACATTCGGGAATGAGGAAGGGGTAGACGATCAGGATCTGCCCGTCCGGGGCGAGAATGCGTCGCACTTCAGCCAGCGCACCGGCCATGTCGGGCACATGGCTGAGCACCTGGAAGAAGCAGGCGAGCGAAGCGCTGCCTGTCGGCAACGGCAGGCTGGTCGCGTCGGCGATAAGGTCCACGGGTTCGCTAGGGATCCGATCGATCGCCACATAGCGCGCCTTCGGCAGCGCCTGGCGGAGCGCGGCGGCGAAGGGTGCTGTGCCTGCACCGATGTCGAGACACAGCCCTTCGGCGTCCCGACTGCCCAGGTGCCGCGCGATAAAGCCGCGGACCATGTGTCGCTCGGGCACGACGGCGCTGAGGAACGCCCGATAGGCCGCAATCACCCGCTGCATCCTGCCGCGCCCTCCCCCACAGTAAGCGGCCATACGCGCCGATAGGCAGCGTCATTGGCGGCGACCAGCGAATCGATCGACATGCCGTCTGCCGAGGCCACGGCACCTTCGGACAACCTTTGCAGCAGGCCAGCCTCGTCCATCAGCCTCTCGATCGCAGCGGCCAGCATAGCGACGCTGCGCGGCACCAGCAGACCGTTTTCATGGGGTCGCAGATAATCGATCTCCACGCCGTGATCGTCGCCCTCGCACGCGATAAGGGCGTGGGACGCCACGGAAGCGGTCGTGCGACATCGATCAGCTTAGACCAATATGCGCAAACCAAGATTAATCGCAGATCTTGGATCGCCCCCGCGAAGCTGACCGGCTTCTAAAGCGCCTCTGGACGGCGCGCGTCCGGTCAGCCTGGCCATCTGGCGGATGGCATTCAGTCCATATCGCAACCAATCACTGCCGACTGATACTGGGGCGCGGCTTCAAGGACTGCTCGAGAGCGCGCCCGTAAGAACGCACGATGCGGAAGCCCACACTTGCCGAAGGAAGGCCTGGAAGCATTTGGTGAAGCCACGGATGCCTCCGCGGCATTCGTCCAGTTTTTGGCAAGTCTCGGCGCTTTCCCCCGAAGGGTGCGTGCCAAACTGTGCCGAACCTGAAAAATTTTCCTCTTTTCAGAGGGTGATGGTGCGGTCGAGAAGACTCGAACTTCCACGGCCTTTCGGCCACAACGACCTCAACGTTGCGCGTCTACCAGTTCCGCCACGACCGCACATCGAACAGGACCCGGACACCCGGGACGCTGGCAGGCCCGCGCCACTAGCAAAGGGTTAGACGGCGCGCAACGCCTAAATCCTGCTTTTCCCAAATCAGTAGAGAAACATCGGCATGCCCTGCACGTCGGTCAGCTTCGGGCGGTAGCGCACGGGGTCGTAAAGCGCCTCGACGTCGACGTTCTTCGTCCCGCCGAGCAGCGTGTCGATCGGGACATGAGTGTAGTTGCCGTCGCGCAGCGCGAGCATCCGGCCGGTTTCGCCGCTCTCGATTTTCTGAATCGCGAGACCGCCGAAGGCGAACCCGACCATCCTGTCGAGCGCATCGGGATCACCCGAGCGCATCAGATAGGCGAGCTGCTGGACGATGGTGCCTTCCTTCGAACGCTCCTCGATCATCAACGCGAGCCGCCGACTGACCGCCTGCTCGCTACGCTGGGTCGCCGAGAGGCGCCGCTCCTCGTCGCCGTCGCCCTCGCCACTGAGCCTGGCGCCTTCGGAGATCACGCACATCGCATAGGCGCCGGGCCGGCTGCGACGGTCTTCGGCGAGCAATGCCATCAGCCGGTCGGGGTCCGCCGGCACCTCGGCAATCACGGTGCGATCGACCTGCGCCAGGAAACCGGCGAGGAGTGCGGTCTCGCCCGAACGCCGACCGAAGAGTTCGACGATCGCGATCCGCTCGTGGCTTTCGGCGGTGGTGCGCAGCGCGTTGATCGCGTCGACCGAGCGCGTGATCGCGGTCGAGAAGCCGATGCAATAGTCGGTGCCGAAGACGTCGTTATCCATCGTCTTGGGGATGGAGATGACGGGAAAGCCCTGCTGCGACAGGTGCGCCGAAAAGCGCAGCGTGCCGTCGCCGCCGAGCGTGATCAGCGCGTCGACGCCAAGCGCCTCCAGCACTTTCAGGACGTGCGCCGTGCGGTCGCCGCCGGCCACGGTGCGCGGATCGGTGCGCGAGGTGTGGAGCATGGTCCCCCCGACGCGGTCGATGCCACGCACTGCCTCGCGATCGAGCCGGATGCTGTGCGCCGCGACGCTGGCCGCATCGGTCGGATCGATTTCGAGAAAGCCCTGCCAGCCCCGCCGGAAGCCGATCACCTCCCAACCGCGATCGATCGCCGACAGCGCGATCGACCGGATGCAGGGGTTGAGCCCCGGAACGTCGCCGCCGCCCGTCAAAACTCCGATACGCATCGTCCGGCCATCCTCCTGTCCATGGTGCCGGGCCGAACCGCAGCCGCGCCGGCTTGTTCCGCAGCGGCCGCCAGGATCAGCTGCCGGTCGGCCCGATGAAGCTCAGGTGCAGATTCTTGGCGCCTCGCGGAATGTCGACCGCAGCGCTATCGAACTCGGCCGAGGCGCCAGGTGCGAGGATCGGCACGGGCCGTGTGATCGTCCAGCTATAGACGGTGCGGCCCTGCGTATCGCGCAACTCGGCGCGAATGTCGCGGACCGTCTGCGGCTGATCGGTCGGGTTTACGACCTTGCCGGTGACGGCGAGCAGTTCATTGCCGCTGGCGGTCTCGCGCCGCTCGGGCTTGCCGGTCATCTCAATCACCAGCGGCACGGGCGCGGGCACGATGCCCAGCTTTTCGGCCAGCTTGTCCGGTCCGACGGCAACCACGGCGCCGATGCCCGACAGCAACAGCAGCGCGATGATGATCGAGGCGATCGTCAGCAGCCTGGCCGTGTTCCGCCGACGACGACCGGCCGGTACGATGTCATGGATCGGCGACACCTCGCGCGGGCCGTCATAGCGGGCCTGGACCTCATTTTCGGGAACCTCGCTCGTCGGCCCTGCCGGGGGTGGGACAGGTTCGACGATCGTTGGCGCGGCGGGGGCCGGAGAGACGGGCGCAACCGGGGCGGCAGGGCCGCTATCGGCGGAGCGCGCACGCTCGTCGAGCCCCAGCGAAGGCGGATCCTGGAACCAGCTATGCTTGCAGCTGGCGCAGCGAACCTGGCGGCCCGAAGCCCCGATCGCGGCGTCGGGAACGAGGTAGCGGGTGTTACAGGCGGGGCAGATCAGTATCATGGATGCCCTTCACTAGACCCTAGACGACTCCGGCTGCAAGCATTTGCGGGCGCGCCTGTGCTGTGCCATGGCTCCGCCGATGTGCGAGGGATCGACAGGATGAGGCCGGGGGCCAGCAATATCGTCCAGTTCGAAAATGTCGGGCTGCGCTACGGCTCCGCCATGGAGACGTTGAGCGACCTGAGCTTCGACCTCGCGGCCGGCGCCTTCTATTTTCTCACCGGCCCATCGGGCGCGGGCAAGAGCTCGCTGCTGCGCCTCATCTATCTGGCCCAGCGACCCAGCCGGGGCCTGATCCGGATGTTCGGGGAGGATGTCGTCACGCTGCCCCGCGCGCGCATCCCCGGCTTTCGCCGCAGGATCGGCACGGTGTTCCAGGATTTCCGGCTCATCGACCATCTGTCAGCCTATGAGAATATCGCCTTGCCGCTGCGCGTGAACGGCGTCGCCGAGGCCGATATCGACACCCCGGTGCGCGAGATGCTCGAATGGGTCGGCCTGTCGGGCCGCGCCCATGCCAAGCCCGCGACCCTATCGGGCGGAGAGCAGCAGCGCGTGGCGATCGCCCGCGCGGTGATCGGCCGACCCGAAATCCTCGTCGCGGACGAGCCGACGGGCAATGTCGACCCGGACATGGCCGGCCGCCTGCTCTATCTCTTCGAAGCGCTCAACAAGCTTGGGACGGCGATCGTCGTCGCCACCCACGACCTTCACCTGATCCCGCGTGTGCGCAACGCGCAGCTGATCCGGCTCGACAAGGGGCGCCTGGCGCAGCCGATTGGAGCGGCGCACTGATGGCGCTGTTCGGACGCGGATCGGGAAACTGGCTGACCAGTGCGGCGGGCCGGCGGATTTTGCCGGAGGGCTGGCTGTCGGGTCCGATGCCCTGGGTCATCGCGATCATGATGTTTCTGATGGTGCTGGCGGCAGCGGCCGGCCTCGCGCTTGGCTATGCGGCGCGCGGCCTCGACAGCCATGTCTATGCCCAGGCCACGATCCAGATCGTCGATGCCAACCAACCGCGGCGCGACGCCGTCGCCGACCGCCTGGTGACTATGATCGCCGAGCAGCCGGGGGTCGCCTCGGTCCGGCGGATCGGCGAGGCCGAGATCACCGAACTGCTGCGTCCCTGGCTCGGCGGGGGCCTCGCCGACAGCGACCTGCCCGTACCGGCGATGATCGACGTCGTCTTTGCCGAGGGTGCACGCCAGGCCCTTCCTGCCGTCGCCGCGCGGGTGAAGGCAATCGCCCCGCAGGCGCGCGTCGACGACCATGCCCAATGGCTGGCGCCGCTGTCGGGGCTGATCGGCGCGCTGCGCTGGCTGGCGATGGTGCTGGTCCTGCTGATGGCGGCCGCCGCCGCCTTCACCGTGGTCCTCGCCGCGCGCGCCGCTCTCAACACGCATCAGGCGACGATCGACGTCATGCACCATCTGGGGTCGACCGATGCGCAGATCGCGCAGCTTTTCCAGCGGCGGATCGCGACCGACGCGCTGTTCGGCGGCCTCGTCGGACTGCTGCTCGCCTCCTTCGTCATCCTTGCGGTCGGCGACCGCATCGCCCGGGTCGGATCCGACCTGATCGGGTCGGTCGCCCTGCCGGGTTTCGCATGGTTCGTGCTGGCGTTGCTGCCGCTTGCGGGTACGCTGCTCGCCATGCTCGCGGCGCGCCTCACCATCATCCTCGCCCTCAGGAAGCGGCTGTGATCGTTCGCAGCCTGTCCGCCCTCCTGCTGCTGTGGATTCTCGGCTTCATGGCGTTCGCGCTGTTCCTGCCGCAACCGGCCACCGATACGGTGGTTACCGACGGCATCGTCGTGACCACGGGCGGGCGAGGACGGGTCGAGCGCGGGCTGGACATGCTCGCCCGCAAGCGGGCCAAGCGCCTGCTGGTGTCGGGCACCGATCGCCGCGTCCGGCCGCATGAACTGGCGGTGCAGTTCAAGGCACCCGAGGCGCTGGTCGACTGCTGCGTCGACCTCGGCCACGAGTCGGTGGACACCCGTTCCAATGCCGAGGAGGCGACCCGCTGGATCGCGCGCAACCGCTATCGCAGCATCCGGCTGGTCACTTCGGACTGGCATATGCGCCGCGCCCGCTTCGACCTGGAGGCGATGGCGCCCGACGGGCTGGTGATCGTCGCCGACGCGGTGCCGACCCAGCCGGCGCTGTCCGACCTGGTCCGCGAATATAATAAATATGTGCTGCGGCGGCTCGCCGCTCTCGTGGGGGTATGATGATCTGGTTGCGTTCGGTGCTGTTCGCGCTTGTTTTCTACACGGGCACGACGGTCGCGGTGCTCACCGCCTTTCTGCTGGTGCCCTTCGGCAATGCAGCGGTGCGCGCGCAAGCCCAACGCTGGGCGAGCATGCACCGCTGGGCGACGCGCCACATCCTCGGCATCCGCGTCCGCTTCGAAGGCACTCTGCCCGAAGGCACGGTCTTGTACGCAGCCAAGCACCAATCGATGTTCGAGACGCTGGAGCTGTTGAAAGCGCTCCGCGGCCCCGCCACGGTGCTGAAACGCGAACTGGCCGACATACCCCTTTTCGGCGCCATCGCGCGCAGGCAGGGCGTGATCCCCGTGGACCGGGCCGGCTCCGCAAAGGCGTTGCGGCGCATGATGCGGGCAGCTGCGGACGCGCGCGAAGCCGGCCGGTCGGTGCTGATCTTTCCCGAGGGGACGCGCGTTCCCCCCGGCGAAAAGCCGCCACTGCAGCCGGGATTCGCCGGCCTCTACAAGCAGCTTCGCCTGCCCGTCGTTCCGATCGCACTCGACAGCGGGATCGTGTGGCCGCGCCACAGCTTCCGCAAATGGCCCGGCGTCATCACCATTCGTCTGGGCGATCCCATTCCGCCGGGCCTGCCGCGCGACGAAGTCGAGCGGCGGGTCCATGCCGCGATCAACGCGCTCGAGGCCTGAGCCCCGCTGTCCGGCCGTCAGTGCGAGCGGCCGAAGTCCGGCTTGGCGTCGTCCTGACCCTGTTCGATGATCGACCGGCGGATCGTGCGGGTCCGGCTGAACAGCTCGTGCAGCGTGTCGCCATCGCCCCAGCGGATCGCGCGCTGGAGCGCGGTCAGATCCTCGGTAAAGCGCTGGAGCATCTCCAGCACCGCTTCCTTGTTGTTGAGGAACACGTCGCGCCACATCGTCGGGTCCGAAGCGGCGATGCGCGTGAAGTCGCGAAAGCCGCCAGCCGAGAATTTGATGACCTCGCTCTGGGTCACCTCTTCCATGTCCGATGCCGTGCCGACGATCGTATAGGCGATCAGGTGGGGCAGGTGGCTGGTGACCGCCAGAACGCGATCATGATGGCGCGGATCCATCGTCTCGACATTGGCGCCCATCCGCCGCCAGAATTCGGACACCCGTTCGACCGCCGTCGGATCGCTTCCTTCGGGCGGGGTGACGATGCACCAGCGTCCCTTGAACAGGGTCGCGAAGCCGGCATCGGGACCGCTGTTCTCGGTGCCGGCGACCGGGTGGGCCGGAATGATCGTCGCACCGGGCAGCGCCGCGCCGAGCGCCGCAAGCACGCTTTCCTTCGACGAGCCGACATCGCTGACGATCGCGTCGGCGGGCAGATCGTCGGCGATCTCCGCCGCAGCAGCAGCCATCGCTCCGACCGGAACGCAGAAGATGACGAGATCGGCATCGAGCACCGAGGCGCCCGCCGTGTCGGTGACGTCGTCGACGAAGCCGATCCGGCGCGCGCGTTCGCGCACCTCGGGGCTCGCATCATAGCCGGTCAGGCGAACGGTCGGCATCTGCGCCTGCACCGCGCGAGCGATCGACGAGCCGATCAACCCGAGCCCGATGATGGTGACGCGCGCGAAAGGCAGCATCAGCCGGCAGCCTCGACGAGCGCGCGCAGGGCTGCCGTCAGGCCGGTGATCTCTTCTTCGGTACCGATCGTGATGCGCAGGCCGTGGGGCAGCCCCTGACCGGGCAGCCAGCGGACGATATAGCCAGCGTCCATCAGCCCCTTATAGGCGGCTTCTGCGGTCAGCTTGCCCTCGAACAGCACCAGCGAGAAATTGGCCTTGCTCGGCACCGCGCGCAGGCCCTTGTTGCCGAGGCCGGCGATCTCCGCCTCGAACCAGTCGCGCCAGCGCAGATTATGCTCGCGGCTGCGGGTCACGAAATCGGCGTCGCCCAGCGCAGCGATCGCCGCCATCTGGCCGGCGGTGGTGACGTTGAACGGAGCGCGGATACGGTGCAGCGCATCGATCACGGGCGCACTGGCATAGCCCCAGCCGATCCGCTCGGCCGCCAGACCATAGATCTTGGAGAAAGTGCGGGTGACCAGAACATTCGGCTCACGCTGCGCCAGCTCGAACGCGCCGTCGTCATCCTCAGGCTCGAGATATTCGGCATAGGCCTGGTCGATCACGAGCAGGCAATCTGCCGGGGTCGCCGCGTGGAGCCGCGCGATGTCCGCCCGGCTGGTGTAGGTGCCGGTCGGGTTGTTCGGATTGGCGAGGAAGATGACCCGCGTGCGCGGCGTGATATGCGCGATCAGCGCATCGACATCGGTCGCATAGTCGCGGTCGGGCGCCTGCACCGGTTCGGCACCGACGCGGCGAGCCGCTATCGGATAGACCGAAAAGCCGTAGCGCACGAACAGGACTTCGTCGCCCTGCCCTGCATAGGCGCCAGCAGCAAGGTGCAAGATCTCGTCCGATCCCGTGCCATAGATGACCCGAGCAGGATCGAGCCCGCCATGGGCCGCTGCGATAGCCTCGCGCAGAGCCACCGCCGAAGCGTCGGGGTAGCGGTCGAGCGAAGCCGCTCCGGCGAGGAAGCCCTGCCGAGCCGCGTCGCTGGTGCCGAGCGGGTTTTCGTTGGACGAGAGCTTGGCCACCTTGCGGCCGTCGTCCGTGGTCGATCGTCCCGGAACATAAGGCGCGATGGCGTCGATCCAGGGCTTGGGCGCGAGCGTCTGTGTCATGCGTCGCGCTTTAGGGGCGAAGCCCGCCCGCCGCAATGGGCCGGGCGGGCCGTTGACAGCCCCGGACGGCGGGCCTAGCGCGCAAGTCCCGATGAGCGACGACAGCCGTTTCGGCCTTGCCCGTTCCGTGATTCTGCCCGGCCCGCTGGCGCTGGACGGCGGCGCGCGCCTCTCGCCCGTGTCGATCGCCTATGAAACCTATGGCACGCTCGACGCGGCCGGTTCGAACGCGATCCTGATCTGCCATGCGCTGACCGGCGACCAGCATGTCGCCTCGACCCACCCGATCACCGGCAAACCGGGCTGGTGGACGCGCATGGTCGGCACCGGCAAGCCGATCGACCCCGCGCGCCATTTCATCATCTGCGCCAATGTGCTCGGCAGCTGCCTCGGCAGTTCGGGGCCCGCCAGCGTCGATCCGGCGACGGGCACGCCCTATGCGATGCGTTTTCCGGTCATCACGATCCGCGACATGGTGCGCGCCCAGGCGATGCTGCTCGATCATCTTGGCGTGCGCATGCTCGCGGCGGTCGTCGGCGGCTCGATGGGCGGGATGCAGGTGCTCGAATGGGCGGCGACCTATCCCGAGCGCGTGCTGTCCGTCGTAGTGATCGCCTCGGCCGCGCGCCACTCGGCACAGAATATCGCCTTTCACGAGGTCGGGCGGCAGGCGATCATGGCCGACCCCCGCTGGCGCAATGGCGATTATTATGCCGAAGGCGATCCGCCTGCCTCTGGCCTCGCCGTGGCGCGCATGGCGGCTCACATCACCTATCTGTCCGAAGCGGGGCTGACCGAGAAATTCGGCCGCCGCCTTCAGGCGCGCGACGCCAAGAGCTTCGGCTTCGATGCGGACTTCCAGATCGAGTCCTATCTGCGCCACCAGGGGATCAGCTTCGTCGATCGGTTCGACGCCAACTCCTATCTCTACATCACCCGGGCGATGGACTATTTCGACCTGGCCGAGGAACATGGCGGCCTTCTCGCCAACGCCTTTGCCGGATCCAAGCGCACACGCTTCTGTCTGGTCAGCTTCGATACCGACTGGCTCTATCCGACGGCGGAGTCGCGTGCGATCGTCCATGCGCTCAACGCCGCCGGTGCCCCCGTCAGCTTCGTCGAGCTGAGTTCGCCCTTTGGCCATGACGCCTTCCTGCTCGACGTGCCGGAGCTCAACCGGGTCGTCGATGGCTTCCTGCGCGCGGGAGAAAGCCGGTGAGCGAGTTGCGGCCCGACCTTGCGGTCATCGCCGATCATGTGAAGCCCGGCGCGCGCGTGCTCGATGTCGGCTGCGGCGACGGCGAGCTGATGGCGGTGCTGCGCGCCCGCGGCTGCGACGCGCGCGGGATCGAGATCGACCGGGGCAATGTGTCGGCAGCGGTCGGCCGGGGCCTGTCGGTCATCCAGGGCGACGCCGACACCGACCTCGTCAACTATCCCGACAAGGCGTTCGACTATGCGATCCTGAGCCAGACGCTGCAGACCGCCCGCGCGCCCGACAAGGTGCTCGAGGAACTGCTGCGCATCGGCCGGCGTGCGTTCGTCTCCTTTCCCAATTTCGCTTATTGGCGGGTCCGCCTGAGCCTCGCCTGGGGCGGGCGCATGCCGGTGACCCCGGCTCTTCCCGTCAGCTGGTACGAGACGCAGAACATCCACCAGCTGACGATCGACGACTTCCGCGCCTTCGTGCGCGAACGCGGCATCACCGTCGAACAGGCCTGGTTCCTGACCGGCAGCCGACAGCGCGCAGCCGCCGCCGCCAATCTGCGCGCCGAGCACGCCGTCTTCCTCGTAAGCCGCTGACCCTGCCCAGCCCGACGGGCACTGGACAGGACGCAAGCGCGCTCTAGGGTCGGGCGTCTGACCCCATGGACGAGGTTCCTTTTGAATACGCATATCATCGGCGCGCTTGCTGCCCTTGCCCTTATCGCATCGCCGATCGGCGCTACTGCCCCCGCTCCGGCCGATCCGGCCTTCCGCCCCGAAAGCTTCCGCGCGACGGTCGGCTTCCTCGCCGACGATCTGCTCGAAGGCCGTGACACCGGCAGCCGGGGCCATGAGATCGCCGCGCGCTATGTCGCCAGCCGCTTCGAGGCCCTCGGGCTGCAGCCCGGCGGGGACGAGGGCAGCTGGTATCAGCGTGTCACGCTGCAGAAGACCGTGCGCGGTGCGACCCCAGCCACCGTAACGGTGAGCGGCCCAGGCGGCGCTCCGCAGATGTGGACGCATGGCGGGGACGCGATCGTCGGGGTCAGCCCCAACGAGCCCGATCTCGACATCGCGGCCCCGCTGGTGTTCGTCGGCTATGGCATTCAGGACAAGCGCCTCGGCATCGACGACTATGCCGGGCTCGACGTGAAGGGGAAGATCGTCGTCGTCCTGCGCGGCTATCCCAAAGGCGTGCCGAGCGAGGAAGGCGCGCATGTCGGCGCGACCAAGGCGAAGGCGGCGCAGGATCATGGTGCGATCGGCATGCTGACAGTTGGCACATTGCTGTCGAAGAAAACCCGCCCCTGGCCACAGATGCTGCACTTCGCCGATGAGCCGGACTTCGCCTGGGTCGGCTCGGACGGCAAGGCGTTCGACGAGGCGCCCGGCATCCGCATCGGCGCGACGCTCAACGATCCCGCCGCCGAAGCCGTCTTCGCCGGCGCGCGCCAGTCACTCGCCGCCATCCGCGCGGTCGCGGACAAGGAAGGCGGCCGCCCCAAGGGCTTCGCGCTCAAGACCAAGGTTCGCATCCGCAGTCAGAGCGCGACGACGAAAGTGACCAGCCCCAATGTCGTCGGCATATTGCCGGGCAGCGATCCGACGCTGAAGGCGCAATATGTCGTCCTGTCGGCGCATCTCGACCATGTCGGCATTGTCCCGGCAAAATCGGACGACAAGCCCGATACCGATCGCATCAACAATGGCGCGCTCGACAATGCCGCCGGCATCGCCACGATGCTGGAGGTCGCGAAAGCGGCAGCCGAAGCGCCGTCCAGGCCGCGCCGCTCGCTGATCTTCCTCGCCTCGACCGGTGAGGAAAAGGGCTTGCTCGGCGCCGATTATTTCGCGCGCCATCCGTCGGTGCCGATCGCGTCGATCGTCGGCAATGTCGACCTCGACATGCCGCTGCTGCTTTATCCCTTCACCGACGTCACCGCCTTTGGCGCCGATCATTCGACCCTCGGCCCAATCGTCGCCAAGGCGGTCGCGCCGATGGGCATCGCTCTGTCGCCCGATCCGATGCCTGCCGAGACGATCTTCGTGCGGTCGGACCATTATATGTTCGTCAAGCAAGGCGTACCGGCGGTGTTCCTGGCGACCGGCTTCGCCAATGGCGGCGAGGCGAAGTGGAAGAGCTTCCTGGCCGGCGCCTATCACCATCCCGACGACGACATGCAGCAGGCAATCGACTGGCGCGCGGCCGCCCGTTTCTCCGAGGCCAATTACCGGATCATGCGCGCGATGGCCGACGCCGACACCCCGCCGCTCTGGTACAAGGGGGACTTCTTCGGCGACGTCTTCGCGCCAAAGGCCGCCAAGGCTGTGCGCCCCTGATGATCTGCGCGGGCCGCGAGCACCGGCCCGCGCACAGCTCCGTCTGGACTGCCTCCTAATATTTCGATATTCGTCGAAACATGGAAACGAATCAGGCCGTGACCGCCTTGTCCGCGCTCGCGCTGGAAACGCGGCTCGACATCTTCCGGCTGCTCGTCCGCGCCGAGCCGGAAGGCCTGCCGGCCGGCGACATCGCCCGCGCGCTGAACGTCCAGCCGAACACGCTGTCGACCCATCTGGCGATCCTCTCCCGCGCCGGACTGCTGCAGTCCGAGCGCGACGGCCGCTCGATCATCTACCGAGTCCAGCTGGATCGTCTGCGGACTCTGGTCCTGTTCCTTCTTCAGGACTGCTGCGGCGGCAATGCCGAGCTGTGCGCACCGATCCTGGCCGAACTTTCTCCCTGCTGCTGAAGGACCCGCCATGAGCGAGCCAAGCTACAATGTCCTGTTTCTCTGCACCGGCAACTCGGCCCGGTCGATCCTCGCCGAAAGCGCGTTGACCCGCATGGGCGGGGAGCGCTTCCGCGCTTTTTCGGCCGGAAGTCGCCCGCGCGGCGAGGTCAACCCCGACGCCTTCGCCCTGCTCCGCAAGCTCGGCTACCCGACCGACGCGCTACGTTCGAAAAGCTGGGACGAGTTCGCGGGTGCCGACGCACCCACGTTCGACTTCATCTTCACCGTGTGCGATTCCGCAGCCGGAGAAAGCTGCCCCATCTGGCCCGGCCACCCGATGACAGCCCATTGGGGGATCGAGGATCCGTCCGACATCACCGGCGACGACGCGACCCGCGAAGCCGCCTTCCGCCACGCCCTGCGGCTGATCGAGAACCGGCTGTCGCTGCTCATCGCGCTGCCGATCGAGGGGCTCGACCGCATCGCTCTGCGCGAGAAGCTGCGCGAGATCGGCCGTACCGAAGGCGCCTCCGCCGGAGCGTCTGCCTGATGGCCGCCCCTGAACCAGGACGCCTGACCGAAACGACCACAATGAACCGGTTCGAGCGCTATCTCTCGCTCTGGGTGGCGCTCTGCATCGTGGCGGGCATCGGCCTGGGCCATCTGTTTCCAACTGCCTTCCGCGCCATCGCCGCCGCCGAGGTCGCGCGGGTCAACGTCCCGGTCGCGCTACTCGTGTGGCTGATGATCATCCCCATGCTGCTGAAGATCGACTTCTCGGCGCTAGCCGCGGTCGGCCGCCATTGGCGCGGCATCGGCGTGACGCTGTTCGTCAACTGGGGCGTGAAGCCTTTTTCGATGGCGCTGCTCGGCACGGTCTTTCTCGGTTGGCTGTTCGCCCCGCTGCTGCCGGCGGACCAGATATCTTCCTATATCGCCGGGCTGATCCTGCTCGCAGCCGCGCCCTGCACGGCAATGGTGTTCGTCTGGTCGAACCTCTGCGACGGCGACCCCGCCTTCACGCTGAGCCAGGTCGCGCTCAACGACGTGCTGATGGTGCTGCTGTTCGCGCCGATCGTGGCGCTGCTGCTCGGGGTCGCGTCGATCACCGTGCCCTGGGCGACTTTGCTGACGTCGGTTGCGCTGTACATCGTGGTACCGGTCGCGCTGGCGCAGATGCTGCGCCGCTGGCTCGGCGCGCGCGGCGGCATCGAACAAGCGCTGCGCATCCTCGGCCCGCTCTCGATGACGGCGCTGCTCGCAACTTTGGTGTTGCTGTTCGGCTTCCAGGGCGATGCCATCCTGCAGCAGCCGCTCGTCATCGCGCTCATCGCTGTCCCGATCCTCGTGCAGGTCTATGCCAATGCCGGGATCGCTTATCTGCTGTCGCGCAGGCTGGGCGTGGCCTGGTGTGTTGCGGCCCCGGCGGCGCTTATCGGCGCCTCCAACTTCTTCGAGCTTGCGGTCGCTGCCGCGATCTCGCTGTTCGGGCTCCAGTCCGGCGCGGCCCTCGCCACCGTGGTTGGCGTGTTGGTCGAAGTACCGGTGATGCTGTCGGTCGTCGCGATCGCGAAGCGCAGCCGCAGCTGGTATGAGAAAGGCGTCGAGGCATGACCGACACCGAATTCGCTCGGCTGCGTATGCTGCCTGATCCCGACAGCCTGCCGGCACTGCGCCGCGAGCATGTCGTGTCGCGGCCGGCCTCGGGCCTCGGCGACGACAGTGCGCCAGCCCGCATCCTGCTTCTCTACGGCTCGCTGCGCGAACGCTCCTTCTCCCGGCTGGCGGTCGAGGAAGCGGCGCGCCTGCTTCGCCTGTTCGGTGCGGAGACGCGCATCTTCGATCCGTCCGACTTGCCGCTGCCCGACCAGGTGAAGGGCGACGACCATCCCGCCATCCACGAATTGCGCGCCCTGTCGAACTGGTCGGAAGGGCAGGTCTGGTGCAGCCCCGAACGCCATGGTGCGATCACCGGGCTGATGAAGGCACAGATCGATCATCTGCCGCTCGAACTGCGCGGCATGCGGCCGACCCAGGGGCGCACGCTCGCGCTGATGCAGGTTTCGGGTGGGTCGCAATCGTTCAACGCGGTCAACACGATGCGCCTGCTCGGACGCTGGATGCGGATGTTCACCATCCCCAATCAGTCGTCGATCGCGATGGCCTATAAGGAGTTCGACGAAGCGGGGCGGATGCGACCCTCAAGCTATTATGACCGGATCGTCGACGTGATGGAGGAGCTGGTGCGCTTCACCATATTGCTGCGCCCGCATGCTGCCCAGCTGGTGGACCGCTATTCGGAGCGCAAGGAAGCCGCCGACCGCGCCGCACCTGATCTGGCGGCTAGCGCCACGGGCCGCGCCCGATCGACGGAGTCGTCGGCGTGACGGTTCGATGACAAGCGATATGGCATCGGACGCCCGCGAGCGGCTAGACGCAGACCTATGACCGACATCGTCACGCCCGTCGCAAACCGTCTCAAATCGCTCGGTGCGCAGAAGCTGCCGAGTCCGAAGATCGACCTGTTCATGATCCGCGACTTTCTGTCGCCGGAGCAATGCGCCGACGTCATGGCGGTCATCGACCGCGACAACCGCCCGTCCACGATCGCCGACGATCAGGGGATCGACTATTTCCGGACGAGCAAGACCTGCGACATGGATCCGGCGAGCGCCCTCGCCCGGACGCTCGACCGGCACATTGCCGACACGCTCGGGATCGACTCGGCGCTGGGCGAACCGATCCAGGGCCAGAAATATGACGTCGGCGAGGAGTTTCGCGACCATACCGACTATTTCGAGCCTGGCGGCGCCGACTATATGACCTATTGCGGCGAGACCGGGCAACGCAGCTGGACGGCGATGGTCTATCTGAACAAGCCCGCCGCAGGCGGCGCAACCCGCTTCCGCCGCCTCGACAAGATCATCCAGCCCGAGACCGGAAAACTGGTGGTCTGGGCCAATGTCGACCGCGCAGAAAAGCCCAATGACTGGACGCTCCATGCCGGCATGAAGGTGCGCAGCGGCAGCAAATATGTGATCACCAAATGGTATCGCGAAAGGCCCTGGCCGAACCGGGGATGAACGCCCCGGACTGTCTCGAAACTGTCACGGACACGTAATCGCGACGCCATCCAGCCCCACTAGAGGCGACTCCCGTAAGGCGGCCCGGGAGTCGGCATCCGCCTCTGGTCCAACGCAAAGGGGCAACCATGAAGAAGTTCCGTACCATCCTCATGCTCAGCTGTGCGATGGCGGTCACCGCCTGCGGCGGCGCCGACGACGTCGCATCGCCGGGCGAAGGCGTCATCATCACCCCGACCCCGACGCCGACGCCGACCCCGACTCCCACGCCGACCCCGACGCCGGGTCAGGCAGCCGCCAGCTGCCCGACCGGCACGGTCGATCGCGGCACCATCACCACCGCCTTCCGCACCTGCGAACTGTCGGGTCGCATCACGGCCGATTACACGCTGCAGAAGCTGCCCGGCGTGATCTACTCGCTTTCTGGACCGGTCAATGTCGGCACCGACATCGGCGGGGACGGCAGCGCAGCCGGCGGCCAGCGCGTCACCCTCACCATCCAGCCGGGCGTCACCGTCTTCGCGTCGTCGGGCAACGACTATCTTGTCGTCAACCGCGGCTCGCGCCTGAACGCGATCGGCACCGCCAGCGCTCCGATCATCTTCACCGCCCGCGACAATGTCCTCGGCACCACCACCGACAGCAGCCAGGGCCTGTGGGGTGGCATCATCCTGCTCGGCCGCGCGCCGATCTCGGATTGCAACACCGCGGTCGCCGGCGGCTCGGCCCAGTGCCAGCAGGTCATCGAAGGCACCACCGGCTCGGTCTATGGCGGCGCGGTGGCCGACGACAACAGCGGCACGCTGCAATATGTCCAGATCCGCTATTCGGGCTTCGCCATCGCACCGGGCAACGAGCTGCAGGGCCTGACCCTCGGCGGCATCGGCAGCGGCACCACGATCGATCACATCCAGATCCACAACAGCTCGGACGACGGCATCGAGATCTTCGGTGGCCGCGCCAATCTGAAATATCTGGTGATGACCGGCTCCGACGATGACGCGCTCGACACCGATCTCGGCTACAAGGGCTTCATCCAGTTCGTGATCGGCGTCCAGCGCGACGGTTCGAACGGCGACTCGATGATCGAAGCCGACTCGAACGGCAACGAAGATGCGCAGCCGCGTCAGAACACGCGCCTCGCCAACTTCACCTTCGTCCAGCGCTCGACCGTCCAGGGCGGCAATGTGATGCTGCTGCGCGGCGGTACCGACTATACGATGGTCAACGGCGTCGTCACCGGCACCGGTTCGTGCCTCGACATCGACGAGACCGGTGGCACCACCACCCGCGCCGCCGACGCCGCGCTCGACGATGTCGGCCCGCCGGTCTTCCGCTCGGTCGTCCTCTCCTGCGCCACCAATGCCTTCCGCGCCGATGGCAACGAAGCCGCCGTGCAGACGATCTTCAACGCCGGCACCAACAACAACGCGACCTTCACCCCGTCGCTGACCGGCACGTTCATCAACGGCGCCAATGAGCGCGCAGTGACGCCGTTCGACGCCCGGACGCTGAGCAGCTTCTTCGTCACCACGACCTATATCGGCGCGGTGCGCGACTCGACCGACACCTGGTATGCGGGCTGGACCTGCAACTCCTCGACCGCGTCGTTCGGCAGCACCAGCGGGTCGTGCACCTCGATCCCGAGCTGACCGCGCTTGCACTGACTAGACGGGCGGCGGTCGCGAAAGCGCTCGCCGCCCGTTCGCTCATTCCGAACGGGGAACCCACATGACTACGCCTCTCGCCTTCGGGCGCCTGCTTCTTGTCTCGACGGCGCTGATGTCGCCGGCCGCGCTGCTCGCGCAGGCTGCGCCGACCACCGCCGCTCCCGCCACCTCCGCCCCGCCGGCGCAGGCCACGACCGCCGATGACGAGCAGGTCGAAATCTCGACCCTGGGCGCCAGCAACCGCGACATCGTCGTCACCGGGCGCCGCCAGGAGAACACGATCCGCGCGACGCCGCAGGTGATCTCGGTTCTCTCCTCGGCCGACATCGCCCGCACCGGCGACGGCGACATTGCCGGCGCGCTCCAGCGCGTTACCGGCCTGTCGGTCGTCGGCAACGGCTTCGTCTATGTCCGCGGCCTCGGCGACCGCTACTCGCTCGCACTGCTCAACGGTTCGCCGCTGCCCAGCCC
>NZ_JAGMXV010000225.1 GCF_018006725.1 Rhizorhabdus sp.
TCACGGTGTGAACGAAGCGGAAAATCTCATCGAGCCGCGCACGGTCGTCCGGCGCCTTTTCCCAGGCAACGATCTCACCCGACAATGCTTGCAGCGTATCGCGGGTTTCCGCGACGAATTCGCCGAGCAGATCGTCCATGCCACCCTTTCCCGAACAGATATTCGTTCGGGGTCATGCAGTAATAGGGTTAAGGCGAGGTTTACGGTCGATGGTCTCAGCGGGCGATGTACGCCGCGCTTCCGGGAACGCGCCGCATCATTTCCAGCCGGCACAGCTCCTCATGGAGGTAACGAAGGATCGAGTGAAGCTCGCGGCGAATGTCCTCCGGCACATGCTCGGCGGCCGCAAGGAGCCTGATGCTGTCGATGAGCCGGCGTTCCTCACGGGCCAGATGACGGATCACGAGTTGCTCGTTGTCGAGCATCCGGCTCGCGAAATGGAGCGCGATCCGGCGCATGAGGCCGGCGATGCTGCTGCGATCGCAGTGGCGGCCGCCCAGTCGCTCGATTATCGCATCGAGTCGCTGAATGATGGTGCGGCGCATGTCGACGTCGCGCCCGAATTCGGCGTAGCTCGCAAAGGAGTGGGACTGGCAGACGGCCAGCTCAAGCTCACGAACCGTATCGTCAAGCGCGATACGCAATCGATTGAGCGATTTCAGCAGTCCATTATCCACTCGAAATTCCCCGCGCATCCATATGGGAGTTCCCGATGCTCCTCCTGGGAGCCTCACAGCCTTCAAAGGGCCCGGGTTCTCTCGATCATGCTGCGCCTATTGGCGCATTTCGGGAGCCCAACAATATGGGGGATTTACCTTAGGGAGAGCCACATGTGCGTGAAAAGGACGGCTTTCAGGCAGGAAGACGCGCGCCGACCATCAGCAGCCCTTCCGATGGTGTGGACAGTTGCACCTCACCCCCGGCCTCGGTGACGAGCAGGTGGACGAGCCAGGCGGCTGCGGCGCGCGCGGAAAGCAAATCGGGGTCCGCCTCGCCGAGGACCGCATTGCGCAACTCGGCATCGAGCACCACGCGCGGGCCTTCGGCGCGGATTACCAACTCGCCATTTTCGGCTGCTATGTCGAGTTGGCCACCCCGCACCAGCGCATCGCCGGCAAGCAGCGCAAGATTGAGCAGAATTTTGGTCGAGTCCTTGGGCAGGCTGGGCGCTTCGACCATCCAGCCCAGCTTGACCTTGCCATTGCCATGCAGCCCCTCGATCGCGGCGCGCGTTTCACGCGTATCGATCGCTTCGCCGAAACCACCGGCGGCACCGAAAGCAAGGCGATAGAATTTCAGGCGATTGGCGGTGGCTGATGCGCTCTCGGCGAGCAGTTCCATGCAGCGCTCGCGCATCTCGGGATCGGTCTCGTCGGCCAGCAGTTCGAGGCCGTTGTTGAGCGCGCCGACCGGCGACAGCAGATCGTGGCACAACCGCGAGCAGAGCAGGCTGGCGAAATCGGCCGACCGGTTGACCATAGAAGCGTTCCTCGAGAAAGGCGGACAGGCCGGGTCTTCTGCCTTGCGCGCGCGAGCAAGGCAATCGCGGAAGTTCAATCCACGACGAGTTCGACCGGCGCAAAGCCTCCGTTCGACGCAGCCCGCCAGGCCTTTATTTCACTGCCCGCAGCGATGATCCACAAGCTTCCGGGTTCGGCCGCCGCGCGGTCGCGGTCCGACGGCGCAGCTATTCCATTGGGGTGAGAGTGATAATGGCCGAGCAGGCTGGGTCCACCGGCCCGCGCAACCCGATGCGCCGCGATCAGCGCGCCGGGATCGACCTCGAAACTGGAATGCGGATCGACGGCGACGTTGCGGCAATGTTCGACCCGCTCGACCGTTTCTCCCCGGCCCAACAGAAGTCCGCACACTTCCAGGCCGGGGCTCGCCGCCGCCCGGCTCAGGATCGCGTCCAGCAACACTCTTGATATCCGCACCGGCATCGCCACATGCCTAGACGATGACTGGGGGGAAATCGACGCTGACGGCCAGGGTGCCCGACGACGCGGCCGGCTGGCGGCTCGACCGCGCGCTCGCGGCCGCTTTGCCTACCCATTCGCGCGAACGCCTGAAGGCTTTGATCTCCTCGGGCCAGGTTTCTACTCTCGATGGCGCACTCATTCGCGATCCGGCGGTCAAGGTAGCCCCGGGCGCGACGTTCGAGGTGCGGATGCCGGACCCGACCCCTGCACATAATGAGGCGCAGGACATCCCGCTGACGGTGGTGTTCGAGGACGAGCATCTGATCGTGATCGACAAACCCGCTGGCCTGGTGGTCCATCCGGCAGCAGGCAATCTCGACGGGACGCTGGTCAACGCTCTGCTCCACCATTGCCGGGGTAGCCTTTCCGGGATCGGCGGGGTCGAACGCCCCGGTATCGTCCACCGGATCGACAAGGACACGTCCGGCCTGATGGTCGCGGCCAAGACCGATCCCGCGCATGTCGGCCTCGCTGCCCAATTCGCCCGGCACAGCATCGACCGGCGCTACAAGGCGATCGTCGCGGGCCGCCCGCGGCCGGCCGAGGGCACGGTCGACGCCCCGCTCGCCCGCTCGGCCGCCAACCGCAAGAAGATCGCCATCGTCGGCGACGGTCGCGGGAAGCGCGCCGTGACCCATTTCTCGACGATCGAGCCATTGCGGGCAGCCGCCCTGGTCGAATGCCGGCTGGAAACGGGGCGCACCCACCAGGTCCGCGTACACATGGCTTCGCTCGGCCACCCTCTGCTCGGCGACCCGGTTTATGGCCGCAGCCGGCCGGAACATCGCGAGTTGCTCAACCGTTTGCAATTCAAGCGTCAGGCGCTGCACGCTGCCCGTTTGGGCTTCTTGCATCCGATCACAAGCACGGCTTTATCGTTCGATAGCGAAATTCCGACCGACATGCAGCTTTTGTTCAGCGATTTGCGTTTATAGATGCTATGGATGTTACAGAACGGTACGGCGTGATTCTCCGTATCGACACCAAGGTCAGACGGGCCGCATCTTTGGGCCCGCGAAGGGAGTAAGTCGATCATGGCAAGCGGTAAGAACGTGCCCGCCACGATTCCCGCACTGGGCGGTGAGCAGAGCCTCAATCGCTATCTCGCCGAGATCAGGAAATTTCCCCTGCTCACGGCAGAGGAGGAATATATGCTCGCCAAGCGCTTTCACGAGCATGGCGATCCCGAAGCCGCAACCCGGCTGGTGACGTCGCACCTGCGCCTCGTCGCCAAGATCGCGATGGGCTATCGCGGCTATGGGCTGCCGGCGAGCGAGCTCATCTCCGAAGGCAATATCGGCCTGATGCAGGGCGTGAAGAAGTTCGAGCCCGACCGGGGCTTCCGCCTCGCCACCTATGCGATGTGGTGGATCAAGGCATCGATCCAGGAATATATCCTGCGGTCGTGGAGCCTTGTGAAAATGGGTACGACCGCCGCGCAGAAGAAGCTGTTCTTCAACCTGCGGCGGATGAAGTCGAAGCTCGACGCCTTCGAGGACGGCGATCTCAAGCCCGAGGATCTGGCCAAGATCGCAACCGATCTGGGAGTCTCCGAAGAGGAGGTCACCCAGATGAACCGTCGCATGTCGATGGGCGGCGATGCCTCGCTCAACGTCTCGATGCGCGAGGATGGCGAAGGCGAGTGGCAGGACATGCTGGTCGACCAGGGACCGCTGCAGGACGAGCGCCTTGCGGAAGTCGAGGAAAAGGCCGTGCGGCACAACATGCTGCAGGAAGCGATGGCCGCGCTGAACGACCGCGAGAAGCATATCCTGGTCGAACGGCGGCTGGTCGACGAACCGAAGACGCTCGAGGAACTCAGCCAGGTTTATGGCGTGAGCCGCGAGCGGGTGCGCCAGATCGAGGTCCGCGCCTTCGACAAGCTGCAGAAAGCGATGATGCGGATCGCCGGAGAAAAGCGCCTGCTGCCCGCAGGTTGAAGTCCGTTCCTATCGGCGGGGTTCGCCCCGCCCCTTTTCTGCGCAAGATTGGCGCCATTCAGAAGCGGCGCGATATGCCTGCATAGAGTTCGACATCGGTGGCGGCGTGGTTCAAACCCGCGTTCACACCGAAGTCGAACTGCAGATCGTCATTGGGTTGCAGGCCCATGGACAGGCCCGCAACGTGAAACATCTGGTGACCCGACGGGTCGCGATCGCGTTCCAGCTGATATTCGATCGTTGCGCCGAGCTGATCCGATAATTTGTCCGTCAGCCCTACGACATTGGCATAGGCTAGATGCCGACCCGACCGATCCTCGTCGACCGCAGCCTCGACCGAGGGCATCAACGCGAAAGAAAGATGGTCGTTGAGTTCGAACGACAGCGGGACCTCGAGACCCGCCGACCAGTCCCCCGAGCCTGCGGCAAAGCCGCCGGTCGGGAGCGTGCCCTTGATCATGACAGCCAGTGACGTGCCGCTGCCATCCGGGCTCTTGAGATTGCGACGGAGAGCCAGAAAGACATCCCCCACGCCGTTCTGCGATGTCGTACCTAGCGGGCCGCGCTCGGCATGCCGGCCGAAACTGGTCCATCCGATCTGCACCTCGGCATGGCCGGCAATGCCCCTGCGCACCAGCAGGTCGCCGAGCAGCAGCTCCGTGGTGCGCTCGCTCCCACTCATGCTGTCGCGCGACCAGTCCGCCAGCCCGACCTCGACCGAGGTCGCTCCGGCGTCCATCGTGCAGGTCGGGTTGCCGATGCCGGGACGGTCCGGGCAATAGTCCCTCGGTGCCGCCGAAAGCGCGGATCCAGCCGCAGCCAGCGCCATCGACAGGCTCGCTATGATGGCCAGGCGAACCATGAACTTTCCTTGTCGCTGTGAGCTGTCCCACTGACATGTGCCATGCCACATGTTACTGGCGCGTGCATGACGGGGGAAGAAAACACGCCGCGCCGGGCGAGGCATGGCGACCGCGCCTTGGCGCTGTCGATCGCGGCCGTGGTCGCTTGCCTGCTCGCATCCGCGCTGCTCGACGGTACCTCGTTCGACGACCTCTGGACGCTGTATCTGGCCGATGCCGGCAAGCCGATTGAAACGCTTGCGCATCTGCGATGGTCGCTCGATATCCGCCCCCCGGTCTTCGATGCCTGGGCATCGCTCCTGTCTCGGATGGGGCTCGACCTTGTCGCCGTGGCAAGGCTCATCTCGCACGTTCCCGCCCTGTTGTTCCTGCTATTGGCCGGGCGGAGCTTCATGCACCGCCTGCCCGAGGAACGACAGTTTCACGCAATATTCCTGCTGCTGATGCTGTCGGCCCCGGCGACAATACATGCCATCGGCCTCTATCGTGGCGATTTCTGGCAGTTGTCGGCTTTCGCGATCCAGATCATGCTCGCACGCCACATCCTCTATGTTCAGGAGGATTATCGCAGCCGCAAGGACGGACGGATCGCGCTGTTCGGGCTGCTGGCGACCATCGCCGCGATCACGCTGGATTATGGTGGGGCGCTGTTCGGCAGCGTGCTTGCCATGGCGACGATCCTCGCGGCGATGGCGCGTGGCCTGGGGCGCTGGGCCCGGTCGCTCATTCTGACGCTTGCCATCTCGGTCGCGGCCGTGGTGGCAGCCATTTCCTGGCAGGCTCCATCCTGGAGCCGCCATTTCGACCTGTACCAGAACTGGATCGACCTGGAAGCGACCTCGGCCTTTGCGGTAATGACCGGGCTGCTGATCGGCACGTTGGCGCACAACCCGATCGCCATCGCGGGCGCCTATCTCGGCCGTCAGAAATGGACCCGCCATGACAGCGGCTTTGCGGCCCTGCTCGGTATCTCGCTCGTCGCGGCGCTCGTCGCAATTTTGCAGATCGACGCACAGCGCCGGCTGGTTACCACTTCGAACAGCGCCGACCTGGCAGTCCTCGCCGCCGCACTGATGGCAACGGCCGGAATGAAGCTGCTCGACAGCCGGCTATGGACGAACGCGCTGTGCGCAGTGGCGGTGGTATCGGCGATCGTCTCGATGGCGGTGGGCGGTCTTGGCGGTGGCTGGCAGAATGGGGCAAAGAAGATTGCCCGCATCGTCGACCAATGTCCGCAGTCGCAGGTCTATGCAGCTTCGGGTTGGCGGATCGACGACGGCAGCAGCTCGCGCGCCGCGCGGAGGGAGGAACCGGTCTTCGCTCTGGGCTATCAGCGGCTGGCCAAGCTCAACGGCTTCCCTGTCACCCTGCTGCGCGAGGGCAAGCCGGTCAGAACTCGTCTGAGCCAGTGCCCCGTGCTGCTGTGGATCGAGCAGGTTCCCCCCTTCGTTCGCCCGAAACCCGACAAGATCATCCGGATGAGCGGCCTGCAGGGGCTGGAGGCCGCGCGCCTCTCGCTGATCCGGACGCATAGCGGGCTTATCCTGCGCGCAGAGCGGTGATATCCGGGCCGCCATGCCGAAATCCTCCCGCGCCCGCACAGCGCTCCGCATTCTCGGTCGGGGCATCGTCTATTTCGTGATCGGCTCGATCCTGTGGGTCGCGCTCTACCGTTTCGTCCCGCCGCCGGTCACCGCTACGATGCTCGTCAACGCGGCCGACGGACGCGGCATCACCAAGGACTGGATGTCGCTCGACGACATGTCGTCAAACATGGCGGTCGCTGCCATCGCCGCCGAAGACGGCAATTTCTGTCGCCATTTCGGTTTCGATTTCAAAGCGATGTACAACGCGCTCGAGAATAACATCGAGGGTCGGCGCAAGATTCGCGGCGGCTCGACGATCAGCCAGCAAACCGCCAAGAACGCCTTTCTATGGCAAAATGGCGGCTATGTCCGGAAGGCGCTGGAGGCCTGGTTCACGCTGCTGATCGAACTGCTCTGGTCGAAGAAGCGGATCATGGAGGTCTACCTCAACGTCGCAGAGACCGGGATCGGCACCTATGGCGCCAATGCCGGGTCGATGCGCTATTTCCGCCATGATGCCTCGCGGCTCAGCCGAGCCGAGGCCGCCCGTATTGCCGCCGTCCTGCCGCTGCCCAAGAAGCGGGCGGCCATTGCGCCCACCGGCTATACCCGCCGCTATGGCGACCGTATCGCGCGCCGCATGGGCCAGGTTCAGCGCTTCGGTCTCGACGCCTGCCTGAAATGAGAAACGGCGCGAACCGGTAGCCCCGCATCGCGCCGTTCTCTGAAAACTGTCCGCCGTTTCAGCGACGGCCGGCCTCAGCCGAAGGGCATCTTGAAGCCCGGCGGGATCGGCAGCCCCTGGGTCAGCTTCGCCATTTCGGCGTTGGAGGCCGCGTCCGCCTTGGTCCGGCAGTCATTGATCGCGGCGACGATCAAATCCTCGAGCATCTGCTTGTCTGCCGGCACCATCAGCGAGTCGTCGATGGCGACGGCGATGATCCGGCCTTTCGCGCTGGCGCGGATCTTGACGAGGCCGCCGCCCGAGGCGCCTTCGACCTCGATCGTATCGAGCACGGTCTGGGCCTGCTCCATCT
>NZ_JAGMXV010000034.1 GCF_018006725.1 Rhizorhabdus sp.
GCAGGCCTATCTTGATAGCCACCACTCCGCGGAAGTGTTCTCTTCACGCGACTTGCGGCTGATAGAGAAGGCGCGTGACCTGCTGGTCAGTGACTTGCGCCACATGATGACGATTCCCGAACTGGCTTCCAAGCGTAGTTCTGGTTCTGCGTCCCGCACCTCTCGCTCGATCTCGTAGAGCCCGGCAATGAAGCGTAGCGCCTGGCCAGCCAACTCGCTCTTGTGCTTGTCGTGCAGCTCAAAGTACTTACGACGCGCGTGAGCCATGCACCCAATCTCGACGATGCCACCGCCGAAGCTGGCCTTGTAGCCAGAGAAGTCGTCGCATACCAGCTTGCCCTGCCAGTCCTGCAAGAATGCGCGGGCATGCAGACATCGTCAGCTACTTGGAGCCGGCGGTCAAAATCACCGGATCAGATCCAATTCGACTTTCTGCGGCTCTTACCCCGCATGTGAACATCAGCCGTGCGCGTCTTGATTAATCTCCGTTCAAATTCGGTCAGCTCGACGAACGCTGTCAGCATCCGTCGCCCGTCGGCGCTCGTTGTGCCCGCTGTTCGTCGCCAGGAGATCGCACTGTCGCGCCTCGCTCACGCATTACCGACCTCGAACCGCTCGATCGGCGGCAAGCGCGTGGTACCGGGTGTACAGCTCCACCCGAAACCGAGCCATGAGAGGCGCATAGCGGGTGAACCAGGGCATTGGGTATTTGACCTCAAGCAAGCCCCGATATGCATCCTGTTCCAGGCAATCATGGAACGCGTGGACGAATAGGGTTTCACTGATGTCAAACGGAGGGGCACCTGGATGTTCAGCCTCCAGAAGCACGTTGCGCGGGCTGCCGTCGCTCTGCATCGAATAGGCGTTTTCGACGACGTCGGCCTCGGTACCGAGTTTGCTCCAGGCGAGCGGCACTTCCTTGAGCGGCCGTGCCAGCCGCTGGCGCGGCCGCAATTGGGGATCCCACCACAGAACCCACCTGTCTCGGATGATAGGAAGATCGGTTGGAGCTTCAAGTTCTGCCCCGTTGTGGATCCTGCGCAAAATGCCGGCATCACACCGTTTCATCTGGGCGCGGAAACACGACACCGGCTTCGCGCCAGAGCGGCTGGCGGCCGTTCCCGTCTCCAAGGCCATTGGCCGACTGGTTGGCTGACGAAATCACCGCACCTCGGTCCGAGATGTAGACCTTGGCGTGCAGGTTCCGGTCCATCCGGACCTGGGCGCCCGTCGCCATCAGTTTCCGGATCGTGTCGGGATCGGTCGCGCCGCCAAGGTTGCAGATCAACTTGGCGCCATGCAGCGTGGCCGGATCGAACCTGCGCTCAGCGCCGGCGCCCCAGTAGGCGACCGCACATCGCAGCCTGGCCCCGCCGAGTATGTACATCGTCGCCGACGTAAGGTCGGTGCCCGCGACGAAGGTCGCGCGGGCGCCGGTCAGCGGGAGGTCAGCTTCAACGGAGCGGTCATTCATTGACGAGGGTTCATCGGCTTGGTGCGGGAGTGCGGTTGAGCGAAATACTCAGACCGGGACGCAGATACTGCGACCGCCAGGCATCAGGGCTCGTGGCGGCGTTAGCGGCGTCGTTTTCCCGTGCTGTCGGACATATCGAGATAGAGGTCATGCAGATCGGCCCAAAACGATTTCATCAGATTAAGGCGCGCGTCGGAGTACCGAGCCTTTGATTTATCGTCCTTTCGCAGGTCCGCGTATCTCTTTCGGCCCATGCACTCCCAGAACGCCGCATGGAAGATCTCGTCCCGGACGACAAATGGAATTGGAAATTTTTCCTCGGCCTCGATCAGCACGTCCTGGCCCTTGACGTCCTCCTCTCCTTCACGGTGCAGGGCATCGAGCACCGGCGGGCCCAGCTTTACCCATTCAAAGGAGTTCTTGCGCGGACGGCCCTTGTCGTCGAGCCGTGTCCAGTAGAGGACCCAGCGGCCGGAGAGCTTGTGATCCCGCTTGCCCTCGATATCGAGGCCGTTGCCGATCCGTCTCTCGACGCGGGCGTCGTAGTGTCCGAGCTGGCCGCGGACCGATTGCGCGTGCGGGACGAAATCCTTCGGTCCTTCCCATTCGATAAGATGTTCCAGGTCGCTTGCGTCGACGTCAGCGAAGCTGGCGATCGTCGGCTTGACCTGCTGGCGTGCTTCCCAAGCCTCAATCGCAGCTGCCATCGCTGCCGGGCTGATTTCGGTCGTTGCATCGTCTGTCCAGAGCGTCTCGAACCAGTCGGCCATGTCACGGGTGTCGTCGGTCGAGATGCCCGCTTCTTCCCACCGAGACTGCTCTCGGCCTTCCAGGCCAAGGCCATTCGCCGACATGTTGGCCGAGCCAGTAACGGCGCCGGCATTGGAGATGTAGACCTTGGCGTGCAGCCTGGCGTGCATCCGAACCTGGGCGCCCGCCTTGATCAGCGCCTCAATCTCGTGCGGGTTGGTACCGCCGGACTGAAGGTTGCAGATCAGCCGCGCCGAACCAAAGTGGGAGGCGGGAATGCGCGCCTTGGCACCCTTGCCCCAAAAGGCTACCGCGCACCGCAGATCTTCACCTGCGAGGACCCGTTCGATCTCTTCCGTCAGTGCGTTGCCCGTCAGAAACATACCTCTCCCCAATCCCGACCGTCTGCGGAATCCGGGGCACCTCCGGGCAGTCGGCATGCCAACTCTCCAGAAGATCGCCCGACGGCCGGGCTCCGCCTTGCCATTGCGTGATCTAGAACTGGTAGAATGCCGTCAGATTGATATTGGCGCGGGACTTGCCGGGGCGATCGATCACCATGCGCAGCTTGCTTCGGTCGGCCACCACCATCGTCACCCGGCCATAGGTCGTGCAGTTTGCCGTCTTGGCGACATCCATTGTGCTGCCGCCCAGGCAAGACACCAGGTCGCCTTCGTAGTCGACGCGCCATTCCGACATCGTGATCCCGTTGACCACCCACCGAACCTGGTACTCGCCCGACCGGGCGCACATCACCCCCACGGTCCAGGTCCTCGCGCCGTCATCCTCGAAAAAGAAACCACCGAGAAAAAACCGACCGGCCTGGGGTGTGACAGCCCACCCCTGGGTTGGTTTTTCCGCATCGACATACCAACCCGGAAGTGCTGGTCCCACATTCGCAAACGCGCTGTTGTCGCATGACGACGTCTGCGCAATGGCGGCAGCCGGCGCAAGGCCGATCGCCAAGGCGGCGGCCGCCAAAATATTACGGATCACTGTAAACCTCCCCCTCCGAGAGGGACAGGCTGACACGTGTCGTCTGAACGTGTCAATTCTACTGATGTCAGGCTGCGTGCATGACCAGGTGGGATGCTGCGGTGGTCGAGATCAATAGTCCGGCCTGGGCCATCGCCGCGAGGTTGTTGGCGGCAACGAGCCAGGCATGTTGGAGGTCCGCGACCGTACCGCGGTCGGCCTTTATGCCTCCTGCCATGAACACGATGGCATGCTCCAGCTGCGCCGCGTCGCGGGCAATCGGGTGCAAGGCGATCGCCGCCCGCTGCCGATCATTCACTGCGAGCCGGTCCATAGTGATGAAATCATCCCGGTCGTAGGTCAGATCGGCATCGTCGAGCATATCGGCGATCGCGGGTTCGGGCGCCTCTTCGAACTTTTCGACCAGCACAAGCCCGCCTCCGGCGGCTATCATCGCCCGCTTGAACTCCACGATCCTTTCGAGGTCGGCGGGGGCCCGCGGCGTCATGGCTTCGTCCCGTTCGTCGTGAAACACAACGCGGCCGGCGTCTATCCCTTGCGAGCCGTCCCGATCCGACGTCGGCGCCGTGGCATCGACAATCCAGTAACCATCGGGATCCATGAAGCGACGGTGAGGCATGGCGGCCCAGATGCCGGCCGCCTGGGCGCGAGCATCGTCCAGCCCCTCGGCCGGGAGATCCAAAGGCTCCACGACGGTCGACGGCTGCAAGACCCACGCGCCTGGGACCGCGTGGGTCTTGTTTGGAGTAGGGGCGATGAACACCATACGGTACATGGATATGTCCTCCATCTCGGGATCAGGTGTGAGAACATAATGTGAACATGAGAATGGAAGAGTCAAGCCGACTCGTTATCCTGTTCCAGCTTGACGGCAGACGGGCGCTTGTCGGCCCGAAGGCTCTTATAGGATGGGTGCCGCAGCTTTCCGTCCGAGGTCCAGCCCCGGACCCGGATGTCGGCGACGAGCTCGGGCCTGACGAACCGCGCGGCCCGCCTGGTCGGCCCCGACATTGTGCCTGATCGGAAGGGCGATCCCGCCGCGCGCCGTCTAGAAAGCCGCTCGGCCAGCTCGGCCGCCGCGGCATCGCCAATGCCGGATCCGACCCGCCCGATATAGTGCAGCCGGCCGGCCGCGTCGTACTTGCCGACCAGCAAGGCCCCGACCCGGCTGAGCGGGCCAGCCGCCGGCAGCCATCCCCCGATGACCACCGGCTCCTCCTGAACGCATTTGATCTTCAGCCAGGAGGAGGCGCGGCCAGCCTGATAGACTGCTTCGGATCGCTTGAGAACTACTCCCTCCAGGCCCTTCTCGCAGGCCAGACCAAAAAGGGCCTCGGGATTGGTATCGAAGGTCTCGCTGAAAGCCAGTGGCGGTTGAGCGGTTGCCATCACCTTTTGCAGCAGGCGTCGCCGTTCCACCTGCGGTGCTCTGGTCACATCGTGCCCATCGAGATAGAGCAGGTCAAAGATGACAGCCGTCAGCCGCGCGGTCTGTCGCGCAAGCGGCCGCCTGGCCCGCAACAGTGCGTGCAGCCCGGCGAAATCGTTTGTCCCGTCCGCCGCGAGTAGAACCACCTCGCCGTGCAGTTTGGCGGACGAGACCTGCAGCGCGCTGCAGGCCGCGGCAATCTGCCGGCCAAAGCGTTGCGTCCAGTCCGCACCACTGCTGCTGCGGAGCACGACATTGCCTTCGCTGACGGTCGCTTCCATCCAGTAGCCGTCCCATTTCAGCTCGGATAGCCATTCGCCTTTGAGAGGGGCCTTCGTCACCAGTGCCGGTTTCATTGGCGGCAGAAATTCGGGCATAGGGTCAGCCACCGGCGTTTGCCGGGCACGGCGGGCGCGGAACATATCCTGGATCTCCGTAAGGGCGGCGACTCAACCAGGAATCGTACAGCCAGTTCCAGCTGTTTCCGAGCCTTCCGCCGCTTCGATTTACGTTCATCCCGCGTTAACCTCCCTGCAACCCGGCAGTTGCCGGCGCTGATCGCCTCGGCTCGGCAGGTACTCGATGATGTCGGGGGCGCTCCCGGGCCCGCTGTCGACCAGGAGCCGGGAGATCGGGTCGCTGTACCGGAGAACACGGTGAGACCAGCCAAGGTGGCAACGGCGATCGGCGAGGAAGCGATCATGGTGATCGCAACCGACGAAGCAGGGCAGGCCCAGGCGCTGATCCTGGAGCTCGATGGCGTCGATGACTTCATCGAGAGGATCAGGTCGGCCCAATCGGAGGCTCGGCGCCAAAATGCCCCACGCGGAAATTTGAACTGACGGTCGTCCGTGGGGCGCCGGATTGGAGATCTGCAACCCGGCCGACGGATCGGCCCGTCATCCGCAACAAGGATTTGCAGGCCCTGGGTTCGACGTTCCGATCGGCCTACGGCTCCGCGAACAGATCGTCGCAGGGCGGCATCGAAGGCAGGGCGGCATCGAAGAGCGATCGTGCCGGGCACTCGCTCTGCCCGACACGATCGTAAAGTTGGTACGCGGTGAATGGCATGGTCATAGCATGCCTGCTCCGAAAGGTCACCAAGTTTGGGGTGTGATCTGCAACATTAGGCAAATAATGGTTGTTTCGCTTGGATGGCCGAGGCACGATGGAAAAGGCGCGGATCAGCGCCAGCAAACATCGCACCGGTGGAGGAGCCATGTCGAGAAAACTGCACCCGCTGAATGTCCAGGTCGGAGCGAAGGTGCGTGCCCGTCGTATCCTGTTGGGCATGAGCCAGCGGCAACTCGCCGACGGCATTGGCCTGACATTTCAGCAGGTCCAGAAGTATGAGAACGGCACCAATCGCATCGATGCTGCCAGGCTCGCGGCCCTCAGCCAGGCGCTGAACGTTCCGCCGCAATGGTTTCTGGCCGACCTCCAGAGCACTGACGAGGTCCAGGCGCCCGATTTGCCGGGCGAACTCGACGAAGTCGACAGCCTGGCTCGTCGGGAGACCCTGACGCTGATTCGTGCGTTCAATCGGATCAAGGATCCCGAGAAGCGCGACCGTCTGATCGAGCTTGTCCAGGCGCTGGGCGATCACGAAGACATCGACGGCGCGGCTGACGCCGCCTGAATGCATTCGAGCCATTGCATTCCGGCCCGTTGGACCTGACGAGGCGCTCCGCCAGCTGTCGGGCTTTTTACCTGGAAACGGCGGAGAGGCGCTTGGGTTGCCCAGGGGATTAGTTTCGACATTGAGATCGTCGTTCACCGTTCGCTCGCCTGGAACGCAGCGGCTTCGCTCAAGCAAGGGAGGACGGTCCGGCATTTGCTCCCGACCGGGGTCTGAGGAATTCCCGCACGATGGGCGGCTTGCTATTGCTCCACCAAGATGGATGGGGGCTCACCTGGCGGACCATTGCGCCGATACCCCTCAGCGCGGTGAACACCGGGCCGGCCAATTCCCCGGTCGTACCGACCAGAATAAGGCTCGGCTGGTAGGATTGGATCCGATCCTTGAAGTCGCATTTTATGGCCGGTATCCGGAAAAGCCGTCGCCAGACCAGATTCCTGATGTCCCGCTGTAAGCCAATCGCCTTGTTCTGCATGAGCTCGGCGAGGCTCGCCTGGAGCTGGACCGGGTTGCAGAGCACCACGTTTTTGTCGGAGAAGCTGGGTCCTGCACAGTTGATCGCATCCGGGAGATATTGATCAAGTTTCGAACGTGCTCCCGTTAGCGGTTCGCCCGGTATCCAAACCGAGCCCTGCCGACTGTACTCGTCCTTATGGGGCGATTCGACGACGAGGACGACGCAGCCGCGCAGCTTGCCTGCCATTGACTCGACGGAGACGGTTTTGCCGCCATTCATGCGGACAACGTCCAAAACTCTCTTTGAATAATGGAAATGGCTAGGCGGGAGATACACGAAATTCGCGTTGCTTCTCGTCTTTCGGAAGTCGCTATGGATGTTGGCCCATTGGTCTGATGAGTTCTCCTTCTCGACGTCCTCGGTTTTGCCGTCAGGAAACGTGACCGTGAACCGAATTTTATGTAAGGCCATCTAAGATTCTCTTTCCCCGGCAGCGGCCGCTCAGCCCCACACTATTTGGCCAGCGGACGGCTCGGCTTGCCTCGGAGCCATCCCACGCCGCGATCCTGCCTGAAAACCGCAAAGGGCGATACCGACCCGGCTTTCGTCGACGCTTACCGCCGGACCATCACGATCGACCTCGCCGGTTGGCTCAACGACATTCTTCGTGCGAAGGCCGAGGAGGTCGAGGCCGCGAGGTCCCGGCGTGCGTCGATGAGCAGGAAGGGGCGTCGAATGCAAGGTTCCGATCGGACGGTTGGAGGCAGAGCGCAACTGCGTGAAATTCCCAATGGCGCAGGGATGTGTCCGTCGGCAAGTTCCGGCGGATGATCGAACTCGTCCAGGCTTCGGCGACGTCGTGGAAGAGGCCTCACGCGCGCCGCTCGAGCGCAGCCTAAAAAATTGCAGCTTCCGTTCTGAACTCTCCGCAGAACGCGGCATCTCCGTTGGCGCTCCTGGCGACGCGCATCTCTGGAACGATGCCCTGCGCGATCCAACCAACATATCGACAACTCTTCGGCAATATTGGATGCTCGCGCCGTAATGTCGGGTGGTGGAAGGGCAAAGTGCAGATGAACATCACGCCGCTGGTTGCGTCGATCGTCGCGACATATGTTGGATCGCATCGCTTCAACCCAATGGACATCCCTCAGCTGATCGAGGCAGTTCACGGCGCCCTGATCCGGCTGGAGCCGGCTGCGCCCACGGCGCCGGTTGCTGCGGCCTCTCGTGCAGCGCAGCCTCGGTCGAACCAGCTGGGCGCGACGCGGACGGCGCCGGCGGTCCCGATCGAGAGGTCGGTGACACCGGAATTCCTCATCTGCCTCGAGGACGGCAAGCGGTTCAAGACGCTCAAGCGGCATCTGCGGGAAGCGTTCGGAATGTCGCCCGAGGAGTACCGCGCAAAATGGCGGCTGCCGCCCGACTACCCGATGGTGGCGCCGACCTATGCGAAACAACGGTCGGAGATTTCGAAGGCCGTCGGCCTCGGCAGCATGACACGCAAGGTCCGAAAGCAACCGGCCGGTCAGGGCTGGACGGTTTGGAGAGGGCAATGAGCGGTACAACCAGAACGGCCGCTGCCACCGATTCGTCCATCTCGGTCCCGAAGATCAGCCACGCCCGCGTGGGCTTGTTGCGAAAGCTTTTATTGGCGAACGCTGAGATCAGGATGCCCGCGGCCGTGCCACGCCAACATCTTGGCGCGCTTCACGGCCGGCTGCTAGCAGTGCCGGTGGCGGCGTTCCCCGGTTTCGAGGAAGGGTTCTGCTGGTACAACGCCCGGGAGGCAGCGCAGCGCCTGGGTGGCCTGCCGATCGCCGGGTGGGCGATCTGGCGTCGCGGGATGGAGATGGTCGCCCAGCCCCATTCGATCTGGCAAAGAGCCGATGGCAAGCTGTTGGATGTCACCCCAAATGCTGTGGGCGGGCCCAGGATCGTGTTCATGCCGGATAGGCGGACGCCGTTCGACTATGTGGATCTGCGCCGGCCGGCGGCATACCTCCTGGGGGACGATATGCCGGTCGGACTATGGGAATATGCGCCTGGCGAGTTCGAGCTGACTTACGTCGTCGGCCGGCCCGATCCGGCTTCTTTGCCGGAGATCGAGGCTTATTGCGCACGGCTCGCTGAAGGTCGCGGCGGGCCTATGCATCCGGCGATCTGATAGGAAGGATTCCCGCGCCATGACATGGACCCCGGTTGCGGTTCTAGCAAACGTTCATCTGCAGAACCCCATCGGGAACAAAATCGCGACTCTGGTTCGGGCCCGCGACAGGATATGCCAGCAGCGGCTGCACGTGGCTCCGCAGGTCGACGCATGCTGGCGAGAGCGAGGTTCACCGCCGAGATCTTGGGCTGGCTACTTCTTCCGGCGGGCGTTGATACCCTTCACCCACGTCTCCAACGCCACGATGTCCCTCTCCAACTCGTCGGGTGCAGGCACGGGTGTCCGCGCCGCCGCCGCGTGGTCGTGACCAGTAAGCCATGCCGAGGATTTGGTCATCCCATCCTTGACGGTCTTGCAGTCCTCGTCGCTGATGTCGGAGAGAGGGGCTAGCCGTTGCGTTTCAACGCTGGGTCTGAACCGCTCGACGATGCCGCCCAACAGAACCTCCTCTACCGCGCGCTCCCACGCCTCGCGCAGAAGGCCGTAGAGTTCCTTGGCCTCCCGTTCGTAGGCGTCCAGTTCGCCATCGCGGTACTTCTTGCCTACGGCTTGCCACGCGTTCTTAAGGAATTTAATCTTTTCCTTCACGCGCATCGCAAGCCAGGGCAATTCCTCGCGGCAAACGCCTGCGCCGTTGACCTGTCTGCGTATGTGCTGGTCGAGAGGCTGAACGTCCGTCTGCGCGGCAAATTGCTTGAGTGCCAGCAGGAAGACGACATCGTGCGTAAAGACGATGACCTGTCTTCGCTTTGATTCCTCCACCAGCCGCCGCGCGACGGCGCTCCGCCACTGGAAGTCGAGCGAGGACACGGGGTCGTCGAATACAATGCCGGATGGGTCGTCGGCGGTGCTAAGTTCGGCGAAGAAAGCCGCTATGGAAATGCACCGCTGTTCCCCTTCGCTCACGACCTTGGGAACGTCGATGGTCGGATTTCTGGTGAGGACGAGCTTGTGATAGAAGACGCCTTCCGCGCCGCCTTGCTCTTTTAGCTCGACTTCGACGTGGTTGAATTCCAATGCCTTCAACTCGTCCTTGAAGCTCCTCTTGAGGCTTTCTGACACGACCGCCTTCGTCACGGCTGAGCTTTTCTGCGTGATGGCGTTCGGTTTGGTCTCGTCGAGGCATTGGGTGTAGGCGGCGATTTTCTTCTTGTTCTCAATTTCATCAAGAAGCGCCTTCTCGTGCTTGCCGAGCAATAGCCGCGCGCGCAATTCCTGCGCCTCGTCGGTCATCTTTTTCTTGGCGTCGGCGGCCCCGGCCTCGCGCAGCGATTTAAGGCGAGCGTCGATTTCATCGCCGATGGATTTGGCCTGGGTCGAAGATGCCGCGAGCAATTGAAAGTCTTCGCCGAGGTCTTTGTTCTCGGTGAGCGCGGCAACGATAGCGGCGCGGCGCTTCTCGTTCTGGGATATGGCGGCGCTGATGGCTTCGGCCGTGGCCTCATGTTCCAGACGCAGTTCCTTGAGGGTTTCTTCGACCGCATCCGTGGACGTCTTGAGATTGGCAAAGGCGTTGCGCCTGCTCGCGAATTCGTCGCGTATCTGCCGAAGCTCCTTTTCCGTCGTCGAAACAACGAATTCCTCGAAGTGCTTGAGCCGGTGGGCGGCGGCATGGTCGAGGTCTTGCTGGCAAAGGACGCATTTCGCGCCACCTTCCGTGACGGGAAAGCCTTGACCCTGATACGCCTGTTGCTCCGAGAACAGCCGCGCCGCCTCCCACATGGCCTTCCACTGCTCGCCGCCGGTTCCAGAAAGCAAACCTTGCGGAAACGTCGCTTCGCGCAGCCGCTTCGCTTCCTCGCTTTTGCGGCGTCCTTCCTTCCGCGCGTCGAACACGGCGGTCACTTCCGTGTCCGCCAGCTCCGTTTCCACCCTGCGCAAATGGTCGGCAAGCGCGCGGACGCGGTTCGCGCGGAGGGTCAGTTGCGCGACAAGCTTCTGCGGGTCGTTGGCTTGCAGGTCTTGGAGGGCCTTTTCCAGAAAGGCAAGCCGCTCCTGTTCCTCGGGCTTGAGGCGCGCAATGGTCTGCACGTCCTCCTGCTTGGTAAACAGGGTGATGTTGTTCACCAGCTTCGCCGCCGCCGTCCCCTGCGGAATCTGCGCGATGAGGCCCACCAGGGGATTGGTGTTCAACGCGCGTTGCTCGGTTTCCAGTTTTGCGCGAACGGCCCTGCAGGCGCGGACGAGCTTGTCGAAAAGCTCGAGGCCGAAGGGCAGAAAGGCCACGTCCGTCCGCTCATTCAAATAAACGGCGGCGCATTGCGTGTCAAAGATGCTGACGCGGGAGACGAACTCATCTGCGTCACCGCCCGTCCATTCGCGGGCAGCGGCATCGGTTCCAACCCTGTATTTGATGGCGACCGTCGGTTTGGGAGGAGCAGTGCCGGTTATCACGACGTTGCCGAGAATCGTCTCCTGCCCGCGCGCGCGGCAAGCTTGCTTGAGGATGCGAATGTAACCCGTCTTTCCCGCACCATTATCGCCGTAGACGATGGTGAGGCCGGGGGCGAACTTGAGGGTCTGGTTCTCGGCCAGGGCGTTGACGCCCTTATGGTGGAAGATGGAGTCCAGCGAAACCGCCTGCGCCGCTCCCCCTCGCTGCGGCACGTGTTCCTTGGCAAGCGGTTGCGCTGCAATTTTCTCCGCCAACCCATGTTCGCCCTTGCAAATCGCCGTCAGGGCGTCGATGTCCTCTGCGCCCAGCTCGCCGTTCATAACAAGCCGGCGGAGCGCGTCCCGTTGCCATGTCGGACGGTCTACCGACCATGTTTGAATCTCTTGAAGGACGTTTGCCATTGTTCTTCTGCAGCTCCCGGGGTCTTGCTGTCCGCTATCGGATGTCCTGTTCCAGCCCGCCGTTTACGGCGCTTTCCCAGGTTCTGGAGGTCGTCGTCAATCAGGTGCCTGGTTTCGAGGAAGGGTTCCGCTGGTACAATGTGCGCAAGGCGGTACATCGACATGGAGGAAGGCCGATCTCCGGCTGGCCGTTCTGGCAACGTGGCACCGACCTGCTGGCGCAGCTCCATTCGATCTGGCGAAGAGCCGATGGCAAGCTTGCGCGAGGGTTGGTGTTACTGGGGAACATGTCCTGGGCTACCAGGCAATGGCGTGAGCGGCGGTAAGCTCGACTGGTCGGGAAAGTCCTTAAGCATGTTTTTTCGGATGGGCGTCGTCGTGTCCCAGTACTGATGTTTGGCCTGGTCGACCGATCCAGGCTTTGCACAGAAGCGTGCATGGGCTTCGCAGTATGTCGACAGGGTTGCGAACCCCTGTCCAGCTGCCCCACAGTACAATCCTATCGAAACGCTATCCTGCGCCCGCACCAGCGAGGGATTAATCGATGGAAAACCGATCAGGGCGCCCACGTCGTTTCCCACGGACCAGTACTTCTCTCCCCAAGTTCTTATCCAAAGTCCATTCGGAGCGGACCGGCCATCCCACTTTGAGACAGCGCCGCCGCCTGCCGTCGTCGCTGCGAAATTTATCGGGCTTCTCGTGTCAATGTAAAAGCCTTCCGGGATCTTGACAGTACGAAGGGCGAACCCTGATTTACCGTCCCGGTTTTCATATTTGACGTCGCCTAAATGAACGAGTCCTGGGGGGCACTTGGAATCCGCGCCAACTGTCGGCGGCTGTGCAACGGCCTGAACCGAGCAACGGGACTCGACATCACCGACCCGAAGCGTCGACGCCGACCATCCGCCTGTATGCACGACTACCGCGCCATTGCTGTTTGGCGGCACGGCAACTGACTTCGTGTAGGTTTCGCTCATCGGATCGCCGTAAGTTCTCCAATAAATCGTGTAGGATAACGAACAATTGTAGGTTGATGACGAGCTGTTGCGCGCGACGATTTGGACCACAGAACCTACGACTTCGCCCTTTACATCTGGATTTGCTAGAGTTGGGACGGCGAACAATACTGTCGCGCTCAGAGTACCTAGAAATACCAAGTTCCTCATCACACCCCCGGCGATCTTGTCTAGCGCTTTAGAGCGAGGTTCTTTAATGGGAGCGGGTTTGTCAATAATTCCTTGCAACTAATGGATCGGAGGATCTGAGGGTTGTTAACGAGCCCTCCCGTGACTAGAATCACCTTATGTTCCCGATGGCGCGCTACTGGATCTCGAGCACCAGGTACTACACGGCAACGGTCTCCGTTGACCTCCTGGGCGACCTTGTTCTCGTTCGCCGCTGGGGTGGCCGGCACAACAACCGGGGCGGCGAGGCGACCAGGCTACTGGCCGATGCAGAGGCCGGCCGAGCGGAACTCGACGCGCTCGATCGCCTGCGGACGCGCCGCGGCTACAGGCTGGTGGGCTGAGCCCCAATGGGCCTTCGACCGCTGTCGGCGCTCAGCGGGGGGCCCTACCGTTTTTGCCGACCGTCGATCTCGGCGACCAGCTTGGCCCGGTCGGTACTGCGTCGCCATGTGTACCGCCCATCTGCCGGCCGGAAACCAGGCGTGAGGTCTGCTATTCGCTCCGCTAGTGGAAAGTGGCGGAGGGCGGCGCGTTCCGCGCCCGGGAGGTCGTCGGCCACCACCTCGATGGCGCGCCAGGTGCCGATGACGGCAGGCAAGGCAAATTCATCCTGGGGCGGACGGGATGGGTCCCAGAATTCGATCAGGTAGACGTTGCTTCCGTCCGGCGCTGCGTAGAAACGGGTGATCGCGGTGAGGTCCCGCGCGCTCAGCGATGGTCGTGGGGCCAGATCGTCCGGTTCCGCGGGCCGGCCATGTTCGGCGCCGTCGCCGCCGTTCATGCGGCAACGGTCGGGCGCGACGGTAGATGATGGACAACACGGGACACTGTGTACCACTTGACCCGCCCGATCTGACGGCTGCCCAGGAAGCTCCAGGAAACGGTTGGAATCCTGCTGATCCGCTCAACGGATGACGAGCCGTCGGGGAACGTTTGCAGGGGCACGTCGAGGTCAACCCATGGCCGGAACCACGCTGCCGGCGTCCGCTGGATCTGGTTCAGCAGGTCGCGGGCCATGCGGGGTCGGTCCTTTTCATCGACCACGCCGCCGACCGTCGCCATCGCCTCGATCGCCGCTTCGAGGCCTCGGGCCCGGATTTGCTCTATCGCATCCATCGTGTGGAGCCCCATGGCTCGGTAGCGCCCGTTGCCCCGAAGAGATGTTTCGAAAGGCCTGATCATGGTCGACCTCTCCTCACACATACGCGTTGCCGATTACAGGACTTTGCCGTGGCAGGCGATCCACCACGGCCTCGATCGCTGTCCGGATCCTATCGCGCACCACGTCTTTTGGTGATGGATTTTGCCCCTCCTCGATTCCGTTTGAATAGACGGTTGCTGCCCATTCTCCATTAATCAGCTGGCCCAGCTGAATGATGTTATCGGGCGAACTCCCCATCACCGTCAGGTAGTGGGCCGAGAGTTCACGATCCGGGATGAAAATTCGCTTGGGGATGTTAGGAATTTCGAACGAGATGGGGCGATCCCAATGCGCGATCTCTCCCGGATTCTTGAGCTTCGCCCGGATCTTCCAGGCACCCTCTTGCCATCCTAATGGGCGAGACATGACGACCATGACCCGGTCCGTCAAGTGACCCGCGTTCTCGACGGCCCAATGCTCCAGAACCCCTCGCACGAGGTCGGAGACCGGGACACCCCGCATGGCGGCCAGTTCCTCGAAGGTCGTTTTTGTGCCTTGTGTGACGCGCGCCTTCAGGGTTTCGCTCAACTCGCCGGCCATTGTGTCCTCCTGTTTGGTTTGGACACATTTTCTAGAATTTGAGTCCTTATGTCAATTGGTGTCCTACCGAAAATCCCGGCTCAAACTGGGTAGGCTCGCCGAGGCTGGCACGGCGGGCCCCTCTGGGATTGAGCGCTCGCCGTCCCGGAGCGACAGGCTACGCAGCAGATCGTCATGGTCGAGCAGGTCGTCGGCCACCAGGTGGATGACGTCACCCTCGCGCTGAACTCGCCCGCGGCAGCCCAGTAGCGACGCGGCGAGCAACGTCCCGCGTAAGCGCAGGCCAACTTGTTCCCAGACCACCAGGTTGGCGACGCCTGTCTCGTCCTCGATCGTGACGAAGGTGACGCCGGCGGCCGAGGCGGGGCGTTGCCTGACCAGCACCAGCCCGGCGATCGCCACCCGGCGGCCGTCGCGCATCGACCGGAGGTCGGAGCAGGGCAGGGTGCCGCGCCGGGCGAGATCCTGCCGCAGAAACCAGAGTGGATGCTTCCGTAAGGTGAGGCCGGCCCGGGAATAGTCGGCGACGACCTCGGCCCCCGCCGTCATGTGCTTCATCGTCACCGGCGGCTCTATCGCCTCGGGGACGGCCACTCGTTCGCGCGCGGCTGCCGCCGCGAAGAGCGGCAGCTCCTCGTCCCGCAGGCCGCGGATCGCCCAGATGGCGTCGCGGCGCGCCAGCCCCATCGATGGCCGGAAGGCATCGGCATCGGCGAGGCGGGTCAGCGCCGCGACTGGCACGCCGGCGCGGCGCCAGAGATCCTCGACCGAGGAAAACGGGCGGTCGGCGCGCGACAGCACCAACCGAAGGGCATCGGCCGAAGCGAGGCCCAGCACCAGCCGAAAGCCCAGCCGCACGGCGAGGCGACCGCCGGCCGTGGGCTCCAGGCCGCAGTCCCAGCGGCTGGCATTGATGTCGATCGGCCTGATCTCGACGCCGTGCTCGCGGGCGTCGCGCACGATCTGCGCCGGCGCGTAGAAGCCCATCGGCTGGCTGTTCAGGAGCGCCGCGCAGAAGACCTCAGGGTGATGGCATTTCAGCCAGGCCGAGGCATAGGCGATCAGCGCGAAGCTCGCCGCGTGGCTTTCGGGAAAGCCATAGGCGCCGAAGCCCTGGATCTGCGCGAAGACCTTCTCGGCGAACTCCCTGGGATAGCCGCGCTCGACCATGCCGGAGACCAGGCGCTCCTGAAACCGCGACACGCCGCCGGTCAGCTTGAAGGTGGCCATGCTGCGCCGCAGCTGATCGGCTTCGCCGCCGGAGAATCCCGCGCAGACGATCGCGATCCGCATCGCCTGTTCCTGGAACAGCGGTACGCCGAGGGTCCGGCCCAGGACACGCTCGAGATCGGGATGGGGGAAATCGACGGGCTCGCGGCCTTCCCTGCGCCGGAGATACGGATGAACCATGTCGCCCTGGATCGGGCCAGGACGGACGATCGCCACCTCGATCACCAGGTCGTAGAAAGTCCGGGGCCGGATGCGCGGCAGCATGGCCATCTGAGCGCGGCTCTCGATCTGGAAGACGCCGACGGTATCGGCCCGGCAGATCATGTCGTAGGTCGCGGGATCCTCGGTGGGGATGTCGGCCAGTCCAATCCGCATATCCTTGTGGTCTTCGATATAGTCGAGAGCGCGCCTGATGCAGGACAGCATTCCCAAAGCGAGGATATCGATCTTCATGAATTTCAACGCGTCGATATCGTCCTTATCCCATTCGATGACCGAGCGATTGTCCATGGCGGCGGGCTCGATCGGAACCAGCTCGTCCAGACGGTCTCGCGTCAGCACGAATCCCCCGGGATGCTGGCTCAGATGGCGTGGAAAATTGCGGATCTGCTCGGCCAGCTCCAGGGCGATCCGCACCCGGCGATCGCCCCCGAACTCGACGGCGACATCGTCTGCGTCGATTGTGCCGTCATCCTTCATGCGCCGCACCAGCGCGGCAGACACCTCCGCCGACAGGCCGAGCGCCTTGGCGACATCGCGCATCGCACCCCTCGTCCTGTAGCGAATCACAGTTGCGGTGAGGGCGGCGCGCTCATGGCCATAGGTCTCGTAGATATGCTGGATGACCTCCTCGCGGCGTTCGTGCTCGAAGTCGACGTCGATGTCGGGTGGTTCGTTGCGCTCGACCGAGATGAAACGCTCGAAGAGAAGGTCGTGGTGCGTGGGATCGATCGCGGTGATGCCGAGGACGTAGCACACCGCCGAATTTGCCGCCGAGCCCCGGCCCTGGCACAGGATGCCGCGCCCGCGGGCGAAGCGGACAATGGCATTGACCGTGAGGAAGTAGGGCGCATAGGCCAGCTGGTCGATCAGCGCCAGTTCGCGCCGGATCTGGTCGGCCACCGAAGCGGGCACGCCTTCCGGGTAGCGCCTGGCCGCGCCGGCCCAGGTGGCAGCCTCCAACGTTTGCTGCGGCGCCACGCCCGGTTCCGCGATTTCATCGGGGTACTGGTAGGACAGCTGGTCCAGGCTGAAGGCGCAGCGTTCGGCGATTTCGAGGCTGCGTTCGATCGCCTCGGGATATCGGCCGAACAGCCGGCTCATCTCCGCGGGGCTCTGCAGGTGGCGGTCTGCAAACCGCTCCCGCCGTGTGCCGAGATCATCGATCGTGCAGCCATGCCGGATGGCGGTGAGCAGGTCCTGCAGGATCCGGCGATCCGGCGCATGATAGAGGACGTCGCCGGTCGCGACGGTCGGGATCCGGGCCGCGGCGGCCGCGGTGGCGATGCGATGGAGGCGCAGCGCATCACCGGGCCGCCGGCGGAGCGTCAGCGCCACATAGGCGCGACTGCTGAACGCGGCGCGCAGGCGGGCGAGCTGCAGCTCGAGGAGATCGCCCGGCTCGTCGGGGACGAGGACGCAGATCAGCCCCTCCGCCGCGGCCTCGACGTCGCCCCAGGCGAGGGCGCACCCCCCCTTGCCCGCGCGCGCCTTGCCGACGGTCAGCAGGCGGCAGAGCCGGCCGTAGGCCGCCCTGTCGGTCGGATAGACCAGGACCGACGATCCGTCGAGCAGGTCAAGGCGGCAGCCGGGCACCAGGCGCAGGCCGAAGTTCCTGGCCGCCACATGCATCCTGGCGAGGCCCGCCAGGCTGTTGCGGTCGGTGATGCCGATCGCCGGCAGGCCCAGCGCCGCGGCCGCGGCTCCCAGTTCGTCGGGATGCGATGCCCCACGAAGAAACGAATAGTTCGACGTGATCTGCAGCTCGGCGTAGGACATCAGCCGAAAACGCCGTGCAGGAACCACCGGAGAGACCCTGTTTCCGGGTGCACGCCATCGCCTGAGCGATAGAGCCAGTAGCGCGACCCGTCCTCGACCTCGACCTGCCAGTAGTCGCGGACGGCGGTCAGTTCGGCGTCGCGGCGCCACCATTCGCCAGTGATGCGTTCCGGCCCGTCGGCGTGGCGCACCCGCCGGCGAACGCCACGCCAGCGGAAAGCCGCCGGCGGCTGGTCCGGCATCTCGGCGATAACGTCGATCTCCTCGGGGCGGTCGAGCAGCCGCGGCGGCCTTGGCCAGGCCAGCGGCCAGGACAGATCGGACGGCGGCACCAGCGGATCCGCCCGCCGGACGGCGCGCTCCGGCACGTCGCTCGCCACCGGGGCCAGCCGGAAGATCCGCCGGCGTCCCAGTCGGTTGGCGAGCACGTCGACGAGGCCGGCGATGGCGTCGTCGCTGTCGGGCTCGACGATGCCCGACCCGAACTGCACCGAGGGCATCGGCTCGGCCAGCACCACGATCATCTCGACCGTCTCGATGCCGTAGCCGGCGTCGAGCTGGGCCAGGCGGTCGGCAAGAAGTCGGGTAAGCAGCCTACGGTCGCGGGACGGCCGGGCGGTGCCAATTCGGACGGCCGCGACGCCGTCGACGCGCATGCAATGGACGTCGACCAGGCGGGCGCCGCGGCCGTCCGATTCGAGCCGCCTGCAGACCTCTGCGAGCAGGCGGTCGACGGCGATCATGACCGCATCGAGGTGGATAACGGGCTCGGGGAAGGACCGGCGGGCGGTGATGGCGGCCGGCAGACGCAACGGCGCGATCGGCTCGGCCAGGCGTCCGCGTGCCTGGTCGAGGCGGCGCCCGGGTTCGGCGCCGAAGCGCAACGCCAGTGGCGCGCGGGGCAACCGTCCGAGCTCTGCGATCGTCTCGATGCCGAGCCGCCGCAGCGCCGACGCCTTCTCGGCTGCCAGGCGCAGGGCCTCGATCGGCAGGGGGCCGAGCAGAGCGCCTTCCTGGCCGGGCACGATGACGAGCCGGCCTCGGGCGCCGGCCTCCGGCGCATATCGAGCCGCCGCCCAGGCCGCGCCGGCAGCGTCTGCAGCTGCCATCCGGGATGCCAGGCCTGCCGCGGCGAGTGCGGCGCCCAGATCGGCCAGCAGCTCATCCTCGCCGCCGAATAGCTGCCCCATGCCGGCGACGTCGAGCCACAGGCCGTCCGGCGGGTCGACCGCGACGATCGGGCTGTAGCGCCGGAGGATCCAGAAGGCGAGCCGTTCGAGGGCCGCCAGGTCGGCCGCCACGTCCGCCGGCGCGACGACCAGGTCGGGCACCCTTGCCCGCGCGTCGGTCAGCGGGACGTCGGGTCGCAGGCCCGCCGCGGCCGCCGCGCGGTCGACGGCGGCCAGCCTCTGGCGGCCGGCGACCATGACGACTGTGGCGAGAGGGCTATCCGGCGGCAGCCCGGCGTGGGACCGTCGCCGCAGGCGATCGGTCGGCCAGGTCGGCAGCCAGATCGAGGCGGCCCGACGCATCGCATGCCTCCATGATCCATGACCGGGCGCCAGCGCCCCGGCACCGCATCAGCTCCACATGCCAGACTGGCCGGCCGACGCCTGGGACGGGCAGGGCGCGCGAGGGCACCGGCGTGACCCGCCAGCGCGTCGTCGCGGCCGTCGGCTGGCGGCCGTAGGCGTCGGCGGAGCGCGCGTCGCGCCAGCGCCGCAAGGCGAGCGCCATGACGCCGGTGTCGGCGGCCGCGAGCTGCAGGCGTCGCGACGCGGTCATGTCCAGCGTCGACAATTCCCCGACCACGGCGCCCAGGCCGCGGCATCGCAGGCCTTCCTCCATCGCCTGGAGGACCTGCTGGTCGCCGGCGGCGTCGACATAGATGACGCGGTCGGGCCCGAGCCCGGCCTGCGAGAGGGCCGGCGCGTGGAGATCGCGCTGGCGCATGCACCAGAGAACCTGGCCGGCCAGTCGGGCCGCGATACCCGCCGTAAAGGATGTCGGTGCCGCGCCGAAAACCGCCTGCTCGCCGCCGCCGGCGATCTCGTGCAGGGCGCCGCGGGCGAGCCCGTGCCCCGGAAGGACAGCGTCGACGGCGGGTATGCCGAAGGAAAGGGCTTTGCGGGGCCCGGGCTGTCGCTTCTCGATGCGGCCGATCTCATCGCGCAGGCTCGCCAGCGATGGCTGGGGCGTATCGCCGGCCTGGGGGGGAGGAGCCGCAATTGGTTTCATGTTCCTGTTATGTTCACTTATGCGGCCGGGAGTCAACGGGGCGAAATCAACGGCTCACCGACAGCCCTTGGGGTGCGCGCCGTGTCGGACTGCATCCGGTATATCGAGGGTGCTGGACCACAAAATATGGCGGAGATCGGATATCTGCGGGCCGTTGCCTCCTGGGCTGCGGCCGATCGTCGATCAAGCGCGCCCGGCGGCCAGAAGCCAGACGTCGGCGCTATGGCCCCGTCAACGGCCTAAGCATCGGCACGCCGCTGCCTACGACCGTGGCCATTCCAGCGCCAGCCGCCCATCCGACGAACAGGGCGCCGCAGGCAGCCAGCCGGCGGGCCCAGGGCTCAAGGTCGGCAGCGCCGGCCAGATTGCAGAACAGGCCGGCGGAGGCGAGAAGCAGGGCGAAGACGGCCGGCTTCAGGTAACCCGCAGCCACCGGGTCGAAGGCAGCAACGATCGGCAGGGCGGTCGCGATGGAGCCGAACAGAAGGGCGACAGGCCATGCTAGCCAAAGCAGCCAGCTGCGCGGGGGTAAGGAGAAGGCGATCGCCGCGGGAGCGGCGATCAGCAAGGCGCTGATCCAGGTCATTGCACGGTCTCGGCAAACCGCGGCCGCCAGACGAAGCCTCGCTTGCCCGGGGCAAGGCGCTGAGGCATGCCGCCATCCCGCGCGTCGTCGCGGATCAGCGCCCGCCGGCAGCAGGCCGGCGCCTGGCCGGAGGCGATCAACTCGCGCGCGACCGACCGGGCATCGATGACGAAGATCCTCGCCCGGGCCGCCAGCGCCGCCCAGATAAGGTCGTCCAGCGCGCCATCTGACGTGCGCAGCCGCGCCACCACGTCGATTCTCGTCGGACACACGTCGCTCCGGCGCCGCGGCATGGCCGTCGCCCGGGCGAGCGTGTATTCGCGGCGGAAGCGGCCCCGGTGGAGGAAGACCGTATCGAATTTCGGCAGGATGGCGATCTCGCCGAGCGCGAAGTCGTCCGGCGCCGCCCTAAGGTCGAGCCTGAGGGCGCGCGGTATCTGCCGGGCGCTCATCGGGAATGCCCGTCGGAGATCTCCTGCCGGTAGGGCATGTCGTCGACGACCTGCCAGCGCCCGCGGGTTGTTGGTTCGATATCGTTGCCCACCGCAGTGCCTCGCCATGTTCCGGCGGCGCCCTCTGCGCCGCACCACCCTGACGCACCAGCGGAGGGAAATGTCGCAAGCCGTTGCTGACCGCTAGCCGGCTGCACGTGTGGCTGGACGCGCCCGATTCACTCTCATCGACGGTCGCGAGCAACCGCGCTCGTTGTCTCGGTTTACGAACTTGACGAAACTTGCCGCCAAGCAGATATAATGAGTTTTCAGGAGGTTAGGACATGGCATCTCCAAAAACCATTTCTGGTCGGATCGGCGTATCCGGCGAGATTGTGAATCCGGTAAAAGCCAAACGCCTTCAGCGGCAGGGGGCGAAAGCAGTGCGGTTTGACGCGTCGAGAGGAGCTTTCGTCACTGAATCCGAAGCCCGAGATCCAGGCCGGAAGACGGTTTGGGAGAAGGTCCAGAAAAAGCTGGCCGGCTATGTCGCCAACGTTGGGCACGGCGACCGAACGGTAAGTGTTCGTATCGATTTTGGCCCCCGAGGGAGTGTCGCGGTGTCGCCGATTGAGGAGACTATCCAAACCGCCACCGTAGCTCACAAGGAACCCGATGTGGACAATCTCGAGGCTGCGCTGACCGCGGCCCGCGAGCGTGGCCGCCTGCGTGCCGCAGAAATTCTCGGTGCGGAAGATATGCTTACCGCCGACGAATTTGCCGAGCTCCTGGGGACTAGCCGCATGACCATCAATACCAAGCGAAGGAGCGGCGCCGTCCTTGGGCTTACAGGAACGAAACGAGGATATCGATTTCCTCGCTGGCAATTGGACGCGAATGGCAACCCGTATCCCGAACTCGCGGAGCTCCATAAACGTTTGGGGGGACCGTGGGCGGTCTATCGTTTTATGGTCCAGCGCCATGGTGAGCTGAACGGGCTCACGGGAAGGCAAGCACTGGAACGAGGCAAGCAGCGCGCGGTGCTCGATGCGGCGGAGAGTGTCGGCCGGGACTTCTCGTAGATGGCAAAAACTTCCCCTCCGCCTGGCTTCTCCAGCCGCCCCCTGGAATGGCATACGGTTCAAAAAGGCGAGGCGTTCGGCCGCATTTACCTCGGCCGATATCCAGACGCTCTCGGCTTCGGCAAGTCGCCCAGCCGGTTCAGCGATCCAAGGCGTTTGAAAGATTCCAGCCGTTTCGGTGTCCTCTATCTCGGCGCGACGCTGAAGGTCTGTTTTCTCGAAGCGGTCCTGCGCGACCAACGCGATGGACTGACCGGGGATCTGCCGATCCACGAATCGGAATTCGACGAGCGTCAATATGCGGAAATCGAAGTCGCCGAACGGTTGAGGCTGGTCGACCTCCGCGCGGACCGAGCAGTGCGGATGGGCATCCCGAGCGATGTCGCCAGGGCCAGCGATCAGGCTCTTTCCCGCAAATGGTCGCTTGCCCTGCACGAGCATAACGAGATGCCCGATGGGATTATCTACCCGTCGCGCCTTAATGGAGAGACCAACCTTGCCATCTACGACCGGGCCGTCGCCAAACTGCGACTATTGAGGAAGTCCACGCTCAAGAGCGCCCCGGGCCTACCGTCCGTATTGAACGACTTGCTGGTCAGCATGATCTGACGTTCGTAGACGGCCTGAAGGGGACAAAGCGGAGTGAGCACATGTGCAATCTTTATCGGATCCTTGCAGGTCAGGACGCCATCCGACGGGGCGCCGGCGTGATGGTAGACCTGACCGGCAATCTTGAGCAGCGAGTGGGAGGTATCTATCCGGACTATCCCGCGCCGATCGTCCGCCATGGGCCAAACGGGCGCGAGCTTGCTTTGGCGCGCTGGGGCATGCCGACGCCACCGGCGCGCTTGACCGGAACGACCGACAAAGGAATTACCAACCTCCGAAACCTTTTCGCCTGGAAGGAGTACCTCGAGCCTGCCGACAGGTGCCTTGTACCCTTTACGGCTTTCGCCGAGCCGGAAAGTCTTCCTGACGGCTCGAAGGGCACGGCATGGTTCGCTCTCGGACCCGACCAGCCGCTGGCCTTCTTTGCTGGCGTCTGTCTGCGCGGCTGGAAAGGCCTGCGCAAGAAGGCCGAGGGTGAAGTGATGATCGACATCTATGGGTTCCTGACGACTGATGCCAATGCCGATGTCCGCCCAGTCCATGAGAAGGCGATGCCCGTGATTCTTCGTCCGGGCGAAGAATGCGAGGAATGGATGACGGCCCCCGCGCGTGGGCTGAAGCGCCTGCAACGTCCGCTCCCCGACTGTTCGCTCGTTGTCGTCGAGCGGCAGGGATCGAGGAAGAAGACCGTGCCGGAAGAAAAGGGGCCGCAGAACCCTTGAGATGCCCCTGAAGCGGGGCACGGCGCGACATCGGCGTTCCTGCCCGCCATCCTGACGGGCTGTTATGCGACTGGCTTGCCCGATGGCGTGAGGTAGCCGATAAGACCGGCGATTTCAGCGCGGACCACCTGGGGCAGGGCGATCGGGCACGCTGCCATTGCCGCCCGCCGCTCGCCGGGCGCTGCATCGCAGATGGCGAAGAAACGACCGCATGCCTTTGCCTGGGCGCTCGGAAGGTTCGGCCAGGGGCCGGCAAGCAGGCCGCCGCCATAGGCGAAGGCGCTGGTCAGGTCGCACCAGTACCAACCGCCATCGCCGCGATAGACTGCCGCTACAGGCTCGGCGGCGCGGTAGGCGATGGCTAGGCCGTCGATATCGCGCCAGACGATGCCCGCGCTGGTCGCCAAGCTGTCGGCAAGGCCGGAGAAGTCGCCAAGACCGGTCGGTCCGGAATCGGAAGGCGCTGCCGGCAGGGCGGCCTGGAGCACGCCCGGGCGGTTCGCTTCGCACCAGGCGACCACCCTCGTGCAGGCGGCAACCAGCGCGTCGATCTCGCCTTCCGCGCTGATGGCGGCCGTGGAACGCAAAAGCGCATCTGCGAAATAGGCCGCATGTAACCGGAGATCATCTGCGCGATGCTCCAGTTCGACGAATTCTGCCACGAGGCGCGCCATACCGGGCGAGGGGGGAGCAACCTGGCACCACCCCCGCGGCGAACGCCGCCAGATCTGCACCGGGCCCGCGCCGCGGACGAGCACCCGGTCGCAGTCGAATCCACCGAGCATTTTCGCGACGTCATCGAGCGGCAAACCCGAGGTAATGAAGATGTCGATCATCGGCGGCCCGTACATCTGAACGCCGGTCGATCTGCCGGCCGGGCAGAAGACGCTTCAGCAAGATGGATTGTTGATGTCGGGCATTGGGTTTTTAGGAAAGCCGGTACTGAATGGCCCTCGCCAATCCGACGCCTCATGGACGGGTCAGTGCATGGCATTGGCAGGGACCGGGGACCGGCCTGCAGGCACCAGTCCACGGCGGCAGTTGGAAGAACTGGAGGCGTCCGCCATCGAGGACGAGCTCGCCGCCGAGACGGCCGCGGCCAGGACCACGACCGTGGCGGCCTTCACCCGCAAGCGATCGTCGCGGCGGCCGTTCCCCGCGCATCTGCCGCGCGAACGGGTGGTGGTGCCGGGCCCGATGGCCTGTGCCCTGCTGGGGCGTCGCGGATGGGTCGGCAGGGCGTTGGCAAGGGCCGTCACCGACCTTCAGGCGCTGTCCCGCCAGCCAAGCCGGTCGGCCTCAATAAGCGCACCCAGCCAGTTGCCAGAGAGACGCGCGATCGCCTCGACGATGCTGTAACCGGACGGCAGCCAAGCCGGCACACCGGCGAGGAGGGCGCCGGCGATGCGTTCGCCTGTGCTCCAGGACCCTCTGCCGTTATCGGCTACAAGGGAACTCGCAATGCCGCGGATCCTGTCGACCAGGTCGGCACGCGGTGAGTCATCGATATCGCTCGGGCTAATTGCCGGATTACCGGTGGCGGCCTCAATCAGCGCTGTGCGCCACCTATGGCCCAGTCGATCGACGGCCGCAGGAATGGTGTAGCCATCCGGCAGCCACAGAATTTCGTCGCAGATGAGCGCGCCAGCGATGCGTTCCCCCGTGCTCCAGCCGCCGCGGCCGTCGCTTGCCCGCATGAGCCGTCCGATCTCGGTGATCTCGGCGACGAGCCTGGCGTGGTGCTCGTCGGGCTCCACCTGCTGCATCCCGGTTCCAGCTTGCCGATCAGGTATCGTCATCATCGCTCCTCCGCTTCTCCATCGATCACAGTTGGGGTGTGGCCGATGCGTGATTGCCGGACATGGCCCCGCTGTCGACGTTGCATAAGCTTTCCGCCGCCTGTTGGTGACCTTGGGCAAATTGGCGGCCTGCCCCGGACTTTACGGGTCGGTATTTTTTGTAGCCCTCTTTATTGATGGTGACGTATTGCGTCACTATTGCCAAGAACCTAAACTGCCGGGATGGCGCGGTGGAAGCATGGACAGGCGGAAACGATCGCCGGCGCAGGTTGAACAAGCCGTTCCCCGTCGACCTGCCGCCGGCGAATCGTGTCGAGCAGTTGGCCGGCGACCGAGCGGGGCAGCACTCGATCCGCATCAACTACCAGTACCGCATCTGCTTCTGCTGGTCGCAGACCGAGGGCGCCTGCGACATCGAAGTCGTCAAACGCCGCTGAGGATACCGCGCCATGGCGAAAACTCAGACCGACCCCGAGCAGTTGCCGCCGATACATCCGGGCCAGGTGCTGCGCGAGGAATTCCTCGGTCCCCTCGGCATCAGCGCCTATGCGCTGGCCAAGGCGATGCGCGTCCCGCTGAACCGCGTCGACCAAATCGTGAAGGGGCGCAGATCGATCAGCGGTGACACGGCACTGCGCCTCGCGAAATGCCTGGGCACCTCGGCTGAGTTCTGGGCGCGCCTCCAGGCAGACTACGAGCTGCAGGCCGCCCGCGCCGCCGCAGGCACCGAGCTCGATACGCTCAAACAGCTGGTGGCGTGATGGACGCGGCCGCGGCGCTACCCACCGCAAGTCTCGGTCACGCGGAAATCGAGCTGATCGCGACCGAATTGGAAGCATCGCCGGACTACAGGGTGCTGCGCCGCCTCCAGCCGCGGTCCGTGATCACCCCAGCTGACGGTACGCCGACGCGGAGAGCCGTGTTCCTCGACCTGGAGACCACCGGCCTTGACGCCGCCCGCGATGAGATCATCGAGATCGCGATGGTCCCGTTCACCTACGGCCCCGACGGCAGGATATTCGAGATCGGCGAGGCCTATGCCAGCCTGCGCGAGCCGTCCATCCCGATCCCGCCCGAGATCTCGGCGCTGACCGGCATCGACGACGCCATGGTCGAGGGCAAGGCGGTCGACCTCGATGCCGTCAAGGCGATGGCCGCCGGCGCGGCGGTGATCGTCGCGCATAACGCCGCCTTCGACCGGCCGTTCGCCGAGCGCCTCGACGGTATTTTCGAGACCAGGCCCTGGGCCTGCTCGATGTCGCAGGTGCCCTGGGCGGAGGAGGGGTTCGAGGGAACCAAGCTCGGCTACCTCGCGGCCCGCCAGGGCTTCTTCTTCGACGGCCATCGCGCAGTCGACGATTGCAGGGCGGCGATCGAGCTGCTGGCACGTCGGCAGCCGGCCAGCGGCGCGCTCGCAATGCAGCAGCTGCTGGACGCCGCCCGGCGGCCGAGCTGGCGCATCTGGGCCGAGGGCACGCCGTTCGAGCTGAAGGACCGCCTGAAGGCGCGACGCTATCGCTGGAACGGCGATGCCAACGGCAAGCCCCGCGCCTGGTTCGTGGACGTGGCGGACGAGCGCCGGGACGAGGAACTGGCGTTCCTGCGTGACGAGATCTACGGGCGGGAGGTCGAGCCCTGGGCCTGCAGGATCACGGCGCATAACCGGTTTTCGAGCCGGGTTTAAAGCAAAAAAAGGGTGGTTCATGCTGATCGAACAAGCTTTTCTGAATTTGCCGGAAATATTGCACGGATCTGGGTATCAGACCCAGGAATACGAGGGCGGGATTATCGGTGCCTTCTCTTTGGCGGTTCTGCAGGCGCTGAACGGACACAACACGCCGAATCCAATTGCGTGCATTCAGGTCGAAAGACCATATCGGCCCAACGGCCAGTTCGCTGGGTTGCAGCAAGCCAGGCACTTCAGGGCAGATTTCTTTCTAAACATATCAAGATTGCGCGTCGCTAGTAGCAACCTTGGTCACTATGGTTGGCGTCATTTTAACTGGTTAGAGGGCAAATTTTTTAGGCGACCGTCTGGTACTATTGCGGAGCCATCTATTTCAAATCGAACCCACAACACGGGATATCTACTCGCTGACTTTATTAGACTGACGACGCTGCTCCCCGAGCCTTCGATGACTGTCCCCAGGAATAGACGGCGCGCTCCATACGATCAGGGTGATTGGAGCTCATCCGCAAGGTATCTGCTTCACGTTTACGATGCCGAACCGTTACGTCACTTGGTGCCTCGAGATCGACCTTGGGTGAAGTCCTTAATCGAGCCCGGAAGACATACTGTCTTGCTGGAACATTTGGAGACAGAAACGGAGACCACCAAGAAGAAAATCGGCGATCTCGCGGGCCTCAGGATTGAAGCTCATGTTACTAATACTTTAATTTCACCAGTATACAGCGACTTCAGGCCATCCTATTATTGCTGCCTGACCAGGATCGACACTTTCGAGACCCGGTACGCGGAAAGCACAGCCACCTTGCTTCCGAACAGATCGTTGATGCAGGTTCCGTACAATGCGCTCGAAACCATCGCTGCCGGTGTCGCCCAAAGGCTTGGTGTGACCGGGCGCCGCGATGCAGAGCCTCCAGTCGAGAACACTTCGTTGGATGAGTTCCTCACCGATGAAATCGACGATAGAAGCGTTGCACTAGGCGAAGACGAGGACCAATGAGACGGATCTCGATGGCCCTGACGACCCCGTGTTCTGCTCAGTCGATTCAGACGTTCAGGGGGCCTTCGGGGATGGCTCCAAGGGGCCACTTCGCTTAGGCATCTTCATCGCGTTGAGGACCGGGGGTCAGGGCTGCCACCAGCCCTGCGACTGTCGACGGTGGGTCGGAGCCGAGGTCCGACGTACCGCGCCCTCGCTGCTTGAAGCTGAACCCCAGCTTGATGGCCCGCTTCGATACGACGGCCAGGTCGCGCCTGAAGATCGGCACCAGCGCGCCGAGGCTTACGTTCCGCTCAAAAGCCAGCGCGATTGCGCGGTCCTCATCCGCCGTCCAGTCACGGTGCCTGTTCGTCTTCAGACCCAGGGCAAAAGCGCGCTGATAGACTGCGCGGAGATCCCGTCCGAGCTGGCGGGCAATCTCCTTGGGCTTGACCTTGCCATAGGTGGCTTTCAGATGCGCGGTTTCCTCATCCGACCAAACCGGACCGAGGCGGAAACCGTCGGGCTTCGGATGGCGCAACCCCAGTTCTTCAACACGCCATCGGATGGACCATTTCGTGCGCCCTAGCCGGTCCCGAAGCGGCGCAGTCGAGAGTCCGTTCGCGTAGGTGACCCGCAACAGGTCGTCCTCCTCCGGCGTCCACGGGCGGCCCCAGCCTCGGCCGTAGCCAAGCTTCCGCAGCATCTGGCCCAATGGATCGTGGCCCCGATCCGGGAAGCCCTCCTCGACCATCCGGGCCGCAATGGCGCGATAGCGGAGGCCGGCCTCGGCCAGCTCCAGCGCGCGGGCCATTTCGGACGCCTCCCAGTCCGGCTGATGAGACGGATGGCGTAAGCCCAGCGTGCCGGCCCGGCTGCAGATGCCGCTATGGGGCCGGCCGATCACCACGGCGATCTGATGCGTGGGCATCGCGAGCTCGTAGGCCCGCCTGAGCTGCCAATCCTCCCATTCGGTCCAAAGGGGAGCCTGGGGTTCGGTCAGGCCGAGAACGCCGGCTCGTGCATAGATAGCGCAGGTCGTGCGGCCGAGCAGGCCTGCAACGGCGCCTGCGGCGGCCGTCGGGTAATGCTGCATGAGCAGCGCATCGTCTTCCGGCGTCCATTGCCGCGAGGTTCCCCGCCGCAGGCCGAGTTCATAGATCTTCGTCGAGACGGCCCTTATCGTCCGGCCGAGCGCCCCGGCGATCTCCCCGAGGCTCGCCTCTTCCCGGAACATCGCGGCCAGGCGGGCGAGGTCGGACGGCAGCCAGGCGTCGGGCCTGAACGCGACCTCATGAAGCCTGGCCATCACCGGGTCTTGTGGCGAGGGCGCGTGCGCAACGAGCTCGACGACATCGATGTCGATCATCCAGCGACATCCTTCACGGTAGCGAGATGACGGATGCGGCCGTCGCCTTCTGCCTGAGCCGGGTGCTGAGCCGTACGATCCGATCGTCCGGGCGCGGGATGACGTCCACGACGCCCAGGTCGGCCAGCAGCCTGACCGCCCTATCGATCTCATCGTCCGACAACCCGAGATGCCCGGCGAACTGACCGGTGCTGGTCGCGCTCGGCGAGATGCCGACGAGCGCTTTCGCGATCGCCGCAGCCGAGGGGGCGAGGGGATCGAGCAGGAACAGGTCCAGCGCGCGGATGTTGCCGCCGGGAGCGACCTGGCGGCCGGAAGGTGCCGGTGCTGCGCCGTCGACGTCGAGGAGCGCGCGCCTCCGCCGGCGTCGCCCAGGACGGCGGCGCCAGATCGGGCGTCTTGCCAGCGTGCTCGGTGATCGGCGCATCGATGTGGACGCCGATCGGCAGCGTTGCCAGGGCCGGGCCGAAGGCGAAGAAATGCCCGGGCGGCAAGTCGCGGAGCAGGCTCGCCTTGTCGTATGTCAGGCCCAGCAGATCCGCCGCCCGGGCAATATCCCGATCGAACACGTTGATGCCGATCAGGAAGTTGTGGAGCTCGGAGACGACGGAGGAGGCGAGTTTCGCGAGCCGCTGGGTGCTGACGATCGGGCACAGCCCCCGCTTGCGGCCGCGGCTGCAGAGATCGGTTAGGGCTGCGACACCCTGCCGGCGGACTTCCCCGTCACGCGCCGTCGAGGCGACATGCGGGGCGAGCAGGTGGGCCTCGTCGATCGCGACGATCGCCGTGCTGGGCCAGTACTCGCGCGGCGCGGCCATCAGCCCGCCGAAGAAGGCGGCCGACTTCCGGATCCGGTCCTCCGGCTCCATATCGCTGAGATCCAGATGCACCGGCAGCCGATGCTGGCGCGACCGGGCGGCGATGCCTGCCAGCGCTTCTTCGCCGACCCGGTCGCCGAGGATGGTCGTCGCCCCGATGAATTCCGCGAGATTGCCGAACTCCCCTTCGGGGTCGACCAGGTGGACGGTGACCAGCCGGTGGACCTGCTCGACGAGGTGGCGCAACGTCCGGCTTTTCCCGGCGTTGGTCGAGCCCTGGATCAGGCATCGGCCGGAAATCAGTTTCGCCAGGTCCAGGAACAGCGGGTGCATTTTCGAGGCCATTCCGAGCCTGATCCTGGCCGCGGCCTCGGCAGTCGTCGGGCCGCTGGAGGAGGCCGCCGCCGATCCGGCGGCTTCTGCCAGCGAGGGAGGGGCAGGGGACTGCCGGTCGTTCGATGGGAAGCGGGTGATTTCAGCCTGCATTGGGGAGCCTCTGGCCGAGTTTGCGCGCAGCACGTTCGAGGTCCTGGCGAAAGTCCTGGTCCGCCCGGAGTGCTGCCAGCCCCTCAGGCGTATCGGTGTAGGCCAGGTCGCGCTGGATCTCGGCCAGCGGGACGGCAACCAGCCGCCCAGGATGGAAGGGGCACCATTTCGGGGTACCGCAGCCCAGCTGCCAGGAAAACCCCGGTCGGGCAGCGGGATGGATGCAATGATAGGACGAACTGCCCTCCACGATCGGCTCGTGGTATCGGCAGCCCTCGCATACGAGCTTCGCGACGGCCGCGGGCCCGCTGCGTCTTGCGCGCCTCATACCGGCAACCCCGGGCCGCTGCGTTGACCATGGCTGCGTTTCCCGCACGGGTAGCTCATTGAACACCTCCAGTAGGGCGCCAGCTTCGCGGTGCATGACGCACGGCGATCGAGTTTTGTCGATTCCGACGCTCAGTTCGTTCGAATCCGCCGCGACGCGGGAGACTGTACCGGCCCGCGGCTTGTCCAGAGTTTCCTCGAAAAGGGTTTTAGCAGATATCCGTTAAAGGCGTTAAGAGATATCTGTTAAATCGCTTTTTGCCGGAACCGGCCGAACAGGAGTGCACCGGAAAAAAATGTCGAACCGGCACAACATTTCACCCTCGACGAACGTCATGACGGGGATGACCTAACTTCAAGGGCAAGCCGTTCCATGACGCTTCAGGAAGCCCCTCGATCAAAATGCGCTGCCGCCGACCGCACCGAGAGGCGGGATCACCTGCTTGACCGGATGACGTCGCTACGCTGCGACGGACTGTCCTGGGGACAGGTGGCGGCGAGCCTCAGGCAAGAGGGGCTGGCAAACATGACCGGCGAGGCGGCCTGCCAGTCGAGGACCAGGTACAGGGCCGGCTGCCCTGAAGCCGCAGTGATCGCGGTCGCGCGGAAGGCGGTGAGGAAGAAGGCGCAGGAGGAGGCTGTTCAGCGGCGCGACCTGGT
>NZ_JAGMXV010000226.1 GCF_018006725.1 Rhizorhabdus sp.
ACGCTGGTCCGCCATCCTCACCGTCGCCGTGCAGACCCCGCGCGACGCCGACACGCTGAAGAAGAACCCGCTCGGAATCTACGTCAACGCAATCAACTGGTCGAAGGAGCTTGGACAATGACGACAGCACTCCACAAAGCCGCCCCCTGGAGTGCAGGGCGTCCGGCTTTCCGTAAATCCGGCTTACCGCTTCTGCTGCTCTGCACGTCTGCGCTCGCCGGCTGCGCCACCAACTTGCCACCCCCGGAAATCTCCTACGACAACGCCATGCCCGCCGTGCAGGCGGCCGAGCCGCCCAGGCCCGTGCAAGTCGTCGAACTGCCGAAGCTCTTGCCGCTCCCCGGCCAGTTGAAGCCGGTCGGCAAGGACGGCAAGCCTGCCCCGGAAGCCGCCGACCCGACCGTGCGCGTCAACCAGGCCAACGCCGCCGCGCGGGTCCAGCCCGTCCGCGATGGCTTCATCAACTCGATGCAGGTCTATCCCTTCGTCGATGGCGCCCTCTATCAGGTCTATGCCTCGCCTGGGCAGATCACCGACATCGCTCTCCAGCCCGGCGAGCAATTCGTCGGCGCCGGACCCGTCGCCGCCGGCGACACGGTGCGCTGGATCATCGGCGATACCGAGAGCGGCATGGGCGCGGGCAAGCAAATTCACATCCTCGTCAAGCCGACGCGGTCCGATCTGCTGACCAATCTCGTCATCAACACCGACCGCCGCACCTATCACATGGAACTGCGTTCGACGCCTTCGACCTATATGGCGTCGGTATCTTGGCAATATCCGCAAGATCAGCTCATTGCCTTGCGCCGCCAAAATCAGCAGGCCGAGGCGCAGCAGCCGGTCGCCAACGGCATCGACCTGTCGCGCGTCAACTTCCGCTATGAGGTGTCGGGCGACCGTGCGCCTTGGCGGCCGCTGCGCGCCTTCGACGACGGCAAGCAGGTCTTCATCGAGTTCCCGCGCGGCATCGGCCAGGGCGAGATGCCGCCGCTGTTCGTGGTCGGGGCCGAGGGCAAAACCTCCGAACTGGTAAACTACCGCGTGCGCGGCAACTACATGATCGTGGACCGGCTGTTCGCCGCCGCCGAGTTGCGCTTTGGCGCAGACAAGAACCAGAAGCGCGTGCGTATCTCCCGCACCGATGGGAGGCCGGCATCGTGAGCGACGAACGCGATCCCGAAAGGGAAGAGAGCCGAACGCCCGATGGGGCGTTGCAGCCGGACGCGGCCGACGAGACCGACGACCGGCCGCTCACCGGCGAGCCAGTCGCGCCGATGCGGCTGCGGCCCGAGCCTCCGCGCGTTACCCGCCTGTCGCGCAAAGTGCTGGCCGGCCTCGGACTCGTCGCCAGCCTCGGCGTCGGCGGGGCGCTGCTCTATGCGCTCCAGACCCGCAACGCCGGCAATCAGGGACAGGAACTCTATTCCACCGACAACCGCAGCACACCGGATGGCCTGAACGGTCTGCCGAAGGACTATAGCGGCGTTCCGAGACTCGGCCCGCCGCTGCCCGGCGATCTCGGCCGCCCGATCCTCAACGCGCAGAATGGCGGCCAGCCGATTCCCGCGCCGGGCATGACCACGCCAGCGTCGCCTGGCCCGAGCCCGGAGGAACAGCGCCGCGCGCAGGAGCTGGAAGCGGCGCGCACCGCGCGTCTGTTCTCATCGACGGAGACACGGCCCGCCAGCTCCGCAACAACCGCGCCTGCGGCCGCGCCCGCCACCGACCTCGCCAGCCTCGGCCTAGCGCCGCAGCCGGCCACGCCCTCGGCGCAGGATCGCCAGCTCGCTTTCCTCAACCAGCCGCCCGACAAACGCACGGTCTCGCCCGATCGGGTCGCGGCGCCCGCATCGGCCAATGTGCTTCAGGCCGGCGCGGTGATTTCCGCCGCGCTCATCACCGGCATCCGCTCCGACCTTCCCGGCCAGATCACCGCCCAGGTGACGGAGAACATCTACGACAGCCCCACCGGGCGCATCCTGCTGATCCCGCAGGGCACGCGCGTCATCGGCCAGTATGACAGCGGCGTCGGTTTCGGCCAGCGCCGCATCCTGCTGGTCTGGAACCGGCTGATCTTCCCGAACGGCCGCTCCATCGTCCTCGAACGCCAGCCCGGCGCTGACGCCGAAGGCTATGCGGGGCTGGAGGATGGCGTCGACTATCACTGGGGCGAGCTGTTCAAGGCCGCGGCGCTCTCGACCCTCCTCAGCGTCGGAGCCGAAGCCGGCTCATCCGGGCAGGAAAGCGACATCGTGCGCGCCCTGCGCAACGGCGCTTCCGACAGCATAAGCCAGACCGGGCAGCAGATCGTCCAGCGCCAGCTCAACATCGCGCCGACGCTCACCATCCGACCGGGCTTCCCCGTCCGCGTCATCGTCACGCGCGATCTCGTGCTCGAACCCTACGGAGGCTGACATGGCGAAGCTGAAACTCGGCCCGATCGCCGATGACAAGCCGGTCAAGATCACGCTGGAGCTGCCCGCCAACCTTCACCGCGATCTCACCACCTACGCGGAGATTCTTGGCCGCGAGGCGGGACAGCCGGCCACCGATCCGATGCGCCTGATCGTTCCCATGCTGGAGCGGTTCATGGCGACAGATCGAGGTTTTGCGAAGGCGAAGCAGGCGGGCTCATCACCGCGTCCGCCTGGCTGACGGCCCGCCGGTCAATTCGCGACAATATCCGGGCGAGGCTCAGAAACCTGCGGCAGGACGGATTGTCGTTCCGGCGCGACCAGATCGCGCTGAAAGGCAAGACCTCGCCCATGATCGGTCGATAGACGATACCGGGAATCTGAGCCCCTGTGGTCGCCTCGCTGGTCAGCGTCAGCCCGCGCCCGATGGCTACCATCGACAGCAGGACATCCCGGCCGACATAGTGCGGGTGGATATTCGGATGATGGCCGAGGCCGGCCAGTCGCTGGATCAGATAGTCGTAGATCTCCGGCCCTGGCGCCGCATCGCTGACTATGAAGTTTTCGCCGGCGAGATCGTCCCAATGCAGCGTCTGCTTGGTCGCCATGCGGTGTTCCGTCGGCAGGACGGCGAATACCCTCTCCGACCAAAGCTGTTCGCTCTCGCAATCGGGCCATTCGGCCGTGCCGGTAATGAACGCCACATCGAGTTGAAGCTGGCGGACTGCGGCCACATGGACGGACGGATTGCCCTCGATCAACTCGACGGCGACCCGCGGGTGCTTCTCATCGAACGCCTTCAACAACTCGAACAGAAAGCCAGAGGCCAAGGAAGAGAAGATGCCGATTTTGATGACGCCATCCTCGGAGCGGCCGATGGCGGCGACATCGTTGACGCCATTCTCAATCTGTTGGAGCGCGATGCGGACACGACCTAGGAACCGCCTTCCTGCCACCGTGAGAGAAACCCCGCCGGGATGGCGGTGGAACAGGGATGCGCCAAGCCGATCCTCCAAATCGCGAATGCGGCGGCTTACAGCAGACTCCTGAATCTTCAGTCGTGCCGCCGCTTTCCGAAAGCTCCCCTGCTCCGACGCTATGACAAAGTATCGGATGTGACGCAACTCGATCACAATGGAGTCACCTCCCTCCAGATCTTGTCGCGTTCCAGTTTACTCCAACATGGTTTCCTGCATTTCAACAAACATGGTTTTTATCGATAAGATAAATCTTCTCGATGTTGGCGAACATCATTCTACTGCCTTTTCGATAAACCCCAGAGTGTTGGCATTCTCCACCAAGGTCCGCACCTTGGCGCGATCAAGCCCTCCGGGCACATCCGCTTCGATCTCCAGCTTCAGTCGCACTTGGCTACCAGGCAGCGTTGTGAGCTGCTCCACGATCGCCTCGACAACCTGATGAATGTCCCGCGCAGGCCGCTCCGGTGAGATCATCACGGCGCCGGTGAAGCGCGTCGGCTTCTTCTCTGTTTGCGGTGTCGCCGCCCCACCATCCCCGTCTTGCCCGCTAGGCGTCGGCGTGCCGCCATCAGGACCTCCAGGTGCGCCACCAGGGCCAGGTTGCACCGGCGCCGGACGGTGCGCTTCGGCCTCATCAGGTTTGATGATGACGCTATCGCTGTCGATGACCACCGGCGCGTTGCCCGCCCGTTCGATCGCGAGCCCCAGATAGGTGTCCGTCTTCTCGTCCCACCGTTCGGCATAGGCGAAGGGACCGGGCAGCATGCCGCTGATCGCCGCTTGCACGGCCTTGACCAGGACGTCCTGCCCTTTCAGGCGCGGCAGATAGATATAGCGATTGAGATATTCCCGCAGATCCTTCAGCGACAGCCGCTGCTTGTCGTTCCAGATGTATCTCTGGAGATCGCGATCGAGACGCGACGGCCCCAACTCGACGAGCAGGCCCTCTTCAGCCACCAGCTTCTTGCTCGCGCGCCCCAGCAACCCGTCCTGCGCCGGAATCTTGCCAGACACCCACTCCCAATCCGATTGGGCGCTCTCCTGGGCCGGATAGTGCAGATAGCACCACGCCTCTTTCAGGCGCGTCTTCATCGTCTCGTTGGCTTCGGCCAGTTTCGCCTTGGCGAGCGCGCTGTCGCTCTGGGTGAGGTTCAGCCGCTCGGTGTCGCGGACGATCTCCCCCCAGGCAAGGGAAGCGCGCACGGCGTCTTTCAGATGATCGAGCTGGCGGCTTTCTGCGGCGATGAACACCAGCATGTTGCGATAAACGCGCGGCGTGCTGCCGCGCTGCGTGAGGATGTCCTTCGCCTCGACGAGCGCATCGGAGCCCTCGCGCCCATTATGCGGATATTTGACGCCCAGCACGACGGCGCGCACCCCGCCCGCTTCATCGGGGACTTCGGCCGACGAGGCCGGCGCGACCTGCACGGCGTCGAAATGCCCGCGATCGGCGAGGCCGTTCACATATTTGCCGAGTTCCGCGTCGATCGTCACGTCGACCAGCGACGCCTCGATCTGCGCTGCCTTGTCCGCCGCGATGCGGTTGAGGCTCGCGGACATCGAATACCAGTAACGGCCAAGATCGGCGTGCATGAACTTGGCCTGGTTGGTCAGCCGCCGCAGCGCGTCGCCGAAGATCGCCGGACGCTCACCGGGCTGCACGACGCCAAGATTGATCTGCTTGTCGTCGAGGCCGGTGTTCTGCTGCTGATGCGTCGGCGCCGTGCCCATGAAGATCGCGCGCGCCACGCGCCGGGTCGCCGAATAGCGGTTCAGGTTGGGTGCCGACTGATCGACCTTATAGGGCGTGGACGCCGTGCCATCGACATCGCCGGCGATGATCGATTGCCAGCTCACGTCGAGATAGTGGAGCAATTCCGGCTCCACGCGCGGCGAACTCACCGCCACGCTGCCGGGCATAATCATCACCGACGGATCGGCGTTCATCCAAAGCTCGTGAATGGCCTGCGCCATCAGGCGCAGCACGCCGCGCGTGCGCTGGAACTTTTCGAGCGAACCCCAGCTCGTATAGAGCTGATCGAATAGCTCGGGATGGATTGGATAAGCCTTCTCCAGCTTTCGCCGATAGTCCTCGTCGGCGCAGCCCTGCGGGAAATCGTTGGCGTTCTCCCGATAGAGCTTGGCGAACTGTTTCAGCGTGTTGTCACGGTGATGGAACTTGTCGCCGGGGATGTCCTTGAACAGCCGCCGCCGGACGATCTCATAGCTCTCCTCCTGGCTCGCCGGCCGCCACGAGGATTCCACCCGGCTGAAGGTCTGCTTGAGGCGCGCCAGCGCTTCCTGCCCGCCTTCACCACCCACCTCGATCTGCGAGGCCGGCAAGGAAGCGACCAGCAGCGTGCCGGGGCTGGCCTTGACCGCCTCGGTCAGCGACTGGACGAAGGACAGGTTCGCATCGAACGACCCGGAGGGCAGCCCCTCGACCTTGTAGATCTGCCGCAGATAGGCGACCCATTCGTCGATCAGGATCAAACACGGCGCATACTTCTTGAAAAGCGCTTCCAGGAGGTTCGAGCCCGGCGCGATGCCGCTGGCGTCATTCTCCGCCACCATCGCATAAGCGTCGGCGCCGCCGAGCTGCCAGGCGAGTTCACCCCAGGTCGTGCGGATTTTCCGGTCGCCCTCGGCGTGAAGCACATCCTGCGGCCCCCGCGATGTGCCGACGAGCACGGCGCGGTTGATGGCCTTCGGCACGCTCAGCCCCTGCTTTTCGAGCAACTGGTCGAGGCCGGAGAGGTCCTGCACCGGCGTCGGCCCTGCCATATGATAGAGCGCCAGCATCGAGTGCGTCTTGCCGCCCCCAAAATTGGTTTGCAGTTCGACGACGGGATCGCCGCCGGTGCCGGACAGCCGCTTCGCGGCCCCGATCAGCAGCGCGCTCAAGCCTTCAGTCAGATAGGTGCGGCTGAAGAACTGGCGCGGGTCGCGATATTCCGGTGGCGCGCTGCCCGAATGCACCTTGGCGAGGTCGGCCGCGAACTCGGCCTGCTGGAACTCGCCGGTGGCGACATCCTGGTGCGGCTCGACCACCTCGCGCCACGGCAGAAGCCCCGCCACCGTCTCGACCGAGATTTCGAGGCGCTGGGTTTTCCGCCGCTCCTCATTGCGCTGAAGCTCGGTGAACTTCGTGCGCAGGATGGTGTCGCGCATCTTGCCGAGCTGCTCGGCCGTCTCGCCGGCGCTGATCGCCTCCATAAGGCGACGCATGGAATCGAGCGCGCGCTCGGCGTCGTCGTAGGTGAAGGTCTCGTTGTGCGAGAGCTTGTTGCGGACATCGCCCAGTTCATTGACCAGCGAGCGTTCGGCACGGCCGAGAACCGCCTTGAACGCCTCGCTCCAGAAGCGATCCATCGCATTGAACAGCGCGGCCTGGTCCCAACCGACCTCGCCGTTGCTGTTGGGGCGCAGGCTCGGCAGCTTCTCCAGAACCTGGACTTGCCAGTGCCCCTTGAGCGAGGTTTCGAGCCGCTTTTCGACGAACGGGATCAGCGCCGAAGGCAGCAGCTCCATCCCTTCAAACACATATTGGCGGGTGCTTTTTGCCACGTTCCGTTCCCCCTCAAATATCCAGCCGGATCTGACGATCGCCGCTCGTGTCGTGGATGGCTGCCGCTGCCTTCGTCAGCTCGGTCCAGTCGGCGATCAGGGCGTTGTAGGCCGTGGCCTCCTTCGCATCTTTCCGCTTGTTGGCGCTGATGTCGTAGAGGCAGTAGGCGAGATCCTTCACGGCCTCGGCCTGAATGTTGATCTTCTTCAGCAGGACGGCAGTGTCATGGGAGATGCCGTCCTTCTCATGCTGCCGGACCAGGTGCTGGAGGCACTCCCACACCGTCAGGTGGCGATCCTCTTCAGGATCCCAATCTGTTGATTTCCACTGAGAACTGACCCGGGAAGTCCAGAAATTTCCACTGAGAATTGACC
>NZ_JAGMXV010000035.1 GCF_018006725.1 Rhizorhabdus sp.
ATATGTGCATAAGAGACAGGGATAGGCGAGAGCAGCGGTCAGCCCTGCGCGACGAGCGCCGGATCGATCCGGTAGACCTCCATCGCAGTGTCCTTGAACAGCCGGGCGCGTTCGTCGGCGAAAAAGCCGCTGCTCAGCCTTTTGAAGACGTTCCAGATCACCGTGTAGGACGCGTTGTGCGAGTCGACCGGCACGTTGCTCTCGAACATGCAGCGGGCGGGGCCGAACAGGTCGATGCCGGTCAGGATATAGTCGCGCTGCGCTTCCGCGAGCTGGGCGGAGCCGAGCGGTGCGTCCAGCCCCGCTGCGTCGACACCGGCCATGCCCATGTTGAGCCCGCCGACCTTGACCGACACGTTCGGGCAGGTGGCCAAGGTGGCCATGTCGGCCTTCCACGCCGCGAAGGAGGCCTTGGGATCGGCAGCGAAGCGGCCGATCGTCAGCGGCCCGCCGAGATGGTTGAGGATGATGCGCGCGTCCGGAAAAATACGGGCGAGGGTGATCAGCTCGGGAAGCTGCGGCTGCAGCAGCCAGGCCTCGAAGCTCAGGTCCCGCTTCACCAGTTCGGCGACGCCGGCGCGGAAATCGTCGCGCAGCATCAGTCCCGCGCCATTGTGATGGCTGTGGGGTACGTCGGGATCATAGGCGACCATGTGGCGAATACCGCGGAAACGGGGGGTCGCGGCGGCATGGGCGTCGAGCACCTCGACGACGGCGGCGCCCAACCGCAGATCCGCGCTGGGGACGATCGCGGCGCAGATGCCGGCCTCCGTCCCGCCACGGGCGAGCGCGGCCTCGGCAATCCGCGCGGCATAGTCGGTCTCGCCGACCACGCGCAGCGCCTCGGGCCCGTCGCTTCGATAACTGGTGTGGGAATCGACGAACACCGTGCCGACGATGCGGTGGCCCGATTGAGTTTTGTCCACCAGCAGATCGCGGTCGTCATAGGGATCGAAGGGCGGAAAAGGCTTGTCTTCCCAGACATGGTGGTGCGCGTCGACGATCGCGATATCGGGTTCCAATGCAGTCTCGACGACCTGGTCGCGCCATGCTTTCCGGGACATGCTCTCACCCTCTCTAAACTTGATTGCATACATGTTGTCTGAGTGCAGGCAATTTGATACGGCAAACTGGAAGGATAAATCCAGATTGTCCACATTTTTGGGAGAGGAGGTCGCCATGACCAAGACGTTGCTGCTGCTGCCGGGCGATGGTATCGGGCCCGAGGTGACCGAGCAGAGTCGGCGCATCGCCCAAGCGATCGCCGATGGCGGCGCGATCGACCTGCGGATCGACAGCGGCGATTTCGGCGGCATGGCGTTCGACAGGCACGGCACCCCCTTGCCCGACGATGTGCTGGTCCGGGCGTTGGCCGCTGACGCCGTGCTGATGGGCGCGGTGGGCGGTCCGCAATGGAAGGGTTGCGGCTATGACGTTCGGCCCGAGGCGGGGCTGCTGCGGCTGCGTGCGGGCATGAACGCCTATGCCAATCTACGCCCGGCCTATTGCTTCGCACCGCTGGCCAGCGCGTCGACCCTGAAAAGCGAGCATGTCGCCGGGCTAGACGTGCTGTTCGTGCGCGAACTGACCGGCGGCGTCTATTTCGGCGCGCCGCGTGGCATCGAGGCGCTCGACGATGGCCAGCGGCGCGGGATCAACACCCATGTCTACACCAGCGCCGAGATCCGCAGGGTCGCCGAGATTGCCTTCCAGATCGCCCGCACCCGCCGCAATCAGGTTTGCTCGGTCGAAAAGGGCAATGTAATGGAAGCCGGGCTGCTGTGGCGGGAGGAGGTGAGCGCGCTCCACGCCGAGAAATATGCCGACGTCGAGCTGAGCCACATGCTCGCTGACAATTGCGCGATGCAGCTGGTCAAGAATCCGCGCCAGTTCGACGTCATCCTGACCGACAATCTGTTCGGCGATATATTGTCGGACACGGCCGCCATGCTGACCGGATCAATCGGGATGCTGCCATCGGCGGCGATCGGCGATCCTGGCGCGCCGGGGCTGTACGAGCCGATCCACGGATCGGCGCCTGACATCGCCGGGCGTGGCGTCGCCAACCCCTGCGCCAGCATATTGAGCCTGGCGATGGCGTTCCGGCACAGCCTGGGCGCGCCCGCCATCGCCGACCGGATCGACGCGGCGGTCGCGAGCGCGCTCGATGCCGGCGTGCGGACGGCCGACCTGGGCGGTGACGCCACCACGGCGGGGATGGGCGACGCGGTGCTCGCCGCGCTCGCGCTGCCCGTGGCCGACCGGGTGGAGGCCTGACCATGGCCGGGCCCCGCACCCTGTATGAGAAGATATGGGACGACCATGTCGTCGATCGCCGCGACGACGGCACCTGTCTGCTCTACATCGACCGGCACATCATCCACGAGGTGACGAGCGCGCAGGCGTTCGACGGGCTGCGCGCGGCGGGGCGCACGGTCCGCCGGCCCGACCTGACCCTGGCGGTGCCCGACCATAATCTGCCGACGACGGCGCGGGTCGATGCCGACGGCGCCCGGCTGCCGATCGAGGACCCCGAATCCGCCGCCCAGCTCGCCGCGCTGGAGCGCAACGCCCCGGCCTTCGGCATCCGCTATATCGACGCGGTCGCCCCCGAGCAGGGCATCGTCCATGTCGTGGGGCCGGAACAGGGCTTCTCGCTGCCCGGTACGACCCTGGTGTGCGGCGACAGCCACACATCGGCGCATGGCGGGCTCGGCGCGCTTGCCTTCGGCATCGGCACGTCCGAGGTCGAGCATGTGCTGGCGACCCAGACCTTGCAGCTCAAGCCGTCGCGGACGATGGAGGTGCGGATCGACGGGAGCCTGAGCTTTGGCGTCACGCCCAAGGACATCGTGCTGGCGCTGATCGGCCGGATCGGTGCCGGAGCCGGAACCGGACACGTCATCGAATACACCGGCGAGGCGGCGCGGGCGATGTCGATCGAGGGGCGGCTGACCGTCGCCAACATGTCGATCGAAGCCGGCGCGCGGGCAGGGCTGTTCGCGCCCGACGAGAAGACCTTCGCCTATGTGAAGGGCCGGCCGCTGGCGCCGCGCGGGGCCGACTGGGACGAGGCGGTGACCCAGTGGCGCACGCTGTCGAGCGATCCGGGTGCGGCCTATGACAAGCGGGTGGCGATCGCCGCCGATGCCATTGCGCCGACGGTGAGCTGGGGCACGAGCCTCGACGATGTCGGGGCGATCACCGGGACCGTCCCCGATCCCGACAGTTTCGATGAAAGCGCGCGGCGCGACACGGCGCGCAAGGCGCTCGCCTATATGGGGCTGGCGCCGGGGATGCGGCTGCAGGACATCGCGGTCGAGCATATCTTCATCGGTAGCTGCACCAACAGCCGGATCGAGGATCTGCGCGGGGCCGCGGCGGTGCTGGAGGGCCGCCGGCTGGCGCCGGGCATCAAGCGCGCGCTAGTCGTGCCCGGATCGGGTCTGGTCAAGCGACAGGCCGAACATGAGGGGCTCGACCGCATCTTCATCGAGGCGGGCTTCGAATGGCGCGAGCCGGGCTGTTCGATGTGCCTGGCGATGAACCCCGACAAGGTGCCGGCCGGCGAGCGCTGCGCATCGACCAGCAACCGCAACTTTATGGGGCGGCAGGGCCTCGGATCGCGCACCCATCTGATGTCCCCGGCGATGGCGGCGGCGGCGGCCGTCACCGGGCGCCTCACCGACGTCCGCGACCTGATGGGAGGGCAATGATGCAGCCGGTCGACCAGGTCCACGGGCGGGCCTATCCGCTGGGTCGCGACAATATCGACACCGACATCATCCTGCCGGGCCGCTTCCTCAAGACGATCGCTCGGGCCGGGCTGGGCGGCGTGGCGTTCGAGGTGATCAAGGCCGAGGCTGGCAACATCCTCGACGATCCGGCCTATGCCGGCGCTCCGATCCTGATCGCGGGCGAGAATTTCGGCTGCGGATCTAGCCGCGAACATGCGGTGTGGGCGATGATGGACATGGGGATAAGAGCGGTCGTCGCCCGCAGCTTCTCCGACATCTTCTCGGGCAATGCGTTCAAGAACGGGCTGCTGACCGTCGCCCTCGATCCCGACGCTGTCGACCGGGTGCTGGCGGCGGCGCACACGGGGGCGATCGACATCCGGTTGGGCGACCAGCGGTTGATCCTGCCCGATGGCACGGCCCATGGTTTCGCGATCGATCCCTTCCGCAAACATTGTCTGCTGAACGGCCTCGACGAGATCGGTCTGAGCCTCGATCTCGAAGAAGATATCGCGGCGTTCGAGCGACAAATGGCGGAAAAGCGCAAATGGTTGTCGGTGCCGGCATGAAAGGACGGCCCAAGACTCCGCAACCGCGTGAAAAAGGGTGGCGCGCCGCACGGCGTTCGGCCAATATCCTGTGATGTCAAAGGCCATAACCGTGGAACAGACCGGCCTTGTCCGTCAGCAGATTGTCGTCGACCGCCTGCGTGAGCTGATAATGAGCGGCGAACTTGCAGGTGGTGACCGGCTGCTCGAGATCGCGCTCAGCGAGAAGCTCCAAGTATCGCGCACACCGATCCGCGAGGCGCTGATCATCCTGTCCGAAGACGGGCTGGTCGAATATCGGCCCAATCGCGGCTATGTCGTGCGGACCTTCACTCTCGACTATATCATGGATGCCTACATCATCCGCGAGACGCTCGAGGGTGTCGCTTGCCGGTTGGCCGCGGAAAAGGGCATCAGCGAGGAAAGCTACCGCAAGATGGAGGCGGTGCTCGGCCAGGCAGACCACATACTGAACGAGGTCGGTCTGAAGGATGAAGCGCGCGCGCCGCTGCGCGAGATCAACGACCAGTTCCATCGTTTCATCGTAGAAGCGGCCGACAATGCCGTGCTCGGCCAGGCGTTGAGTAGCGCGACCAACATTCCCTATTCGTCGAGCCGGGTGGCGCACTGGTACAGCCAGGACGATCCTGAGGGACTCTTCCAGCTGCGCGCACTTCACGCGCAGCATCACGCGATCCTAGCGGCGATCCGCGCGGGCGAGGGATATCGCGCCGAAACACTGATGCGCGGCCATATTGCCGGCTCAGCCGAGGGTATCCGCCGCCGCCTGGAGCGGCGCGAGGCCGAGACCGACGCCGCATCGGCGGCCAACGGCTGAGCTTTTCTCAATCAGGATTGGGTAGCCGTTGGGAGCGGCGGATGGTCGCATCCGTCGACCTCAATTGTTTCAGTCTAGGCATTCAGCCCGGCTCTTTCAACTCATGCGATAGTCGGTCGGGTTCGGCTCATAGAGCATGTCATGGATGTCGGCGACGGGCCAAGGCGAGTTGACCACCGAGCGGCCACTGTCGGTGAGGTAGTAAAAGCCCTTGCCATAACTTTCCCACAGTAGCTTCTTGTTCTGCGCGTCGAGCCGGGCGTTGAAGTCGCGGAAGGCGTCCTGCGTCACCTCGATCGATCGGGAGCCGCTTTCGACTACCTGCACGATCGCCTTCAGCGCATAGCGGGTCCACATCTCAGCCATGCTGTAGAAGGAGCCCGCGCGGCCCTGTGCGCTCGGCCCGAAAAACATGAAGAAGTTGGGGAACCCGGGCATATCGATGCCGAGATGCGCGCGTGGCCCGTCCTGGCCCCAGAGATCGTCGAGCGTGGTGCCATCGCGCCCGACATAATGCGCTGGCCAGAGATAGCGGGTGGTGGCGAAGCCAGCCGCGCAGACGATGACGTCGCAGGGGTAGACGGTGCCGTCCTTCGTGACGATCGCATCCTTGCGGACATGATCGATTGGATCGGTGACGAGGTCGACGTTGGGCATCAGCAGCGCGTCGTACCAGCCATTGTCCACGGTGGGGCGCCGCGCCATCGGCGGATAGTCGGGGATCATCTTCTCGATCAGATCCGGCCTTTCCTTCAGCCGCTCGCGGATGAAGCCCACGGCATTATCGCGCAGCTGATCATTGCGCTGGTTGATGATGCCACCCTTGGCCTGCCATTCCGGATCGAACTCCTGCAGCTTCTCCAGCTGGGCGTTCAGGAAGTGCATGCCATAGCTGTACCAGTGCCAGTAGAGCGGCACATGGTCGAACAGCCATTGCATATCGGCCGGCACCGCGTCGCGATAGCCCTCCATCGGCAGGACATAGTTGGCGGTGCGCTGGAACACGGTCACATGATCGGCGTGGCGCGCGATATAGGGCATTACTTGCGCGCCGCTGGCCCCGGTGCCGATCTGCGCGACCCGCCTGCCTTCCAGTGGGCCGACGTCCTGCCAGTCGGTGGTGTGGCGCATCAGCCCTTCGAATCCCTCGATGCCGGGGATGTCAGGCAGCTTGGGGGTGCTGAACAGGCCGCTCGCGCTGATGATGAAGCGGGCCTTGATCCGGCGGGCCTCCTGTCCGCGCGTGCGGATCTCGACCGACCACATCGCCTCGTCCTCGAGCCACTGGGCGGAGACGAGATCGGTGTTGAGCAGAAGCTTGTCGCGCACGCCATATTTGTCGGCGCAATGGTTCAGATAGGCGCGCGTCTCCGGACCCGAGGCGAAGAACTCGCTCCACGGATAGCGCTTCTCGAACTTGTACTGGTAGATCATGCTCGTCGAATCGACGCGGGCTTCGGGATAGTTGTTGAGGTTCCAGGTGCCGCCGACATCGTCCTGCCGCTCGATCACCTGATAGGGGATGTCGAGCTGTTCGAGGTGGATCGCGGCGCAAAGCCCGCTGACCCCGGCCCCGACCACCAGCACCGGATAATCGGCCAGGATCTCGGCGGACGGCTTGGTCGTCCAGTGAACGCCGCGCGGAAAGGGATCGAAGGCGGCTTCCTCGGCGCCGAAGCGAAAATCGGAGTCGGAAAGCGGGCCATGGCCGAACAGCTCCATCGTCTCGCGGATATGGGCGCGGTCGAGGCGTCCGGCGTCGACCGGCTCGCCCCAATGGGCCATCAGCCAGTCGAAGGCGCGGTCGCGCACCTCCTGGTGAAAGCTCTCGGGCAGGGTGTAGGTGAACAGCGCGCCGGCCCACAGCGCGGTTTCCTGAGCGGTCATCGCCGCGAGCGACGGATCGCCGCTGAGATGGTAGAGGGTCAGGCGAAGGATGTTCGGATCGGCGAGCGCCAGCGCGGCGCGCAGGCGATCCGGATCGGGGCGTGCGGCTATGTCGTCGGCGACAGCGGACGGACGGGCGGCATTCATCGACATCCTCCTTGTTGGGCCGTGCGATTCTCTTCTATCGATCCCGAAGCGGCCCTTTGTTTGAAATGTATGCAAGTCAATCCGACGAGGCAAGGATTTTTCCCGTCACCGCGCCTCGAAAGTCTGATTTTGCCCGAAATCACTGGTCGGAACCGGGTCTTGCTTTTGAGTTGCATACATAATGGCTGCGTGATAGCCCTCGGAAAGACAAGGAGATGGCAGAGGGATCGTGGCGCCCGTCCGATCCCGATCGATGCCCGCGGCATCGCCATCGATGGGAAAGAGGATGAAGGCGATGGATGCCACCCTGTCGAGCAGCGCTCCCGTGCTGGATATCGACCAGTTCACGATCGAGAATATCCTCGATCCCTATCCGCTGCACGCGGTGATCCGCGATCATGCGCCGGTATCCTATGTCAAGAGATATGCAACCTATGTGACCGGCCGCTATGAAGAGGTGAAGGCAGTCCTCAACGATTGGGAGACCTTTACCTCGACCTATGGCGCCGGGCTGGCCGACATCCGCAAGCCCGACAACTGGCGGCAACCGGGCCCGGTGGTCGAATCCGATCCGCCCAACCATACCGGCATCCGCAAGGTCCTGACCAACATCATCTCGCCGCGCGTGATCCGCGGCTGGCAGGAGGATTTCGCGACCTATGCCGCGACCCAGACCGACCGGGTGGTCGAGATGGGCGAGATCAACGGCGCCAAGGACATCGCCGAGGATTTCGTGATGACGGTGTTCCCGGCGTCGTTGGGGCTGCAGTCGCACCCACACAATATGGTGATCGTCGGCGACTTCAACTTCAACGCGCTGGGGCCCCGCAACGCGCTGTTCGAGGAATCGAACCGCAAGCTTGCCGGGATCATGGACTGGTATGAGGAGACGCAGGGCCGCGAGCTGATCCAGCCGGGCAGTTTCAGCGACCAGGTCTATGCCGCCGAGGATGCCGGGCTGGTCGAGAAGGGCGTCGCCAAGGGCATGGTCCGCACCATGTTGCGCGGTGGCATGGACACGACGATCAGCGGCATCGGCAGCTCGTTGCTGCTGATGGCGCGCCATCCCGAGATCTGGGCGAGCCTCCGCGAGAACCGCGCGCGGCTGAAGATGGTGTTCGAGGAGGCCATCCGCCTGGAGGCGCCAATCCAGTCCTATTTCCGGACCACGACCCGCACCACCGAGCTGGGCGGTATCGCGCTGGAGCCCGAGACCAAGATCCAGATCTTCATCGGCGCGGCCAACCGCGATCCGCGCAAGTGGGACGATCCCGACCGCTATGACATCAACCGCACGATGGCCGGGCATCTGGCCTTCGGCGCGGGCATCCATGTCTGCATCGGCCAGCTGATCGCGCGCATGGAGGCCGAGGCGGTGCTCGGCGCGCTGCTCGACCGGGTCGAGCGGATCGAGCTGACCGGCGCGCCGGTCTACCGCCCGCTCAACACCCTGCGCACCCTGGAAGAGCTGCCGCTGCGCCTCGTTCCGGCCTGACGACGACAAGAGACGAGGGGAGGGTGCGATGCCGGACACGGTAGCCACGGTCGTGACCGAGTGGGTCAATGTCAGCTATGCCGAACCGACGCCGATGCGTGAGGTCTATGGCTATGCGGGCACGCAGGGGACGATCAACGTCGAGGGGATCCGGATGCTGCCGGGCAACCGCCCGTCGAAGACCCTGCTGATCTTCATGCATCCGGCATCGACCCTGCAATTGCTGCCCGTGCCGCGCGCGATGGCGGCGGCGGGGCTGCATGTGCTGTGCGCCGGCAGCCGCTATGCGCGCAACGACACGCCGCTGATCATGGAGAAGCTGCTGCTCGACTATGGCGCCTATGTCGGCCATGCGCGCGAGATCTGGGGCTATGAGAAGATCATCGTCTGTGGCTGGTCGGGCGGCGGATCGCTGAGCGCCTTCTATCAGGCGCAGGCCGAGCGGCGGACGGTGACGCAGACCGCCGCGGGCGATCCGATCGACCTGGGCGAGCTGATTCCCGGAGACGCCTTCATCTGGCAGGCGGCGCACCTGTCGCGGGCCGACGTCCTCGCCGACTTCATCGACCCGTCGGTGCTCGACGAAAATGACCCGACGATCCGCGATCCCGAGCTCGACCTTTATGATCCGCGCAACCCGCACCAGCCGCCCTATGACCAGGCCTATCTCGACCGCTTCCGCGCGGCGCAGCTCGCCCGGGTCCGGCGGCGCACCGCGCTGGTCAAGGAACTGCTCCACGATATCCGCAGCGGTCGCACGGGCGAGAATGAGCGCGGGCTGCTTACCCATCGCACGCTGGCCGATCCCCGCTGGCTAGATCCGACGATCGATCCCAATGACCGCCGGCCGGGCTGGTGTTTCCTCGGCGAGCCCAAGGCGTCGAACAGTTCGCCGGCCGGTGTCGCTCGCTTCTCGACCCTGCGAGCCTGGTTGTCGCAATGGTCGATCGACGACAGCCAGGCGCGCGCGCTCGACAACGCGCCGTCGATCACGGTGCCGCTGCTGGCGATCGAGAACAGCGCCGACGACGCGGTGCCGCAGCCGCATACGAAGCTGTTCCTCGATGCGGCGGGCAGCGCCGACAAGCGGATGGAGACGATCGTCGGCGCCGACCATTATTATGCCGGCCAGCCCGAGAAACTCGATCAGGCAGTGGGGATCATCATCGCCTGGCTGCGCGAGCGGAGGCTGCTGGAGGACTGAAGATCCCGCCCGTCATCCCGCCTGTGGGCGGGGGAGGTAGGGCGCGCGGTCGAGCCGTTCCCAGCTGCCGCGATCGCCGAAGCGCGTGCCGTCGCCGAGCAGGGCGTCCGCCAGCGTGGCGGGCATCGCGGCCTGTCGGATCGCATCATAGCTGGCCGCGCGGGCCGCTTCGTCGGCCCAGCTCAGGAAGACCGCCGCCATCGGCAGGGCGCCGAACAGCAGGTTGCTCGCACTGACGGCGCAGGCGCCAGCATCGCGGAAGCGCTGGAAAATCTCGCCCTTGCACATCGCCATGAAGGCGGCGCCGAAACCGATGCGCGGCTGGACGAGCCAGAGCGCCTCGCACCCGCCATCGGCCGCGAAGCCCGGGACATGGCCGGGCCAGGTCGCGATCATCGTCAGGGTGGTGCGGGTGACGATCTCGGGCGTGCCCTCGGCCTGCCGAGCCGCTGCGAACAGCGGGGCGAAGCTGGTCCAGGTAGCCAGGCGTTGTTCGAAGCTCGGCCAGTCGACCATCCAGGTCAGGGTCGAGGTCTCGTCGCGATTTTCCCAGATCGCGCGCGGGGTGGGGATGCCATGCTCGCGGAACATCGGGAACAGCATGTCGTGCATCCGGACATGCATCGCGTCCATGTGGCCGGGCTCGATCGAATAGCGGCGCAATTCGGTCAGCATGGCGTCCTCAGGCCGCGGCGCGGTCGCTCACCCGCTGCCGGGCGATGGCGGGGAGATGGGCGCCCTCCTGGTGTAGCATGTCGGCGCGCTGATAGGTGATTCGCCAGCCCTGCTCGGTGCGGGCCAGCCGGTGATGATAGGTACCGTGGACGAGCCACACTTCCCCGTCGAGTGTGTGGATCGCGCGAACCTGCGCGCGCGATACCGCCTCGTCGCCGGTCACCTTGATCTCGAAATTGGTCGTCTGATGCTGGCGCTTGTCGAAGCCGGGAAGGAAGGCGGCGAGGTTCCTGCGGTGGTCCTCGACCGGGATGTTGGCGCTGTCCGGGCCGGAGACCGCGCTATAGTCGATGACCGCACCGGGCATGTAGAGCGCGAGCGCCGCCTCAGGTTCGTCGAGGTCGGAGTGTAGGGTCACCGCACAGATGACGTCCTGGATCTCGATCCGGTCCTGCAGCGCGCGCAGGGGGCTGGTCAGATTGTCATCGCTCACGAGTCACCTCTCCATGCGGCCATAACCGGCCGATTATTACGGAAATTAATTGCATACAGCTATTGCTGGGTCAATCGCCAGCCGCACCACGGATCGTCGCGGAAAGCGGTCAGTGAAAGCGTAATACGCGGAAAATCGGAATATTTGCGTGAGGCTGCACCTGCGAAAATTACGATGACGAGAAAGAATGATCATATTGTGTGCAATGTGTGAAGTGTGTAACCTCCCTGCCAACGACAAGAAGCCGGCCGCCGCACATGGCGCATGTTGAGGGGCCGGCTCTGATATGGAAGGGTGCCGTGGGTCTCGAAAATGTCACTCCCGCGCTGGCCGCGACGAAGGCCGGGCTGAGCTATCAGCTCGGCTTCGCGAACGAGTTCGCGACCGAAGCGCTGCCCGGAGCCTTGCCGGAAGGGCAGAACAGTCCGCAGCGCCCGGCCTATGGCCTGGTCAGCGAGCTGGTGTCGGGCACGGCCTTCTCCGCCCCGCGCGCGCTCAACCGGCGCAGCTATCTGTTCCGCATCCGCCCGTCGACGATCGCGGGCGCATTCCAGGCGCGCGAGCATCCGAACTTCCTGACCCCGCCACTGACGCCCGATCCCTATCCCGGCGCACTCCGCTGGGGGCCGGCGAGCCTGGCGTCGGCATCAGGCGACTTCTTCGACGGCCTGTTCACTTTCTGCGCCAACGGCTCGCCGCGCGCGCAGCAGGGCATGGCCTTCCATCTCTACCGAGCCGGCCGCTCGATGGAGCAGCGGGTCTTCTCCAATGCCGACGCGGAAATGCTGATCCTGCCCCAGGAGGGAGCGATTTGCCTCGTCACCGAAGCCGGCATCATCGATCTAGCGCCGGGCGAGGTCGGGATCGTTCCCCGGGGCATGAAGCTTCGGGTCGACCTGCCGGGCGGGCCCGCGCGGGGCTTCGTCTGCGAGAATTTCGGTTTGCCCTTCGTCCTGCCTGATCTGGGGCTGATCGGCTCGCACGGCTTGGCCAATGCGGTCGACTTCCAGGTGCCGGTGGCGGCCTATGAGGAAAGCGATAGCCCGGTCGAGCTGATCCACAAGCTCTGCGGCACCTTCTGGACCGCCGAGCTCGATCATTCGCCGTTCGACGTCGTGGCGTGGCGTGGCAACTGGGCGCCGGTCAAATATGACATGATGCGCTTCATGGTGATGGGGACGGTCGGCGTCGATCATCCCGATCCGTCAATCTATTGCGCGCTGACGTCGCCGTCGCACCAGGTGACCGGAGGCAATGTCGACTTCATGATCATACCGCCGCGCTGGCTGGTGGCGGAGCACACGTTCCGGCCGCCCGGCTATCACCGCAATTCGTTGGCCGAGATACTGGGCCTGATCGAGGGATCGAACGAATCCCGCGCGGGCGGCTTTCCCCCGGGATCGATCAGCCTGCACAATCCGTGGACCGCGCATGGCCCCGACGTCGACACGCTCGAAGGGGCGCGGGTGGCGCCGCTAGCGCCGCAGAAGATCGAGGAGGCCCTGATCTTCATGCTCGAAACCCGCTATCCGCTGGACGTCGCGGCGCAGGCGATGGATGCGGACTTTCGCATCGCGAATTGCGAAAAGGCGTGGGGCGGCTTCACCAAGCGCTTCCCGGACAAAGCGTAAACCGCAGGCAGAGAAGCGGGGATTGAAGATATGACGGATATTGCCCTGATCGTGGGCGGCGGCAGCGGGATCGGTGCAGCCAGTGCGCAGGTGCTGGCGGCGGACGGCTGCCGGGTCGCGGTCGCCGATCTGCGCGAGGCGGCGGCGCGTGAGGTGGCCGATGGCCTGCCCGGCGGCGCCGGCCGCGGCTATGCCGTCGACGCTTCGGACGAGGCGAGCCTGATCGCGCTGTTCGATGCGGTCGAGCGCGACATGGGCGACATCCGCGTCCTCGTCGTGGCGGCGGGCACCCCCGGCTATATCGACGGGGTGCGGCCGACCATCCGAACCATGCCGGTAGACGCCTGGGATCAGGTGATGGCGCTCAACGCGCGCGGGCCCATGATCTGCATCCGCGAGATGCTCAAGCGCCGCGAGGCCCGCCGGGTCGCCGATGCCCGCATCGTGCTGATCGGATCGATGGCGGCGCAGGTGCTGGCGATCAACAGCCCGGCCTCCTATGTCGCGTCGAAGGGCGCGATGATGGCGCTGACCCGGGTCGCGGCGGGCGAAGCGGCGCCGCTCGGCGTCAGCGTCAATGTCGTGGCGCCGGGCGCGGTCGATACGCCGATGTTGCGGGGCGTGATGCCCAAGGAGCGCGACGAAGCCTATTTCGGCGCGACCATCGCCGGCCGCGCGGGTTCCGCCGAGGAGATTGCTGCCGCGGTCGCCTTCCTCGCATCGACCAAGGCCTCCTATATCAACGGGGCATGCATCGATGTGAATGGCGGGCTCCTGATGCGCTGACCGGCGATGACGATCCACATCCTGACCAGCGATCTGGTGCGGGCGGAAGAGCTTGGCACCTATATTGGCCAGGACTGGTCGGGCGCGCCGAATATCCGCGCCGGCTGGTCGGTCGCCTTCGGGCCGGTGACGCGGGTCATGTTTCTCCAGGAGCAGGACGCGCTCGAACCACCCGCGCCGCCCGCGGTCCCGCCGGCCTTCACGATCGAGCGGCGCGAGCGGCAATGGTTGCGGGCGTGCAGCCCCCATCGGCCGCCGTCGCCCGACATCGGCGTGATCGAACTGCGCACCTACAGCGCACGCATGGGGCAAGGGGAACGCTTCCTTGACCTGATGCTGGGCATGTTGCCGGTGCGGCAGCGCTACTCGCCCAATTTCGGGGTGTGGTTGTCGCTGTCGGGGCGATCGGAGCAGGTGCTGCACATGTGGGGCTATCGCAGCCTCGACGAGCGGACGGCCGTCCGCTCGCAATTGAAGGAGGATCGGGAATGGGGCGGCTATACCGCCACCATCCTGCCGATGCTCGAGGATCTCCAATCGGTGATCCTGACGCCGCTGCCGAACTGCTGATCGGCCAGGCGGCTTTTTACGAAACGGTGTGACGCCATGATGGAGAGGAAGCGACATGGGTAGGTTGACGGGAAAGATCGCGATCGTCACCGGCGGCGGATCGGGCATCGGCCGGGAAATCTGCCGCCAGTTCGTTGATGAGGGCTGCGCCGCGCTCGCCATCTTCGACATCGACGAGGCCGGCGCGCAGGAGACGATCGCGCAGATCGATAATGGCCAGGCAAAGATCGTCGCCTACAAGGTCGACGTGGGCGACCTCGCCACGGTCGATGCCGCCGTCACCGCCTTTCACGCCGCGGCGGGCGACAGCCCCGACATCCTGGTCAACAATGTTGGCTGGGATCAGGCCTATTGGTTCCTGGAGAGCCAGCCTGACTTCTGGGACAAGCTGATCCACGTCAATTTCAAGGGCGTGCTCAACACCTGCTGGACCGTGCTGAAGCTGATGGTGGCCGCCAAGCGCGGAGGGCGGATCATCAATGTGGCGTCGGACGCGGGCCGGCTGGGCGCCGCGCATGAGGCGGTCTATTCGGGCTGTAAGGGCGGAGTCATCACCTTTACCAAGGCGCTGGCCCGCGAGCATTCGCGCGACAATATCCTGTGCAACGTCGTCAGCCCCGGCGCGACCCGCACCGCCGGCTACGACAATGTCAAATATAGCCGCCCCGACCCGGAGCGCTTCGATGAGAAGAACGAGCGCCAGATCCCGTTGCGCCGTATCGGCGAGCCGGGCGAGGTCGCCGCGATGATCACCTTCCTCGCCAGTGACGATGCTTCTTACGTCCAGGGGCAGATCATCAGCGTGTCGGGCGGCCTGACAATGGTCGGGTGATTATATCCAATAGCGTTCGCGTGTTTTGAGCGAGACGCTTAGCTACTATGTTTGGCAGAAACTGAGTAGCCCCTAGTTTTCTAGACGCCTTCTGTTTTCAAAATCTGCTGCCGTTCGAATTCGGTCGGTGACTGAATCCCGAAAGCGGCTGTCCGTCCAAGCTGCTCGATGGAACTGCTTCGCGCCCCAATCTCGGTCATTCCGAGTGGATGCAGTCGATCCTAAAAGCTGCCTTTCGTTAACGCGGCAGCGAATGACCGAGAGTGGGACTTTCATGCCGATCCCATATCACCTGTCGAACGGCAGGCCTCGCCAAGACCCGACGCCGGGTGCTTCTTGACCAGCACCGAATGCGACCGGAAGTGGGCCGGTGGCTGACTGGCAGCTTTGGGGAAACGATCTAGGGTAAGCTGCCGCTTGTGGCGCCGACGTGAGCAGGCGCTTCCAATCTTTTATGCTTGGAGGCGCCACGACGAGCTGGGCGTACCGCCCCGTCGCTCGGTGGGGCGGCTGGGGCCCGCTCGGTGGATGCGGCGCCCGTCGCGACGACAGGCAAAGAGCAAATGGCGGTCGATCTCTCGCTTTAACGCGATCCTGACCGAGATTGGTCGTTCGGTGTGGTGAGCGCTCAGCTGCGGCGGCCGTCCTCAATCTTGTTGTGCATGATGCGCAGGAAGGCCTTAATCCTGAGCATGCCGAGGAAGTCGAGCATCAGAGGCAGCGCGGCCTGTAGCATGGCGGCGGCGCGCTCTTCATCGATCCGGCCTTCACTGCCTTTCAGGAACACCTCGACCTCCTTTGAGGCGACGAGCTCAGCAGCCTCCAGATAGAAGGTGACGTTTTCAGGCGGGAAGCCGATCTCCTCGACGAAACCGGCCTCGCGAATCCGCCCCCAGATCTCGACCAGTCGCGCATCGGTGAGGCTCAGCCGCTCCCCGCCATTGCCGTCGGTCAGTTCCAGCATACCCATGCCGGCAAAGGCTTTGGCATCACGACGGGCCATCGGATAGCGTTTGACCAGCGCATCGACCGTCACCGAGGGCGTCTGATCGACCCCAAAGCGGATCGCAAGCAACTCTTCGAGATGTTGGTAGGTCTCGGCCCCGCCGCGCTGTTCGAGGCCATTACCATGCATCGCCGCCTTGATCTGATCGAGCTTCAGGCGGCTGCCGTGCTGTAATTCACGCACCACCGCGATCGCGCGAACATGACGCTCGTCATATTCCGCAGCGTTACGGGCGGGGCGCTCGGGTTCGGGGATCAGCCCCTTGCGCAGCAAAATCCGGATCACTTCACGGTCGACGCCGGTACGCTCCTCCAGTTCGGCCATCTTCATGGCTGCAGCCTAATGCCACCCAGGCCGACGATGCAATGGTCCTTTATCAACGCGAATGTTGATTCTATGATTGCGATAGTTAGACAGTGCGTGTAACCAACACGCACAGGCCGAAGCGTGAATCGGTCGGACAATATAGGAGAGTGTGTTGGACACCGCCCCGGCAACCGATCAACGACCGCCCCACATCCCGGCCGATCGCGTTTACGATGTCGACATGTACGCGCTCGACGGGATCGAGGAGGGCTATCACGAGGCCTGGAAGCGCGTGCAGAAGCCGGGCGTGCCCGACATGATTTGGACGCCGCGAACCGGCGGGCACTGGATTGCCACTAGCGGCGATGCGGTTCGCGAGATCTATGCCGATCCGTCGCGCTTCTCGAGCGAGAATATCTGGCTGCCGAAGGAGGCGGGCGAGAAATATGAAATGGTGCCGACGCGGATGGATCCGCCTGAGCATACCCCTTACCGCAAAGCGCTCGACAAAGGCCTGAGCCTTGCCCAAATTCGCCATGTCGAAGATCGCGTCCGCGTGATTGCGACCGAGCTTGTCGCGGAGATGGCGCCGCGCGGACAGTGCGAGTTCTCTGCCGACTATGCCCGCGTCTTCCCGGTCCGCGTGTTCATGGCGCTGGCCGATCTGCCGATGGAAGACGTGCCGTATCTGAGCCGGCTGGCGGTGCAGATGACCCGGCCCGAGGGCAATACGCCCGAGGAGCAAGCCGCGACCTTGGAGGCCGGCAACAAGGGCTTCTTCGCCTATGTCGATCCGATCATCCGCGCCCGTCGCGGCAAGAGCGGCGATGACATGATCACGATCATGGTCAATTCGGAGGTCAACGGCCAGCCGATCGATCATGACAAGGCATTGGGTCTGATCTCGCTGCTGCTGCTGGCGGGGCTCGACACCGTCGTGAACTTCCTCAGCTTCATGATGATCTATTTGGCGCGTCATCCCGAGCTGGTCGCCGAACTCCGGTCGGACGAACTGAAGCTGAAGCGCAGCGCCGAGGAGATGTTCCGCCGCTTCCCGGTGGTGTCGGAAGCCCGCATGGTCGCCAAGGACCAGGTCTTCCGCGGTGTCGAGCTGAAGCATGGCGACATGATCCTGCTGCCGACCGCGCTGCATGGCCTCGACGACCGCGAGAACGCCGATCCGTTCAAGGTCGATCTTGATCGGCGCCCGATCTCGCACTCGACCTTCGGTGGCGGCCCGCATCGCTGTGCCGGTCTCCACCTTGCGCGAATGGAGGCGATCGTGACGCTTGAAGAGTGGTTCAAGCTGATCCCGGAGTTCTCGCTCGCCGACGGTGCCGCCCCGATCTACCATTCAGGAATCGTCGCTGCCGTCGACAATGTTCCACTGGTCTGGACCCCCAAATCATAAAAGCCCGCGCCCGGATACCGAGCCGCAACTGAACACAGCCGGAGAACATCTATGCGAGGACGTGCAGCCGTATTGGCGAAGACCAATCAGCTCGAGACATGGGATGTCGCCATCTCCGATCCCGAGCCGGGCGGCGCTCTCGTATCGGTCGTGTTGGGCGGTGTGTGCGGCAGCGATGTCCACATCCTAACCGGTGAAGCCGGGGAGATGCCCTTCCCGATCATCCTGGGCCATGAAGGCATCGGGCGGATCGAGAAGCTGGGCGCGGGGGCCGGCACCGACCATGCCGGTGCGCCGGTAAAGGTGGGCGATCTGGTCTACTGGTCGCCGATTGCCCTGTGCCGCCGCTGCTATTCGTGCACGGTTCTCGAAGAGACGCCATGTGAGAATACCCAGTTCTTCGAGGACGCCTCGAAGCCCAATTGGGGAAGCTATGCCGACTATGCGTGGCTACCTGGCGGCATGCCCTTCTTCCGCCTGCCAGACCATGCCCAGCCCGAGGCCGTCGCGGCACTCGGATGTGCGCTGCCGACGGCATTGCGCGGCTTCGACCGCTGTGGGCCGATCCGCGTGGACGAGACGGTAGTGGTGCAGGGGGCAGGGCCGGTAGGCCTTTCAGCGATCCTGATCGCCGCCCAGGCCGGCGCGCGCGAAGTGATCGTGATCGACGGTTCCCCGACCCGGCTGGAGGCCGCACGCAAGCTTGGCGCGACCGAGTTGATCGGGCTCGACCTCGCCCCCGACGAACGGCGGCGCCGGGTCTACGATCGGGTCGGCACGCGCGGTCCTGACGTGGTGGTGGAAGCGGCAGGCGTGCTGCCCGCTTTTCCGGAGGGCGTCGATCTGTCGGGTAATCACGGCCGCTACATCATTCTGGGCCTGTGGGGCGCGATCGGCACCCAGCCGATCAGCCCACGCGACCTGACGCTCAAGAATCTGACGATTGCGGGCGCGACCTTCCCTAAGCCGAAGCATTATTATCAGGCACTCAACCTGGCCGTCAGACTTCAGGAAAAGCTTCCGCTCGCCGAACTGGTTAGCCATCGCTTCGGCATCGCCCAGGCCGCCGAGGCATTGGCGCTCACCAAAAGTGGCGGCGCTATCAAGGCGGTGATCGATCCGACGATCGGCTGAAGGAACGAGGATGACGACAGAAGCAAACAAGGCGCTGATTCGAGACTTTCTCGAAGCCTTTTCCAGCGGCGATGTCGATCGGCTGAAGACGATGATGACCGATGACGGGACATGGTGGGTGTCGGGGTCGATCGAGGGCATGTCGGGCAGCTATGGACGCGATCCGCTGGCCGATCTGCTGCGCGCGGTAAAGCCGGTCTATAAGGAAGGATCGCTCCGCATCACCCCCACGAGCATGATCGCCGAGGCCGATCGCGTCGCCGTCGAGGCATCCTGCGAGGAAGAACTGGCCGACGGCCGCATCTACGCGAACCGCTACCATTTCCTGTTCGAGATTGCGGACGAGAAGGTGCAGCGCGTGAAGGAATATATGGACACCCTCCACGCCAAGGAGACGTTCTTTCCTGCCTAGCTCGGCACTGCCAACGGCAGGCTCATCGCGACCGCAATCTGGTTGAGCGTGTCCTCCAGCGCGGCAGCGAAGATTTCGCCATCCTCGGCACCCGACGTCGCCTGGCCGGCCAGCATGTTGAGGAACATGAAACAGGCCGTCAGCAAGCGGCGTTGGGCCGGGGCTTCGGGCAGGAAGTCCACGGCGTTCCGCAATAGGGTCAGGGTCCGGGCGATGTTCGGCGGCAGCTCTGCGCCAAAATCGCCGAAGCGCTCGCGCGAGTTGCGCAGCAAGAACTGCGACAGGAAGCCAGCATAGCTGTGACTGCCCTCAGGGTCTTCCAGTTCGAGCTGGGGCAAAAACACGATCTCGATCAGCGCACGCACATCGGCGAGACGGTCTGCTTGTTCGATGCTCTCGAGCATGGCGCCGCGCGTCGGCTCCATCTGCGCCATGCGCGCGGTGAAGATCGCCTCGACCAGCCCTTCACGCGAACCGAAATGATATTGCACGGCATTGTGGTTTTTCTGTCCTGCCGCCGCTGCAATCTCGCGCAGCGAAGCGCCCTCGATGCCACTGCGCGCGAACAGCGACTCTGCGGTCAGGATCAGGCGCGCGCGGCCCTCCTTCATCCCTTCGATCGATGGTGTCTTCGCGCGCGGCATCATGCTTCTTTGGGAAAAATCGCGGAGATGCGCCAGCCCTCTTTCGGCTTGACATTTTAAGGCAATCGGTTCTTTTTACGCCAAATGGCGTAAAAATGGAGAGCATGTCGTGACGATGGAAACTGGACTGATCTTTCACCCCTATATGCGGCCCGGCCGGACGGCGCGGCAGACGTTCGAATGGGGGGTACAAAGCGCGATCGCGAGCGATAAGGCAGGTTTCGATTCCATGATGATCTCCGAGCATGCCTCGCAGATCTGGGAGAATATTCCGAACCCGGAGCTCATCATGTCGGCGGCCGCATTGCAGACCAGCCGCATCAAGTTCGCGCCGATGGCGCATCTTCTGCCTCACCAGCATCCGACGAAGCTCGCGATGACGGTGGGCTGGCTCTCCCAGATCCTTGAGGGTCGCTATTTCCTCGGCATAGGCGCCGGCGCCTATCCCGCCGCGTCCTATATGCACGGAATTCGCGGGGAAAATATGGAAGGCCATCGCCTAGAAGACGCAAAGGCCGCCTTTGCCTCCGGTGAGATGAGCAAGCGCCTCAACGATATGGTGCGCGAGAGCCTGTACATCATGGAAAAAATCTGGGCACGCGAGCCGTTCTTCTTCGAAGGCAAATACTGGAATGCGGGCTTCCCCGAGGAAGAGCCAGCACATACCGAGGATGACGAACAGCACAAGCTGGCGGACTTTTCGCCATGGGGCGGCGCTTTCCCGGAAGTCGCCGTCACCGGTTTCAGCCTGAAGTCGCCGTCGATGAAGCTGGCCGGCGAGAAGAACTTCAAGCCGGTGTCGATCTTCTCGGGCCTCGAAGCGCTCAAGTGGCATTGGGACATCTATTCGGAAGCGAACATCAAGGCCGGGTTCACGCCCGACCGCCAGCGCCATGCCGTGTCGCACACGATCTTCGTCGGCGACACCGATGCGGAGGCCAAGCGCGAGGTGATGGAAGGACCGATCGGCTATTGCTTCAACAAATATCTGATTCCGATCTGGCGCCGCTTCGGCATGATGGCGGGCTTCGCTAAGGATCATGGCATCGATGAACTGGACGCCGATCTGGAATTCCTCGTCGACAAGGTCTTCATCGTCGGGTCGCCCGACACGGTGGTTGAAAAGATGAACGAGCTTTTCACGAAATGCGGCGGTTGGGGCACGCTGCAGATCGAAAGCCACGACTATTATGACGATCCATCACCATGGTTCCACTCGCTGGAACTCGCTGCCAAGGAAGTCGCGCCGCGGATCAGTCTGCCCAAGCAGTGATCCGGGCGTGATCGCCAAATAACCTTCGTCCAAGCGCGCAGTGCTGGCGTTCTCCCCGACCGGTCGTCTGGTCGGGGAGAACGCCGGCACTTCGTTCAACATGGCCCGCTCTGGGCATCAATCGGATCTACGCCGCCGGATCGCCCTCTGGTACGAGAGCGGCGCGCTCGATGACCGACAGGCCAAACCCCTCGATCGCCGACAACTTCGCCGCGCTGGAAGTCAACAGGATCATCTCCCGTACGCCCAGGTCGCGCAGGATCTGTGCGCCGATGCCGTAGTCACGATGGCCATGGGTGTCGGCGTAGGCCTTGCGGTTGCCCTTTACCCGTTCCGAGATCGACGACGGATTTGGATCGCGTACGAACACCGCGACTGCTGGACCGTCATGCGCCGCAAGCGCCCGCAGTGCTGCCGGCACATAGTCGCGATGCGCAGCCCGCCAGCCCAATATGTCGGCGGTCAGATCGAGTTGATGAACCCGGACGAGCGTAGGCACCTTGTCGTTGACCGCGCCTCGCACCAGCGCGACATGCTCCCCGCCATCGATGCGGTTCCGGTAGACCACGATCCGGAAGTCGCCATACCAGCTGTCGAACGGCGCCTCGGCGACCCGCTCGACCAGCGATTCCGATCGACGGCGATAGGCGATCAGGTCTGCGATCGTGCCGATCTTCATCTCATGGCGTTTCGCAAACTCGACCAACTCGGGCAGCCGCGCCATCGAACCGTCCTCATTCATGATCTCGCAGATCACTCCGGCTGGGGCGAGCCCAGCTAGTCGCGAGATATCGACCGCCGCCTCGGTATGGCCCGCGCGCACCAGCACCCCGCCTTCGCGCGCGACGAGCGGGAAGACATGGCCGGGCGAGACGATGTCGGCGGCACCCTTCGAGGCGTCGATCGCCACCGCGATGGTGTGCGCGCGGTCATGCGCCGAAATGCCGGTGGTCACGCCCTCGCGCGCCTCGATCGATACGGTGAAGGCGGTGCCGTGGCCCGCGCGGTTGTCCTGCGTCATGGGCCGCAGCGCCAGCTGGCCCGCGCGCTCGCCCGATATGGCGAGGCAGATCAGCCCCCGCGCGTGCATCGCCATGAAGTTTATCGCGCGCGGCGTCGCGAACTGCGCCGGGATGATGACGTCACCCTCATTCTCGCGGTCGGGCGCGTCGACGAGGATGTAGGGAAGGCCGTTGCGGGCATCCTCGATGATCGCTTCGATGTCGGCGATCTCGGTCATGATTCAATCTCCCTGAAGCGCCGGGCAATAGCTTCCGGCGGTTCGTCCATGACGATGGTGTCGGTGAAGTCGCGGACGTAGCCGATCGTGCCATGCGCCGATGTCAAACGGTCGCCTGAATAGGCCCAGCACATGCCCTCCATTCCGGCGGCGTCCGCAAGCGGCGTCAGCGGAAGGCGATCGACGATGTGCTGGCGGCCGCGCGCAACGAAGATCCCTCTTTGCAACATCGTCGCGGCGAGCAGGGCGTCGCCGTCGAATGCTGCGTGCGCCCAGCGTGCGAAGCCCCGCATCAGCGGACGACCGGACAAATGTTCCGGCGCGGTGATCCCATGGTCCAGTATTTGCCAGCGATGGATCTGCCGGCCGTCAGCCGCGATCGTGATCCAGACCGGATGATGGCTTTGGTCGGGAATCTCGATGTCCCAGAAGGCCGAGCGGCCGATATGTGCAATCGCCCACAGCGCGAGATCGCCGAGGTGGGTGCAGTTGGCTTGGGCAGGCAGGCGGGTAAGAATATCCTGGGCGGGCTCGTCCAGCGGGACCCCGACCAGCGCCTCCAGCCCTGCGGCGGCGCCGGCACAGGCGTAGGTAGGCGCGCGTAGGAAGGCCGCCTCAATCGCCGTGATCTGATGCCGGTTGTGCCGCAGATCGAGCCAATAGCCGTGATGGGTGTCGCTGACCTGCGCGGCGACACCCCCGGACCAGGCTGCGAAGCGCAGCCGGCGACGATAAATGCCAGTGCCGAATGCCGGATCGACCGGGAAATGAGTGAGGGTGGGTATCACCATGAGATTGGGGCTTCGAGCATCCACGGCGATGTGAAATGATCAACCGGGACGTTGACTTGCGTTGACCGCGCCGGCTTGTAATAGCGGATCCAGTCGGCGTTGACGTGGGGACCAGAATGACCAAGGTGAGCAACATTTCCCGCCGGCGGCATTCGGCCCGTGCAGATGGCAGCGCCGATTACGCCGCGAAGCGGGAAGAGCTCGTCAGGATCGCTGCCAACCTGTTCAAGGAGCAGGGCTATCAGTCGACCCGGTTGATCGACATAGCGCGCGCCGCCGGGCTCGATCGCGCGACCGTCTATTATTATGTCGGCAGCAAGGAAGAGCTGTTCCGCGAGACCGTCGAAGGCGGTCTCGATGTCAACATCGCCGAGGCCGAACGACTGCTGGCCGATGAGTCGCTCAGCTGGGTCGAACGGCTCCACGCCATCTATGTCGCGCTGATGGTCTCCTACGAGGAAAATTATCCGGCAACCTTCGTCTACATCCAGGAGCAGATGCACCAGGTCGGCACCGAAGAAACCGTGTGGGCGCAGGAGATCATGAAGAAGACCTTGGCGTTCGATCAGATGCTGATCCGCTTCATCCGCGAATCGATCGCCGCAGGGGAACTGCGCAGCGATGTGCCGCCACGCATGGTCGAAAATGCGCTGTTCGGCATGCTGAACTGGACGCATCGCTGGTTCATTCCAGGCGGCGGCATGACCGGTCGCGAGGTGGCCGAGGCCTTTTGGTCGATCTTCATCGATGGCATGCGCAAGAAGGATCAAGGCGCCGCCTAACCCAGCAGCTGCCGCAAGGCGCGCTTGTCGATCTTGGTGGCTGACATGGGCCAGTCAGCAGTGGACATGAAGTGGATGGCGCGTGGCACCTTGTAGCTGGCGATCCTGCCGCGGCAGTGCGCAATCAGCGCCTCTTCGTCGACATCATGGTCAGGATAGAGTTCGACGAAAGCGATGGGCACTTCGTCCAGCCGCGCATCCGGCCGGCCGACGACTTCCGCCGTCTTGACGGCGGGATGGGTGCTGAGAAAAGCTTCGACCTCGATCGCGGCGACGTTTTCGCCACCCACCTTCAACATGTCCTTGCAGCGTCCGCCGAACACCAGACTTCCGCCGGGCAGACGGGTGTAGAGATCGCCTGTGTGCAGCCATCCGCCGTCAAGCGCCTCGCGCGTCTTTTCCGGCGCGGCCCAATAGCTGTCCATGACGTTGTAACCGCGCACGAGTATCTCGCCCATCGTGCCATCGGGTAGATCGGCGCCGCTATCGGGATCGACGATCCTGATGTCGATGCCCGGCGCCGCCTTTCCATGGGTGTGCGACCGCGACTCGCGACTTTCCTCGGCGCCGCACAGCGCGAAGACCCCGGCCGTCTCGGTCATCCCGCATGCCTGCAAGATTTCCGCATGCGGCAACAAATCCTGCACCCGATCCACCAAGGTCGGCGGCGCGATGATGAACAGATGGCGCAGGGTGGCGAATTTTTCGGCCGAGAAGTCGGGATGGTCGATGATCCCCTGGACGATCGCCGAAAACCATGGCCACGCCAGGGTGACGCCATGATCGGCCATCAAGGCGATTGCACGACCCGGCTCGAAGTAGGTGTCGCACAGAAAGGTGCCGGCAACGCCGATGCTGCCGACGAAGGGCGCCAAGCTGCCGATATGGAATAGCGGCCCCGCCGCCCAGGTAACGTCATGCCCGCCTGCGGAAAGGCGATGGCGGGCCCGTTCGACCGGACCGCGCGTGACGGCCTCATGCGGGAGTACGCAGCCTTTAGGATTGGCCGTCGTACCCGAGGTGTAGATGATCATCGCGGGATCACGCAGGCGGACGCTACGGCGGACATGCTCGATCTCCGCCGTGCCGACATAGTCAGCATGGCGGAGGAAATCGTCGCGGCCCAGCACGGCGCCCCGTCCCTCGCCGCGGATCAGCGCGATTCTGCGCAGCATCGGCGCGGCGTCGGCCGAAGGAATCGCCTCGTCGATGATCGTGAGGAAATCGACCGGATCGTCGTCATGCCGGCTGGTGAGTAGCGCGGCCGCTTCAGCATTGGCGATGATAAAGCCAAGCTCGGCAGCGCGGTGCCGCGCGTTGAGCGGGACAGCGACGCAGCCCGCCAGCATCGTTCCGAACAGCGCCTCCGCGAACTCGATGCTGTTGGGAATCAGCAGGGCAACATGCTCACCGCGCCGAATTCCCATGCCGTGCAGAGCGCGGGCGACCCGGAAGGCGCCGTCCCGCAGCTGCGCGAAGGTGGCGGTAACGGACGGAAGGACGAGCGCAAGCCTATCGGGATATCGTGCGGCTGACCGCAGCAAAAGGTCGCCAAGCGTCGATACCTCAGTCGTGATAACTGGCGTCATCGGTCCCTCTCCGTAACCCGCTTGATGGGGCTGGAACCAGCTTATGGAAAAAACAAGGGCCATTAGTCAACACAGGAGTTGACAGATTTGCCAATGCCTACGATATCGCGTCAACACTAGTATTGACAGCGCGGCGTTGACCAAGGCGCGGCCCAGTATGTGGGGAGCAGGATGCGGTATCACCTGATGCAGACGGGCGTCGTCGGACGCCGCCACGAGATCGAACAGGGTATGGCGGGGCAGCGTCCTGAGCTGTATCAGCGCTTCCTTGAAGAGGTGCGGGGCTATGTTCAGCTCGCCGACGAGCTTGGCTTTTACGGCTATTGCCAGCCCGAACATCATCTCCAGATCGAAGGCTTCGAGGCGAACAACCATCCTGGAATGTTCAGCCTGTTCGTGGGACAGCATTCGAAGCGGATGAAGGCGGGTATCATGGGCTACACCATGACCACGCACAATCCGGTGCGCGTTGCCGAAGAGATCGCGACGCTCGACCATATGCTGCAGGGCCGGCTCTATTGCGGCTTCACTCGCGGCTATCATGCCCGCTGGGTTGACGCCTACGGCATCAAGGAAGGCGTCAGCGCCACCACCCCCGACAATGTGAAGGCGCGCGACCAGCAGGATGCGAAGAATCGCTCGCTGTTCGAAGAGGGCGTGCGCGTCGTTAAGAAAGCATGGACCAACGATGTGTTCAGCCACAAAGGCGAGAACTGGCAATTCCCTCCGGAGGGCGGTTCGGCTGGCCATCCGGCCTACGCTAAATATGGCAAGGGCCAGGATGCCGACGGCATCGTTCGCCAGATCGGCATCGCGCCGCTGCCCTATCAGCGCCCGCATCCCCCAATTTATGGCGGCTTCGCGGCGTCGGGCCGTACCATCGATTTCTGGGCGGAAGAGGGCGGCAAGCTGATCGTCCTGTCGGACAACCTTGATTTCTGCGAATCGCTGAACAATCGCTACATCGCCACCGCTGCCAAGAACGGGCGCGAAGTCACCCGCACCGATGCGTCGGCCTGGGGTGGCTTCCTGATGCTCACTGACGACAAGGACCGCGCTGCCAAGCTGCTCGAAGAGCATCTGTGGTTCTGGGACGAATGGTTCATCCCGCTGGGCCAGCGGCCGCCGAACGTTCTGATCGGCAGCGCCGACGAAATTGCCGACAAGATCGGCGAGGCGCACGATCGGCTCGGCTTCGATGAGTTGTTCCTGATGTTCGGCCAGGGCCATCTCGAACCCGAAGCCAATCAGGAAGAGCTCGAAAAGTTCATCAGCAAGGTCGCGCCACGCTTCTCGACGAAGGACGCGGACGGAATCTTCGTCTGATCGCCCGATAAAAATTCAGGAGAGACAAGATGCCCATGCAGTGCGGGATCTTCATGACCCCCTATAATCCGCCGAGCCGCACGGCGCGCCAGGTGTTCGACTGGGCGCTGGATATCGCGCGGATCGCCGACGAAGCGGGCTATACTGACTATATGATCGGCGAACATTATACGCTTGGCTGGGAAAATATCCCGATGCCGGAGGCGATCATCGCGGCCTGCGCACAGACCACCAAGAATATCCGCTTCGCGCCGATGGCGCATCTGCTGCCCTACCACGACCCTGCGACACTCGCGATCCGGATCGGCTGGCTGAGCCAGGTCATGGAGGGGCGCTACTTCCTGGGCGTTGCGCCGGGCGGTCACCACACCGACGCCATCCTCCACGGCTTCGACAATATCTTCGAACTGCCGCCCCGACAGCTGGAGGCGTTGCACCTGATGGAGCGGGTGTGGGAGGGCAAGCCTTTCCTCGAGAAGGGCAAATATTATCAGGCCGGCTTTCCGGGGCCGAAGACCATGCCCGAATATGACGTCATCATCGCCGACAACGGACCCTATGGCGGCCGCGAGAAGCTGGAAATCGCGGTCACCGGCCTGTCGCAAAATTCGTCTTCGATGAAGTTCGCGGGCGAGCGCGACTACAGCCCGATCTCCTTCTTTGGCGGTACGCCGCAGATGCGCGCGCATTGGGACACCTGGGCCGCGGCAATGGAGAGCAAGGGACGCGTCGCGGATCGGAAGCGCTACCGCGTTTGCCGCGATGTGTTCATCGCCGACACCGATGCGGAGGCGAAGCGGCTGTTCCTGAAGAGTGGCCTCGCCCAGACCTGGGCCAAATATCTCAAGGAAATCTACATCAAGTTCCGGCTGTTCGACGGGATTATCGCCGACTCTGGCTTAGACGTCACGCCTGAGACGATCGACGAGGATTTCCTGGCCGAGCATGTCGTGCTGTGCGGATCACCCGAGACCGCGATCGAGAAGCTCGAAGCGCTTGCCGACAAGGTCGGTGGCTGGGGCCAGATCGTCTACAACCAGCATGACAGCATCGACGATCCCAAGCCTTGGGAAGAATCGGTGCGGCGCCTGGCGACCGAGGTCTGCCCGAAGGTGCGGATGCCGAATTAGGAGCCCTAGTTGGTGCCGCTGTGCTCGGGCGCCGCCGCGGCGATGTCGAGCGCTTGCCCAATCGCTGTTGCGCCCGCGCCCAGCGCCACGGCGTTGGCCAGATGAAGGCGGAAACCCGGCATGAAACGATGGGTCGGCGTGGCATCGCTTGCCATCGCCACCAACTCCTTCGTGCGCGCACGCACCTGCCCGCTTTTCCATGGGAGGGCACAATATTCAAAGAAGGCGGCGAACTGGTCCGGAGACAGCAGCAGCATCGCGCGCAGGAAGCCAGGCAACTCACGCTCGAACCCCGTCCAGAACGGATCGTCGCCGACATGCTGGTCCCACAAGGCCTGCTGCTGCGACGATAGTTCGTCGGCGATGTCGATACCTTCGGCGCGAGCCTGTTCGAGCAACGGGACGGCACCTACCATCAACGAATGAACGCCCAAGCCGGAAATCAGCGAGATGATCTCTTGTATCTGACCGACGCTGGCACCGGCCTCAAGCGCGTCGCCGATCCGCCGTTCGATGGCACCGCGGTTGAGCGAGGTCACCGAAATCGCAACGCCGAGGGCGATCAATGCCGCATCGACATCTGACAATGGTGAGCCTGCATCGAGCTCCAGTGCCGCAGCAATATCGCGCAGATCCGAAAGCGTGACCACGACATCTCTCCCTTGATCCCAGCTAGCCACCACGGATTTCCGGGCAAGTCAACTCAGCTGTTGACGCTGCAGACAATAGCTGTCAACGTTGCTGTTGAAGGTGCCGATCGCACTTCTCGAAAAAAAACATAATACGGCTGATTACGGAGAGGATCGAAGATGAAGACATATCGGGGTTTCTCGCGCCGCGCCGCGCTGTTCGGCAGCACCGTCGCTTTCGTCGCCATAGCGCCATGCGCAGCTGCACATGCCCAGCAAGCAGCGACTGGAACACCGCAGGCAGCGGACGCAGTCACCGATGCCGCCGACATCATCGTGACCGCGCAGCGTCGCTCGGAATCTTTGTCTAAGGTCCCGGTATCGGTCGCTGCATTCAACGCGGAGACTCTACAGACCCGGGTTATCGTCAGTGAACAGGACATGGGCTCGCTCGTTCCAGGCCTTCAGGTCAAGAACGGCCAGAATTCCAACCAGCTCAGCTTCAGCATGCGCGGTCAGTCGCTCGATCCGTTTTCGGGCACGAGCCCTGCGGTTCTGACTTACGTCAATGAAGCGCCATATAATCCCAACAACACCGCGACAGCTTTCTTCGACCTAGGATCGATCCAGGTCCTGAAGGGACCGCAGGGCACGCTATTTGGCCGAAATGCGACCGGCGGCGCCGTGCTCTATTCGACGCCGATGCCAGGTGATGAACTGGCGGGTTATATCATCGTGCGCGGTGGATCGCGCGATCTGGCCCAAGCGCAGGGCGCGATCGATCTTCCGATTGTCGAAGGTAAGCTGGCGATCCGGCTCGCCTTCGATGCCACGCGTCAGGACGGCTATGTCACCAACATCAACACCGGCAACACGCTCGGCGACAAGGACACCCGCTCCGGGAGAGCGACGATCCTGTTCACCCCAGCTGACCGTTTCAAGAATGTGACGATCGTCCAATATGATCGCGCTAAGGGCACCGAGGGTGCGGGCAACATCATCAACTATAATTCGGTCGCCACGACGCCGGGCAATCCCGCGACCCAGTTCAACAGCGACGGGACCAACCATTTTTTCAACACCACGGGAACGCTGTGGGACAGCACTCTTGCGACTATTTACGGTCGCAATGACGGCCCCGCGGCGCCGGCATTTTTCCCTGGAGCCGTCGAAGGCTATACAAGGTTCTCGCACGAGAACCCGTACAAGACTTTCCTCCAATATGATCTGCCGCATGATGCCCGAAACATCTTCGTATCTAATACGACCGAGTTCGAAATCAGCGACGACGCGAAGCTGAAGAACATCTTCTCCTACATGAATGGGCGAGCAACCACCCCCGGAAACCTCACCGGCGGTCCGTTCGGGGGCCTGTGGCTGTTCAAGCTCAGCGGGATCGAGGCCACCGGTGCGCCGGGCGGCCAGACCTTCCGGTCGAACATCTTCACGAACGAGTTGCAGGTTCAGGGCACCACGTCCGATGGCAGGCTCGATTATACCGCAGGCGCGTTCTACTCGCGCCAGCGCCGGTTCGAGGTCATCCCGATCAATATCGGCGCCGATCTCGGCCTGCCGGCTCCGATCGCGGATATTGCCTATGCATATCGCAACCGGCAGTCATCGAAGGCAGTATTCGCTCAGCTGAGCTACAAGGTTACCGACGCGCTCACGGCGACGGCCGGTGGTCGCTATACTTGGGATAAGGTCGGTATCACGCAGGCTGCCGGCAACGTGTTCGGCGTCGATCCGAATTCGGCGGCCGCCACCCAGAGCAAGAAGCTTTCCGCGCCTGCCTGGACCGCTAGTCTGCAATATCAGCTTGACCGCGAGAGCATGATCTATGTCAGCCAGCGCGGAAGCTTCCGTTCGGGCAATCTCAATGGAACGGTTGCGCCGTTCACCGATCCCCTGACCGGCAAGCCGGCCAACCTGTTCAAGAACGAAAAGGTTCGCGATTTTGAGCTCGGCTATAAGTTCAATGGCCGGATCGGTGACGTGCCGACGCAGTTCAATCTCGCGGCTTACCGGATTGTCGTCAAGAATGCGCAGCGCGCCCTGTACGCCGTGGTTGGCGGCGCACCGGCCGGCTTCACCGTCAACGTGCCAGAGGCCGTGACTAAGGGGCTCGAACTGGATGCGAATGTCAGCCTGACCGATTGGCTGACCGTGGGCGGCAATCTTGCTTACACCGATGCAAAATATACGAAGTCGCTGGTGCCGATCCCATTTGTGGGCAACCTTTCGGTGGACAGCTATCCGGACTCTCCCAAATGGGCGGGCTCGGCCAATGCAACGGTGAAGTTTCCGGTCCCGGCCGAACTCGGCACGGTGGAACTGCGCACCGATTTCTACAAGCAGACGCACACTTTCTTCTCGAGCACCAACGGCAGCTCGACGCCGGGAACCCGTCTCAGCGGATACTCAACGATCGCGATGCGGCTAAGCTGGAAGGAGATCATGGAAAGCAAGGTCTCCGCCGCGTTCTATGTCCGCAACTTGGCGGACAAGGTTTACCATGTCTCGGGC
>NZ_JAGMXV010000227.1 GCF_018006725.1 Rhizorhabdus sp.
GCGGTAGTCCGGACCCTTCTCGTTGTCGCCTTCGGCGGCGACGAACTTCACCGACTTGACGTTGAGGGTGAGTGTCTTGACCGAGCCGCTGTAGCCGTTCTCGGTGCGGGAGAAAGTGCCGATCGTAGCCATGTCGTGGTTTCCTTCTGCTGGTCGGGCCGCGCCCATCGCGACCTCGATGATGGTCGACGGACCGGGGACGATCGGCCTGCACCCTTGGGGCCGAAACAACGTGGAGGGCGGCCGGCGACAGCTTTTTTGGCTCGCGATGCAAAGCCGAAGGCGGCGGAAAAAAGCTGGCGGCGGACGTTGCAGGTTCAAGATCGAGGCGACGCTTTCGTCGCCGGTCTTCGGTCAGACCAAACCAATCGAGGACGCCCGTGGGAGCGGCTTGAAAAGGACAGTCAGAGGAAACCGCGATCTGGCGATGGCGATCGGAGGCACACTTTCTCGCTTCGCGCCGCACACGGCTATCTCGGCTCCATCAAGAACGGACCCGAACCTCAACGGCAAGACGATGATGTCCTGAATGTCGCCGTCATCGACGACAATCGAAAGGTCCGGGCCATCCGCCCGTCACTCGCATCGCCATCGTGTTCGGCACGGCAAGAAAACGCCAACAAAGGTAATGGCGCCCTCCCAGCACAAGCCGCTGCGACTCGCTCCCGGCCTCGATCGACACCATGGTCCAGCGCGAAGGTCAGGGTGTAACTCTATCTGACGAACGTCTGCCGCTCCGCTGCTGGCTAGGACCGCCAAACGCGATGCTGACGCGAGCCGGGGGCGACCGGCGAATGTCCGCCGCCTCTCTTCGCGTCAAGGATCGTGACCGAAGGCGAAGACCCGCAAGGGGCTTCGGAAGCCGCCGCAGCAGCGCATAGAGCCCGGCCCGCAGGGCGACGCCCACGCTCAGGGGCGGCACGGAATATTTTGTGCGCCGATAACTTCCGCGTTCAACGAACCGGCTCAGGATTGCGGACTAGCGGATGTTGCCAACCGTATCACGGCGGCCACGCCGACACATGCGCCCCCTGCGAGGCAGACGATTTGCCGCCACACCAGCGGTGGAACGGCCTCGCCGGTGACGCCATGCACGAGCGCATATCCCGCCACGGCGGCAGGCGTGGCGAATATGAGCGCCAATGCGACCCGCAGGATCGGGGCGCGCAGCATGGCAAACAGAAGGGTCAGAATGCCGAAGGATGCAACGCCAGCGACAATGCCGACGATACCGGCGCCGATCCATCCAGCTCCGGTGCCGTAGGCGAAGCGCATCGCCGCGAGCGCGAGCATAAAGGGCAGCGCGTAAATCGCCAGCGTGTAGGCGAGGACACACATCATGCCGATCAGCATGACGATGACGGCGATTAGCGCGATCATGTCGGTGCCTCCGTTATGATGGAGACGATGCGGCGCGTCACGACCACGCGCCGGATCGCGATTTCAAGCGACAATCATCCCGGCATGGCACGCGAGCTTGACGTAGGTGCTGAGCCGGTGTTCGGCCTTGAAATAGAGGTCGCGCTCGGCCGGCAGGCCGAGCTTGCCGCGCACGTCCTCGATCTCGCTGAGCATCAGGTAGCCGAGTTCGGGACTGCCCATGCCAAGGTCACACAGGCCGAACAGGCGAACGTCCTCGCCTTCGGGACAGGCTTCCGTGATGAGCCATGTCGCGGCACCATCAGGCGTGAACAGCTTCACGACCGGGAACGGATCGAAGCCGTCACGCTCCTCGCTGGTGCGGCCGTTCTCGATCAGCTTGGCCAGCAGTTCGTCGGGGATCAGGGCTTCGGTGCGGGGAAAGCGCGGCATCATGACACGCCCTCCCCTGCCGGTTCGTTGATCCGGCAGCGAACGCAGTGTGCCGCGATGGCTCCGGCCTGCCGCGCCAGCTTTTGGGACAGCGCATCGATCTCGCCGCGCCGCGCAAAGCGCAGCGCCGCGACGTTAGCCTGAACGTCGCGCTCGTCGGCGCGGCTCCAGGTGGCGGAGGCACGGCCAAACTGGCGAGCCTTGACGCGGCTGCTCGTCGTCATGCGTTCGGCGCGCGCTTCAACCTGCCGCTCGATGACGGCAAGGTGGCGCGCGGTCTCGGCGTGCGCCGTCTCCATGCGGGTCAGTGTCGCCCGCTGTTTTGCATCGGTCTTCATGGTCTCGTGTCCTGCTGTCGTGCGGTCGAGGTCTCCGGCCGCGCCGGTCAGGCGCGGCCGGAACATTCTCGAGCGATGTCAGAAAGCTGGCCGGGGCCGCGCGATGCGACCCCGGCCGCGGCGGCTCACTCGGCGGCTTCGGGGAAGCCTTCGCTTGCCTCGGTCGCGCCGATGTCCTCGACAGACCCACCCGACGCTTCCGCAACCGGCGCGGTGCGCATCAGCGGCGGCAGCCATCCCGTCCCGGCAAGAAGCTGCTCGGCGGCTTCTGCCATCGGCTGCTTCTTCATGCTGGCGATGCGATCCGCCGCCTCACCGCTGACGGCCTCTCGTACAGCATCGAGGATGAGCGCCTTCGTCACGCGGCCGAGATAGGTTCGCACCGTCGGCGTCCAGTGCGCGGTCATGTCGAGCGCAAGTGCGCTTGCCAGCTTGTCAGCCGTCTCAAGCGCGCGCGGCTTGCGCTCCCAAGGCACTTTCACCGCGTTAACGGTCTGCGAGGCGCAATGCGCGAACAGCGCCATGACGCTTGCATGGTCCAGCCCGGTGATGAAGCCCCACAGGTCCGCCACGTCGCGCGGCATGTCCGCCGCCCATCCGGCGTGACGATCCGCGAGCGCCTTTGCCGCCGCCGTATCCTCGATGCCGTCCGCGTGTCCGCCAAGGGGTGGACTGACGGTGCGGATGTCGAGGCAATGGGCGTCACCGCCGCGATAGAAGCTCTGCGCGGCGAGCGCATGGGTGACGGCGATTAAGGCCATGTCCGGCTGCTCGCCAAGGGCGACCCGCAGGCCAAGGGTGCGATGCGTGGTCAGCTCGCGGACGAGAAGGTCGGACAGCGGCGTGCCGTCATCCCCTGCGTCCTCGTCGTCGGCGTTATGTGCGGCTGCATCGTCGCCGTCCTCGATGATCTCGCCATCACCGTTGACGCGCACGCCATCGATGACGGTTTCGCCATCGCTGGCTTCCTCCGCTTCGGGCTTCTCGTCCTCTGGACGGATGAAACCGCGCTCGATGCGGGCTTCTCCGTCCGGCGACAGCACGACAAAGACGCCACCGCGCGCGATCTCGTCAGGATCGTAAGCATGACGCTTGGCGTCGATGCGCTCGATCTCGGCTTCAAGCTCCCCGAACCGTTGGTCCACGTCGTCGGGAAGCTCCTCCGCGCCTTCATACTCCGACGACAGGCGGTCATATTCCTCCTGTGCGACAGCGCAGGCGGCTTCGTCTTCCTCGGAAAGCTTCACCGGATGCGGATAGGTGCGCGGCAGGCCGTGGGCGTGGGGATAATCGATATGAACCGAAACCCACTTCCAGCCTTCCGCCTCCTGAACCTGCGCGGCGATGCCTTCCAGTTTCTCGATGACAAGCCGCTCCAATAGCGCGGCGTCTTCATAGAAGCCGCCACGATCCTCCGTGAACAGATCGCGGACAATGTTGCCGCCTGCTTCCGTGTAGACTTCCGCACCGATGAAGATCGCGCGCCGATCCGTTGCCGGAATGTGGGTCTTCATGATGTCGCGGCGGATGAAGGACGGATCGCGGTTATAGGACAGGTTCTCGTAAACCTGCTCCTGCCGGGCGTGATCCTCGGTGATGGCGAAGGCCCTCAACTGGTCGAGCGTCAAGCCGCCGTCACGATAGACTTGCATCAGCCTCGGGCTGACCGCGCCGAGCCGAAGCCGCTGCTTCACCACATGCGCGGTGACGCCGAAGCGGGCCGCGATTTCCTCCGCGCCCCATCCGCGATGTTCCGCAAGCTCGCGGAAGGCCTCGAACTGGTCGGCGGGGTGCATGGCGGTGCGCGTGACATTCTCGTCAAGGCTGATTTCGAACGGATCGTTCGCCGTGTCGATGACGCAGCGGATACCCTCCGTTTTCTTGATCTGCTTGCGCTTCACGCGCAGCAACTGCGCCAGCCTGCGGCCTTCCCCGATGGTGACGAGATAGAAGCCGGTCGGCTTTTTCTCCGCGTCAAGCTCAGGCTCCACCACGAGGTTTTGCAGGATGCCCTTGGCGGCGATGCTGGCCGCATAGGCTTCGATCTCCGCCTCGCTGTGCGGGGTCTTGCGCGCATTGCGGGGTGACTTCTTCAGCTTGTTGAGCGGGATGAGAACCGTCTCGCCGTTTGCCGCGACTGACACGGTTTCCGCGCCGGTCTCAACCGCCGCAACCGCTTCCGTTTCTCCGACGCTGCGAACGTCCGCGTCTGCCGCTGCTTCCGCCACCATCGCAACCGTGCCGGCCCTCGCCATCTTCGATGTCCTTGCCATTGTTCCAATCCTTTTTCTGTGCAGGCCGGAGGCATGGCCCCCGCCATGCCTCCCGGGGGCGCGTGAGCGCTCGGCAGAGAGGGGGGCGGCTATCGGCGAGCATGGCCGGGCTGCGCGACAAGCGAGGTGGATTGGACGGATTGGGCGCGTGAAAACGATGCGCCGCCTTGCGCGTGCGCGGCCCTGCCATCGCACAGGCGGTAGTCGCGGGGGAGAGATGGCCGAGACCATCTCTCCCCTCCACGGATCGGCAAGGCTTCATCCGCAGCCGATCACGACAGAGCGAGCGAAACTCTCCTTACTCATCACCGCCATGCGCAGGCATCTTGCGTCCTGTTGCTTCACCAGGCCGTGTTCGCCTGCGCTCAATTTCGCGAAACTACGAAGACGCTCGACGCAGGGCTTTATACTGCCTGGAAATTCGCATTCTCATTCATGGGCACTGCGGCCAACATAGTTGGAGTCACAACCGCGCGGATTGAGCGTTTCGTGGGCGCTTTCAAAGTAACCGTTATGTTTGTTTGCGCCCCGCATCCTGCCGGGTTGCGATCGCTGCCGATAAAACAGTTTGCGCTGAAAAAGCGATCGCATGATCGCGCGATAAAAAATCGAAGAGTCAAACGGAGGTCACAACAGACGCAATCTAACTTCCGCACTTCGGAAGCACGCTGTGCAAGTCGTCATTGCCGCCCGCCTATAGCGCTGCGCGGCAATTTCCACTAAGCTGTTGGGCGCTTTAATGCGTGCCCGGATACGATCGTCTCGGGAGCAAAAGGCGATCATTCGACCGCTTGACCCTTCCCATCCTCGTAGCTGGGACAATCCCGACAATGAGGAGATTTGGCTAGAGTTGGCGCGCGCCATCGGACGCCAAATTGCAAGGGATGGAAGAGACGGTTTGGGACAGCCGATAGGGGAACGACATGACGATGGTGTCACCCAAAAAGAGAGCCGTGATATACGCCCGTTATTCGAGCGACATGCAAAAGGCGACCTCGATTGACGGTCAAATATTGCTCTGCCGTAAGGTCGCCGAACGCAACAATCTCGATGTCATCGGTGAATTCGTCGATGCGGCGAAGTCCGGTCTGACCGAAGATGCGCGGGACGGCTATCAGCGACTGCTCGACGGCGTGCGGAGCCACGACTTTGATGTGATTATCGTCGAGCATTTTGACCGTCTGTCGCGCGATCCGGCAACGATCCAGCGTCTAAAGCAGATTTTCGAGTTTAATCGCGTCGAGCTGATGGATCAGAAGGGGATTTACGCGACCGCTACCGATATCAGCATCGCGAGTCTCTACAATACGATCTACAAGCCCCAGCTTGCCGAAAAGGTTCGGCGCGGGCACGACAACGCTGTGGTCAACGGGAAGATTCCCGGCTCGTATGCTTATGGCTATCGGCCGACGCCTGGAGCGCCGGGTGAGCGTTCGATCGACGAGAATGAGGCGAAGATCGTACTTCGTATTTTCGAGGAGTACGCCGCCGGTCGGTCAACCAGAAATATTGCCGCCGATCTCACGCGCGAAGGCGTGCCTACGCCCGGCGCCACTCGCCACAAGAACAAAGTTGGTCGCACGATCTGGAATCATCAGTGCATCACGGGTGGTCGTAACGGCCGCGGCATCCTCGGCAACGAGCTGTATGTCGGCGTGATCCACTGGAACGTTCGCTCAACAATTCTCAATCCGGAGACGCAGAAGAAGCAGAAGCGCCGCAATCCGGAGGAACATCACCTCATTGTCATGAAGCCTGAGCTTCGGATTGTTCCACAAAAGCTATGGGATATGACGCAAAAGCTACGCAGCGAGCGCGCTGTCCGTATGTTCGGACCGAGCGGCAAGCCGCGGCGTCGCGAGGTAGTTCCGCGCAACAATGAACATCCGCTTGCTGGGACCCTTCGATGTGGGGTTTGCAATGGCCACATGCGAATTGCGCAGTCGTCTCGCGATGGCGGCCCGCGCGCAGCATGCGCCAACGCGCATCAACGCGGGACCTGCGAGCATACCCGTAGCTTTGACATGGACGTCATACTCAAAGACGTTTGCCGCAACATCGATGTGAAGCTGCTCTCTCCAAAGGCCATCGAGGAAGCGATGAGCGCCTGGCAAGAAGAGCGCAAGAACGATCGAAAGAAAGGCAGCGAACGCGAGACGCTTGAACGTCGACGCCGCAAACTCACTGCCGAGATCGAACGCCTATCCTACGCGATCGCGAACAGTCGTCGTAAGCCCGATGAGCTACTGAAACTGATCGATGAGTGCGACCTGGAGCGAGAAAATATTGATGCGCGCTTGCAGTTGCTCGGCGACGGTAGCGGAAACGTGATCCCGTTCGACCATCCGAAGTTCGGAGAGCTTTACTGCTCGGAGGTTAAGAAGCTCGTCACAGCGCTCAAGACCAATCCGAAGGCGACCGAAACGCGAGTCGCTTTCCGCACCTTGATTGGCTGTATTGTAGTGCATCCAGGCCGCAAGCGGATGCCCTACGAATATACGCCGTACCTGAACAGTGCCGCGCTCTTCGGGAAGCAACTTTTCCCTGAAAAAGGCGGGAAAGGCAAAGAGATCGGCAAGTCTGCATACTACAACAATGGCGGGTCAGAGAAATCGGTGTCCTCGTAATAGACGCGGACCGGCAGGCGATGGACGCTCATGTGTCCTCCTCGCCGAACAGCCCGAATTGCGCGGCGCTGCGCGCGGGCTCGGCCAAGCCCAGATGTTTGAACGCCAGCGGCGTGAGCAAGCGGCCGCGCGGCGTGCGTTGCAGGAAGCCCTGCTGCAACAGATAGGGCTCGATAATGTCCTCGATCGCGTCGCGA
>NZ_JAGMXV010000228.1 GCF_018006725.1 Rhizorhabdus sp.
GTACCTCCAGTCGCCACGCGACCTTGTAGATTTCCTCTTTCACCGGACAGGCATCGGCGTCGACGAGGATGCGGAGCGTGGAGTCAGCCATGAGACCGGCGCTTAATCCCCTGCCGTCCGCCATGCCAGCAAAGGCTGGCACCCATGGTTGTTTTCTTCCCGGATGCCGTTGCCGACGAAAAGAGACATGGACGCAGCCACCGCTGGGGTGACGATCCAAGGCCGCTGCTATACCGAGGGCGGTCTTGCGCGGTTTTGCGGAGACGAGCGGATGATCCTCTGGGGCGTTGTGGTCGGGGCATTGCTCGGCTGGATGGCGGCGGAATTCGATCAGGTCGGGATGATCCTCGGCGGACTCGCCGGGGCTGCCGCCGGATGGGGACTGCGCAAGGCGGTCCGCGCCGAGATCGCGGCGATGCTCGCAGCGCACGGCGCTCTTCCGGCCGAAGACTCCGCCCGGACATCCGAACCGGAGCGCCCGATGACCGTCAAAGTCGTGCAAGGCGACATCGTGGCGCCCCGACCCGTTCCTGTCGTCCAACCCTCTGTGGTCGCAGCGCCGTCCCCCGCGATCGAAATTCCCGCTGAACCCGGCATTGCCGAACGCGGCTTCACGGCGGCGCGCGACTGGCTGCTCGGAGGCAACACGATCGTCCGGGCCGGGCTGGTGGTGCTGTTCATCGGCCTCGCCTTTCTCGCTCGGTGGGCGGCGGGGGCGGGTCTGCTCCCGATCGAACTGCGGCTCGCGCTCGTCGCGGCGGCGGGGATCGCGCTGCTCGTCATTGGCTTCAACCGCCGTACCGCACGGCCCGGCTTCGCGCTGGCGCTGCAAGGCGGCGGCGTGGCAATCCTCTATCTGACGATCTTTGCGGGGGCGATCCTCTACCCGGTGCTGCCATTGCCCGCGGCGTTCGCGCTGATGGTGCTCGTCTGTCTCGGCGGCTGTGCGCTGGCGCTGCTTCAGGATGCCGAGGGGCTGGCGGCGGCGTCCTTCGTGGGCGGCTATGCGGTACCGCTTCTGCTCGGGGGCGAGGGCGGGCCGGTCGCGGCGATGTTCGCCTATCATGCGCTGCTCAACATCGGCGTGCTGGCGCTCGCCTGGAAACGGCCCTGGCGCAGCATCAATCTGATCGGCTTCACCGCGACCTTCGGCATAGCCACCTTCTGGGGCGTGCTCAGCTATCGCCCGGCGGATTTCGTGGTCGCGCAGATCTTCCTGTTTCTCTCGGTCGTGATCTATCTCGCCGCCGCGATCCTCTATGCGCGCAACCGGCAGGGACCCGTCGGCCGCATGGTCGACAGCAGCCTGTTGTTCGGGGTCGCGTTGGCAGGGTTCGGGCTCGAGGTCGGGCTGGTCCGCGGCCTTACCTATGGCAGCGCTTTCGCGGCGCTCGGCTTCGGTGCGCTCTATCTCACCCTGGCGATGGCGGTGATGCGGCGGGGCGGGGAGGCTTTCCGCCTACTGGCTGAGACGATGCTGGCGATCGGAATCGGCTTCGCCACCCTCGCCATCCCGCTGGCGCTCGGCGCGCGCTGGACCGGATCGGCCTGGGCGCTCGAAGGGGTGGGAGCCTTCTGGGTCGGCATGCGCCAGGCGCGCTGGATGCCGCGGCTGTTCGGGCTGCTGCTCATCCTCGTCGCCGCGCTGATGTTCATGGGGATGATCGGAGGGAATATATCAGCCCTGCCGCTGCTCAACCCGGTGTTCATGACCGGTCTGCTGGTGGCGTTGCCCGCCTTTGCGGTCGCCCGGTGGCTGCGCGACCCCCTGCCGCACAGCGGGTCGCGCTGGGCCCTCCGCCATGCGGGATTCGAGGCCGGGCTGGCCAAGCCCGCCTTCCTGTTCGCCTTCCTGCTCTGGTGCCTCACGCTGACCGCCGAAATCTGCCGTTATCTCCCCGCCGACGGCTCCCACCTTTACCCCGCGCCGCTCTTCCCACCTTCGCTCCAGTCGCAGCTCGCCATGCTCGCGATCGTCGCAAGCGCCTGGGCCGCAGCCTGGTTCGGGCGGCGGACCGGCTGGGCCGTCGCGCGCTGGCCGGGGCGGGTGACCATATTGGTGCTGTTCGTCGGCTGGCTGGCCCAGGCGACCCTCGACGAGCATATTCTCTACACCCCCGGCTGGGCGATCTGGATCGTCGTGACCGCACTGCACATCCATCTGCTCCGGGCCAATGACAGCGACGCCGTTCCGGGATCGGCGTCTTTCCTGCTGGCCCGCGCCAGCCATGTCGGCGGCGTCTGGCTGGCGACGTTGCTGCTCGCCGACTGCCTGTGGCTCGGCGTCGATCGCGGCAATCTCTGGAACAGCAGCTGGGCCGGAGTGGTGTTCCTGGTCAGCGCGACCGCGATCCTGCTGACATTGACGCTATGGGCCGGGCGGGGGGCGGCGCGTTGGCCACTCGATCTCCACCGTGCCGGCTATCATCTCCAGGCAGCCGTGCTGCTTGCGGCACTTGTCTATGGCGGGACGCTGCTCGCAGCTCTGGTGGCGGAGGGCGATGCCCGGCCGCTTCCCTATCTGCCGCTGCTCAACCCCGTCGATCTCACGGTGCTGCTCGGCCTTGCCTCGCTGATCCTGTGGTGGCGAAGCATCCTCGCCGCCGACCCGCCCTATGCGGGTTCGGGCTGGTTGCGGGGGGCATGGATCGCGCTGGCGGGGCTGGGCTTCGTCGCGATCAATATGATGTGGCTGCGCTTCGCTCACCAGATGCTCGGCGTGGCGTGGAACAGCGATGCCCTGCTCGGCGATTTCGTCGTCCAGACCGGACTTGCCATCCTGTGGACCCTGCTCGCGCTCGGGCTGATGCTGGCTGCGCACCGCCGGGCGCTGCGGCCGCTTTGGCTGGCGGGGGCGGCGCTGCTGGTGCTGGTGGTGCTCAAGCTGTTCTTCGTCGATCTCTCCAATGCGGGGGGCGGCGCAAGGATCGTGACCTTCATCGTCGTCGGTGCGTTGATGCTGGTGGTCGGCTATGTCGCCCCCTTGCCGCCGCGCGGCACGCGTGAGGAGGGGGAGGCGCCATGATCCGCTGGACGATGATCGCCGTGGCAGCCGCCACGCTCGCCGGGTGCAACCAGCAGGCGGCGCAGGACAGCGCGCAGCCCGATGTCTATTCGGTGCGGCTTGGCGTGACGCCCGCGCCGGGCGCACCGCTCCAGCGGGTGGGTCTGCCCGCCGTGGCGCTCGCCGCGCTGACGGCGCCCGATCGGTCCGACGTGCGGATCTTCGATGCCACGGGGGCGGCGCTGCCGATCGCCGCCACCCTAGCACCCGCCGGAACCGCCGAATTGCGTTCGACGACGCTCGAAGCCCTGCCGATCCTGGGAACGGGCGGTGCGCTACGGACGCGGGGCGCCGAAGTGGTGGTCGAGGAATTCGGCGGGGCGCGTGTCGTGCGGATGACCGAGACGAAGGCGGGCGAGGCCGAACCGGCGGTGCTCGGCGTGCTCCTCGACACCCGCACGATCGCCGATCCGGTGCGAAGCCTGCGCCTGAACGCGCTCTGGCCAGCGCAGCAGCCGGTCCGTTTCACGGTCGAGTCGAGCGCCGACCTGCAGGACTGGACCCCGCTCGGTGGCCGCGTCCTCTACCGCAAGAGCGCTGATATCGGCGGCGCGATCGGGGCCGAGGATATCGATCTGGGCGAGGCCGATCTCCATCGCCGCTATCTGCGCATCCGCTGGACGAGCCCGTCGAAGCTGCTCGGCCCGGTGAGGATCGAGGGCGCGACGCTGATCGTCGCGCACCGTATCGGCGGCGATCGCCCCGCCATCATGATCGCTACCCCGCGCCGCACCCATGCGCATGAACTGCGCTTCGGCTTCGGCCATCCGGTCGCGCCAGCGGGGTTGCGGATCAGCCCGGCGGCGGGAGAGATGCTGGTCCCGGTCCGGATCTTCGGCCGCAACGCGCCCGACCAGGACTGGATCTCGATCGGCGCGGGCGTGGTGCGGGCTGGCGGGATGGAGCCGGTCGCGCTCGATGGCCCGCCCTTCTCGGACTATCGCATCGAAGCGGACCGCCGCACAGCGGGCTTCGCCGCCCCGCCGCGGATCGCCCTGTCGTTCGAACCGATGGAACTGCTCGCCCTGTTCAGCGGCCGGCCGCCTTACACACTGGCGGCGGGCGCCAGGGGAGCGGAAAACCGCTTTCTCGCGATCGAAGAACTTGTCCCCGGCGACCGGCTCGGCAAGGTCGAGGCGCTGCCCACCGCGTCGGTGCAGCTTCCCGCGGCCGCACCGATTCTGGCGTTGGCCAAGGGGGATGACGACCGCTTCAGCCAGCGCAAGGCGCTGCTCTGGGGTCTGCTCTTGCTCGGCGTTACAGCGCTTGCGCTGATGGTGTGGAAATTGTGGAAGCCGGGAAAATAGCCGGTCTTCGGGCACGGGGAAGGATCGCCTGCGGACCGGATGGTGGAGGCAGGGCGAAGACGGCGCTACACGCCGCCGCCGCCAGCTACGCTCCTCCCATCCGGTCGAAGAGGAAAGCGGTCAAACGTCGAGATTGGCGACGCTCAGCGCATTTTCCTGGATGAACTCGCGGCGCGGTTCGACGACGTCGCCCATCAGGCGGGTGAAGATCTCGTCGGCGACGTCGGCCTGTGCGACCTCGACCTTGAGCATCGCGCGGTTGGCGGGGTCGAGCGTGGTTTCCCACAGCTGTTCGGCGTTCATCTCGCCGAGCCCCTTGTAGCGCTGCACCGACATGCCCTTGCGGCCGGCAGCAATGATTCCGTCGAGCAGATTGGACGGCTGGAACACCGCCGTGCCGCGCGTATCGGGAACATCGTCCTCTTCGGCCTCGGCAGCAGCCTGTGCCGCCGCGCTCTTGACCGAGACCAGACGCGCGGTCTGCGCATAGCTGTCGGCCTGTTCGGAGGCGAGGGCGTGGAGCTTGCGGGCTTCGGCCGAGCGGATGAAGGCGGGGTCGATCAGGTGAACGTCGGTCACGCCGCGCCACAGGCGACGCAGGTCGTAGCCGCCATCCTCGGACAGATCGCCCGTCCATTTCGCTTCCGGGTCCATCCGGCCCATCCACGCAGCCATGCGGGCCGCCGCAGCGCGGTGGGCCGCTTCGTCGCCGTCCGGATCGAGCGCGCCGGTCAGCGCCAGCGCCTCGACGATCACCGGGTCGTAGCGCTTGGGGACGAAGCGCATCAGCGACTTCATCCGGCGGGCATGTTCGACCAGCTGGCGCAGATCCTCGCCCGAACGCGCGCCGAGCGGTGATTCGAGCATCATCGCGGCGAGGCCGGCGGTGACCAGATATTCGTCGAGCGCCGCATCGTCCTTCAGATAGACTTCCGAGCGGCCCCGGCTGACCTTGTAGAGCGGCGGCTGAGCTATGTAGAGGTGCCCGGCCTCGATGATCGGCCGCATGTGGCGGTAGAAGAAGGTCAGCAGCAGCGTGCGGATATGCGCACCGTCGACGTCTGCGTCGGTCATGATGACGATCTTGTGGTAGCGCAGCTTTTCGAGGTTGAAGTCGTCGCGGCCGATGCCGGTGCCCATCGCCTGGATCAGCGTGCCGACCTCCTTAGACGACAGCATCCGGTCGAAGCGCGCGCGTTCGACGTTCAGGATCTTGCCCTTGAGCGGCAGGATCGCCTGATAGACGCGGTCGCGCCCCTGCTTGGCGGATCCGCCGGCCGAGTCACCCTCCACCAGGAACAGTTCGCACTTGCTGGGGTCGCGCTCCTGGCAGTCGGCGAGCTTGCCGGGCAGCGAGGCGATGTCCATCACGCCCTTGCGCCGGGTCAGTTCGCGCGCCTTGCGGGCGGCCTCGCGCGCGGCCGCCGCGTCGATCACCTTCTGGACGATCGAGCGCGCATGGGCGGGATTTTCCTCCAGCCACTCGGCCAGCTTGTCCGCCATCAGGCTTTCGAGCGGCTGGCGGACCTCGGAGGAGACCAGCTTGTCCTTGGTCTGCGAAGAGAATTTGGGATCGGGCAGCTTGACCGAGACGATCGCGGTCAGCCCCTCGCGCATGTCGTCGCCGGTAAGGCTGACCTTCTCCTTCTTCAGCGCGCCCGACTTTTCCGCATAATTGTTGAGCGTACGGGTCAGCGCTGCGCGGAAGGCGGCGAGGTGGGTGCCGCCATCGCGTTGCGGGATGTTGTTGGTGAAGCAGAGAACCTGCTCATAATAGCTGTCGTTCCACTCGAGCGCGACATCGATGCCGACATCGTCGCGCTGGCCCATGATCGCCACCGGCTCGGGCATCAGCGCCACCTTGGTGCGATCGAGATATTTGACGAAGGCCGCGATGCCGCCTTCATAATAAAGCTCGACCTCGCGCCGCTCGGCATGGCGCTCGTCGACCAGGAACAGGCGGACCCCCGAATTGAGGAAGGCGAGCTCGCGATAGCGATGTTCGAGCTTGTCGAAGTCGAACTCGGTGATCTTGAACGTGTCGGCGGAGGGCAGGAAGGTGACCTTGGTGCCCTTCTTGCCGTTGGCCGGCCCGACCACCTTGAGCGGCGCGACCGCGTCACCCCGGCGGAACTGCATGTAATGCTCTTCGCCGTCGCGCCAGATCGTCAGGTCGAGAATGTCGGACAGCGCATTGACGACCGACACGCCGACGCCGTGCAGACCGCCGGACACCTTATAGGCGTTGGCGTCGTTGGTGTTGTCGAACTTACCGCCGGCGTGGAGCTGGGTCATGATGACCTCGGCCGCCGAAACGCCTTCTTCGGCGTGAATGCCGGTGGGGATGCCGCGGCCGTTGTCTTCGACCGAAACCGATCCGTCGGGGTTCAGCGTGATGATGATCCGGTCGCAATGACCTGCCAGCGCCTCGTCGATCGCGTTGTCCGACACCTCGAACACCATATGATGGAGGCCCGATCCGTCGTCGGTATCGCCGATGTACATGCCCGGCCGTTTCCGCACGGCATCGAGGCCCTTCAGGACCTTGATCGAATCGGCGCCATAGCTGTTGGTGTTCGGGCTATTCTCGGTTTCGTTCGTCATGCCGAGCCTATAGCCCCGGCTGTCATAAAATCCAAAAGAAAGCGGCCGAATCGATGTCCGCAGGCCCTTCCGCTGCGGCCGTCCCCGGCTTCGTGCGCGGCGGCGCCGCGGCTCTGACCGAGCTTGTCGTCTGGCGCGACATCGGGACGGCAGGGGAGGTTCAGCGCAGCATGCGGCGATAAAGAATCTGGCTGGCCACGAAAGTCTCGGCGTCGAAGGGCCGGTTGTGCAGGGCGTCGAAGGCGTCCAGACGCAGGC
>NZ_JAGMXV010000229.1 GCF_018006725.1 Rhizorhabdus sp.
GCCTTGCTGTTCCTCGCCCTGCCCGGCGCAGCGCTTGCGGCGAATGATGTCGTCGTCCACCGGGACCCGGGTTGTGGATGCTGTGAGAAGTGGGCCCAGGCGCTTCGCGCGAAGCTGGGCCGCACGATCGTCATGCGCGACGATGCGTCGCGCGGGGCGCTTCAGCGGAGGGCCGGCATGCCGGGCACGCTGGCATCCTGCCACAGCGCGATGGTTGATGGCTATCTGATCGAGGGCCATGTCCCGGTCGCCGATATCAAGCGCCTGCTGGCAACCCGTCCCGTAGGCGTCAGAGGCATTGCGGTGGCGGGGATGCCGATCGGCTCGGAGGGCATGGAAGTGGCAGGCGCCGCCCGCCAACCCTATGCGGTGGTGTCGTTCGGCAGTTCGGGCCAGAAGGTCTTCGCGCGGCATTGATCACGCACGCCTCGGCTCTCGCTGGTGATTTCCTGTTTGAATGACTGGGACTTGCTCGCCCCCACCTGTATAGTCATTTGATGCATGCTCCCGCTCGCCCCCATAGCCGCGCATCCGCTCCCCGGACGAAAGCTGCTTCTGTGGGCGAACCCGCGGTCGACGCTGCCGGTGCGGAGAAGCAACCTCGCTATGTGGCGATCAAAGACAGCATTTTCGAGGACATCCGGGAAGGTCGCCTGAAGCCCGGCGACCAGACGCCGTCAGAGGCCGAGCTCGTCGAGACGTTCAAAGTCTCGCGCATGACCGCAAACCGGGCGTTGCGGGAACTGCAATCGGCCGGTGTCGTGGTACGGCGGGCGGGGCGGGGCAGCTTTGTCGCCGAGCCCCGGCCGATCGGGCAGCTGATCGAGATCCGCAACATCGCGGAGGAGGTGCGCGGCAGGGGCCACGCCTATCGCGCGCGCGTCATTTATAATATCGAGATACGGGCTGATGCGGAAAGGGCAGCTCTGCTGGAAGTCGGCTTGGGCACGCGCCTCTTCCATTCGCTTATCGTCCATCACGAGACCGAATTCCCAATTCAGGTCGAGGAGCGCTTTGTGCTGGCATCTGCTGCGCCACGCTACGGAGAGAGGGATTTCAGCGCCTCGACGCCGAATGAATATCTGACACGTGTTGCCCCGCTCGAGCGAGTAGAGCACCGGGTGTGCGCGGCGATGCCGGATACAGCCATGCGAACAATGCTGGGCCTCGCTGAAGGAGAACCAGTGCTAATGATGACGCGCAGAACCTGGAGTCGCGGACGTCTCGTATCGCACGCTTGGCTCACGCACCCGGGCAATCGGTTCGAGCTATCGGCGGCTTTTTCTGTTGGGACCTAGCGATCAGCCCGCGCCCAACTTGACGGCCGATTTGCGCCTGCGCCGCAACCATCGCACGTCGGCGCGACTGAAGCTCTTAAACAGCAGGTAGAAGCCCGTCCCCGACAGCCACAAAGTACCGAACGCAACGAAGACGATCAGCGGGTGATTGAAGCTGGTGCGGTTCACATAGTCCATATTGTGGAGCATCCAGAAGAAATCCCAGGTGCGCCATGTGTCGCCGCGCATGACCAGGAATCGGCCGGTGTCGGCGGAGATGTAGGCGCTGCTGTTCTCTGCGTCCGCGAAATCCAGTCGCCACATGGTGCCTTCGTGCTCGCGCGCTTCCACATTCGGTTCGGCGAGCAACGTTGCCTTGCGGATCGGTGCTTCATTCACCATCGTCGCGACGTCGCGCGCGACCTGCTCGTCGACCCGAACCGGGGCGCCGCTCGTCGCGTCGATTAGCCGCGTGCCCGTGGTGGATCGAAGCTCGTAGACGCGGCGTGTGGCAAGGGACCGCAAGGCGATGCCGAGCACGGGACCATCAAGAGCGAGCTTTGCCGGCGCAATATAGTCACCGGCAGGTAGGGCGTGCTGATGGCTGGCCTGCGCACTGTGTCCGCCGACCTTCTCCTGATCGAGCAAGGCCATCATCGAGCCGCTCAGAGCCCAAAGGAGAAACTGCACGCCCAGGATCAGGCCGACCCATTTGTGGATGCGCCGAAAAAAGAGCGGGGTGAACCGGATTTTCTTCATGCCTTCTTCTTCCTGCGCCGCGGGAACGACCAAAGCAGCAGCCAAGCCCCGGCCAGCGCCATGGCAAGGGCACTCCAGGTCGCCACGCGCAGCAGCGGATTGTTGACGTCGGAGCGATCGTCATAGTCCATGATGTGCAGCATCCACGCGAAATCGAACACGCGCCACAGCGCATGGCGGCGCGAGATCAGCTCACCGGTCTGCGGAGAGAGATACAGGGTTGGCCGGTTCCAGGCATCGAATTCGACCTGCCAATAGGGAGGCTTGCGCGCCTGCATTTCCAGTGGCGCCGTCGTCAGCAGCCGGGCTGCGACGATGTCCCCGGTGCCGCTGTAGATGCGCCGAGCGGCGGCGCGGATTTGTGCCTCGCTCAAATCGGGGATGGGCTGTCCCGAACCTGCATCGAAGAGTCTTGGACCACCCGGGGTTTGCGCGCGCCAGACGGGCTGATCCATGAACCGTTGCAGGCGGATCTCGGACGCGTCGGGAGCCGATTGAACAATCCGCGCCGGCGGGACGAAGCTCGCAAGGTCGATGGGGGCGACGACCGGTGGGCGGACCAGATCGTCGCCATGGATGATGTCGATATGGACGGCCACCATATAGAAGCCGGTCAGCGTCCAGAGCAGAACCTGGACGCCGACGATCAGGGCCAGCCACTTGTGCGTCCGGCGGATGACCAAAGGCCAGCGAATTGCCATGTGCTGCCCTTCAGAACGCGGTTCGGAAGCCGGCGTAGAAGCGCCGTCCGAGCAGATCATAGGTCATCGTGTCGGTGTTGGCATCGGTGAAGCTCTGGATATAGGGCGCCTTGCGGTCGAACAGATTATCGGCCCCGATCTGGAAACGTGTCTTCTCGTCGATCGCGAAGGCAAGCTGAAGATTGTGGTAGAAGACGTTCGGCGTGCGGTAGCCGATGTCGCCGGCCGATGCGTTGAAGTCGGTCGCCTTGCCGATCCATTGTGTCGACCAGGTCGCGCTGATGCCGTCCTTTTCCGCCGTCAGCACGCCATAACCACGCCATTTCGGATAGCCGCCATTGCCGCCCCCGATAAACCCGTCGAAATAGATCGGCGCGCCGCCGGGGAAGGGGTTTACGACATATTTGTTGAGATAGGTCATGTTGAGATCCAAGGAGATCTTCACCTCGCCCACCGCACCACTGTACACCAGACCCAGATCGAGACCATTCATCTCCTCGCGGCCGGTGTTGATGGGCTGGGCGGAGAGGTAAGTGACCTCGCCGGTCAGCGCGCTGCGCGTAAAGTCGCTGCAGAACGGGTGCGACAGGTTCTGGCTCGCATAGCAGACTGCGAGCTTGGTCGAGCCGGGAATGGCCCGGATCGCGTCCTTGATCTTGATGTCGAACCAGTCTGCCGTCAGCGACAACCCTGGGATGATGCCGCGCGGCGATATCACCGTACCAACGGTCCAGGTCGTGGAGCTTTCGGGCCGAAGGCTCTGGTTACCGCCCACTGTGGTGAGGATCGTGGTGCCGAGCTGCGTATAGTTGGCCGGCACACCGGACGCCTGACAATTGGCGATCAAGGTCACGTTGCCGCTGGAGGTGTAGCGCGAGCAGGGATCGGTCGTGGTCAGATTGCCTTCCGAGACGCCGCCGAAAAGCTCCGGCACGTTGGGAATGCGAAAGCCCGTCCCATAAGTGCCGCGCAGACGGATGCTGTCATTGACTACCCAGTCGGCACTGAGCTTGTAATTCCAGTCGCTCCCGAAGAGATTATAGTCTGAGTAGCGGACTGCGCCATCGAGCGTGAGCGCCTTGGCGAAAGCTGTGTTGGCAAGCACCGGCACCGATAGCTCGAGATAGGCTTCCTTGGCGGTGCTCGAGCCCGAAATAGGATCCTGCTGATTGACGTTCGCCACGCCGAGCACCGTCAACGGGTCGGGATCGCGCCAGCCTTTTTCGCGCCGATAGACCACGCCGGTGGCGAAGGACACCGCGCCGGCTGGAAGGGAGAAGAGATCGCCGTTGAGGTCAGCCGTGACCGTGCCGAGTTCGTTGCCTCCGCGATCGCGCGAGGTGAACAGAATATAATCCAGAACCTGAGGTGTCAGGTCTCCGAACCCAAGATAGTCACCGCAGGGGATGGCCGCGCCCGCCGTGCTGGAGCATTTGCTCCTGTCGAGCGTGTTCGCGACGCGCTCGAGATTGGCGATGTTGGTCGAGCCGTCGACGGCCGTGTTACGCCCGAAGCTGCCCGCGACTTCCCAGGCCCAGTCGTTCGCCAGCTTGCCGCGCAGCCCGAAGGTGCCTTGCCAGGTATCGGTCTCCTGGAAGAAGTGGCGCGCGCCGGGTTCGGCGAGGCGGCGCTGGGCCAGGACCAGGTTCTGGCCGGTCGGATTGGTCGGATTGCTGGCTGGTATCGAGAGATTGCGCAGCGTGCCGGGTGTCGCGATCTGATTCGACTTGCGGAACGTATAGAGGAACTCGCCGAACGCCTGGATACCGTCGGTCAGCGCATAGTCCGCGAAGAAGGCCGTGCTGACGCGCTCGACTGGGCTGACCGCATTGAGAAACGGGTTCGAGTTGAAGTTGTGCTTGGCGGGACTGTAAGGCTCGTAGAAGTTCCCGTTCCCTCCGGGTACCTGGTTGAAGTTGATCTGTTGGCCGTTGGGCAGCACCGCGCGTCCGCCGATCGTCGAGGCGCTGTTGACGCAGCTCAGCGAGCCCGGCGTCGTTTCAGCGAGCGAGCAGGGCGCACGCGAGGCCATGTTGACGGCGCTGGTCTTCTGGTAGGTGACTGCTGCCATGAACCCGCCACGATCGTTGCGAATGCCCCAAAGTAGGTCCGCGGTGAGATCGGAGCCGTCGCCGCGCTCGGTAATGCCTTGTCGGACGCTGAGACCCAGGCCTTCATAATCGGTGCGCGTGACAAGGTTGACCACGCCGGCCATGGCATCGGCCCCGTAGATAGCGGACGCGCCATCCTTGAGGACATCGGTGCGTGCCAGCGCCACGACCGGGATCATGTTGAGATCGGGTGAGGAATTGGCGCCGGTGCCGCCCGCGACGAGGCGTCGGCCGTTGAGGAGCACGAGTGTGCGCTTGATGCCGAGGCCGCGCAGATTGACCTGAGCAGTGCCATAACCGTTGTTGGTCCAGTAGGCCGATGTCTGGTTGCCCGCGAAGCCGGCATTGGCCGGCAAACGCTGCAAGGCGGTTTCGATATTGACGATGCCGGTATTTTGGATCTGCTCGGCGGTGACCACGGTGGCCGGTCCAACCCCGGCCAGATCCTGCCGACGGATTCGTGAGCCGGTAACGACGATGTCGCTGTCATCCCCCAGGACTTGTGCTTTTGGCTGCGGTGTCGGATCGGCCTGAGCGAGAGCCGGCGCGGCGTAGCCCGCGACGATGGCGGCGCTGCCGAGCAGGGCCATCCTGATGGTCATGTGCAATCCCCCTGACGTTTTAGAACAGCCACAGACAACATCAGTTGTATATACAGGTCAACAGTATTTTTCCTGTTTTTCCAATACCTTATTCTCGTGAAATTTAGATATAGATATAGCTATAATACGCACGCCAGACGTCGAACCCTCATGACTGAAGAGATATTTTTGCGAGCGCTCATTTGCAAAGCTGCTGAGATAGGAGATAGAATATCATATCGTAATACAGCCTCGCACGCTTCGATTTGATGATCGGGACATTTGGCCGGCAAGAATGCGAAGCGGCATGATCACATGTTATTGGTGTCGGCGTGATATACCTAGGTATAGCGCTAGAGATGCTCCGGGAACATTAGTCCTTTGCTGAGCTTGCACGCGCCAGGGAAAGTAATACCGATGCGGACCGCATTTGATCCTCGTTTCCTGGATGTGTCGCGCCTTCTTCCGGATTGAGCCGCAGGTTCGCCTTTTGAGGCAGATGAAACGACTCCTGACGAAACGTCGTGCGACGAGTCCGGCGACCTGAGATCGTCGCGCAGCCACTGGGTCACTTGGCGATGATCCAATCCGGTTCGGCAGTGGCGGCGCAGTCCTCGAACGTCGATCGCATCCGCGGAGCCGACGGGCCGGCTTGTGCATGAGCCGCCCTGATTTTGCCGCTGGGCAGTACGGCAGGTTGCGAAAAATGCTTGCTGTGTCCCGGTCGGCGCGCGGGCGTGCAGCTCGCGCCTCGCACGATCACACGCGCAGCAGTCGCCCCACCGCCCGCATGATCGTCGCCCGGCGCGCCGCGTGCTCGGCAGCGTCGCGTGCAGCTCCGGTCATGCACCAGAGCTGGGTGAGGGCGGCGACAAGCCGGACGACATCCAGGGGCGTGAAGTCGGCGACGATCCGCCCCTCGGCCTGCGCCGCTGCGATCCCGTCCAGCTTCTCCCCGAGAAGGACCTCGCCGGCCGGGAGCATCAGAACATCCTGGCCACGCTCCAAATGATGCCAGGTCAGCAGCCTCCACAGGCGCGGGCGTTCGACCAGCAAGTCATAGGTGCGCCCCGCATAACCCTCAAGATCATTGGGATCGAAGCGATCGGCCTGCGCCGCGTCCATCACTTCCTGCGTCAGCGCGGCATCGAAGAGCGCCTCCTTGTCCCCGAAATAGGTGTAGAGCATCGGCTTGCTGATACCCGCCGCCTGCGCAATCCGGTCGATCCGCGCGCCCGCCAGCCCATGGGACGCGAACTCCTCGGTCGCTGCAGCCAGGAGCGTCTCGCGGCTCTGTGCGGCATTCCGCCGGGTTCGTTGCTTCATCACACCTCCAAGCATTGACGCATTCCAGGTTTCAAGTTACCTACCAGTTGGTAATATATGGAGTAACATATGTCCAATCACTGGTTTCTCACGGGCGCGTCCAGCGGCATCGGCCGCCATCTGGCCGAACTGATCCTGGCCGCTGGCGACGACCTTACCGCGACGGCCCGCAAGCCCGAAAGCCTCGATGATCTCGCGGCGAAATATCCGAGCCAGCTGCGCGTCGAAGCGCTCGACGTCACGGTCAAGGACGATATTGCTGCGGTCGTGGCCCGGGCGCAGGCGCGTCGACCCGTCGATATTCTGGTCAACAACGCCGGCGGCGGCGTGATCGGCGCCACCGAAGAGATGTCGGACGCCGAGGTCGAAGGCCAGATCGCGCTCAATCTCATGGCGCCCATCCACATCACCCGCGCCTTTGTCCCCGCGATGCGCCTGCGCGGGAGCGGCCGGATC
>NZ_JAGMXV010000230.1 GCF_018006725.1 Rhizorhabdus sp.
CCGGCTGCGCGCTGGTTGCCCCATTGGTCTACCGCACCCGGGGTCGCCGATGCGGGGCCATGCAACTGCCCCGACAGACGCTCAGGCACGCTTACACCCAGTGCATCGCGGACCGATGCAACGCGGCGCTCCATGAACTCACCCAGCAGGATATCGCGCACCTGTTCCTGTTGCGGCGTGCGCGGCATGACCATGCCGGGCGTCCACCCGAACTGCGACAGCGTGTCGTCGCCGAGCAGGCGCTCCTGGGCATACACGACAAACTCCTGGCTCTCGTTCCGGTTGAGCGACCAGCCCCGGGCCGAAGACTCCCTCACATCGTTGCTGACCCGCTGGAACGTCTCTTCAGCGCGGGTCGCTTCGAGCGACGCCGAGCGAGACTCCCCAACGCTGACGCCAAGCTTCTGCGAGAGCGACCGAACCTCGCTGTCCCCACTCGTGCTGGTTTCGCGCATGAACTCGTCGCGCGCCGCACGCGCCTGTGTGGTGTTGGTCTCTCTGGAGACATAATCCCGTAACTCACTATAGGCTTGGTCCCCGGTTATCGTTCGACCCGTATTTTCGTTCGCGAGGGAGGCAAGCTTCAAACCTAAGCCGGCTTTACCAGTGATCCCCCATTTCTTCCCGAGAACCGAAAGTCCTGCATCGGCGTCACCCGTCATTTGCGAAGACCGAGAGATAGCTTGGCTGTCGGCCTCTGTTAAACCGAACCTCTGCGAAATGTTTGTCGAAAGCGATCGAGATGCCTCAGTCATCCTCGAAACACTGTTGTTGAATCCGGACCCGGTTTCGGTCGAACTGCCCCGCCGATGCTCAGCGGCCGTCAACAGATCCGTCGCCGTCGTCGCCGTCGCGTTCCAGGATTGCGATGCCGCGCTGCGGAGCGACTGGGTGTGCGTCTGCCCGTCCGAGAGCGCGCGGCTCATGCTGCTGTCGAACCCGGCGGTCCGCGTCGGCGTGAACGCGAGGTTCGAGATGCCCTGGCGCGTATCGAACGCGTTGGTCCCGTCCGCGAAGCCGTATGTCACCCCGCCATCGGCGTTCGTGAACGTGCCGACCGAATAGCCCGAATTGAACTTGGGCTGATCGTCGAACTTGTTCGCCTGGGTCATGCCCGACGTGAGGTTCTGGAACGAGGTGTTGCCATACGAATAGTTGCCGGTCGTGCGCTCGGTCGCCGCCTGCTCGGCCGCGCTGTGCGCCGGCTGCAGCATCGAGGTGGCGTGTCCCGCAATCGCCATCGCGCCGCGCGCCATGCCGCCGGCGATGAACGGCACGCTCATCATCAGGAAGCCCGCGAGCGTCGAGATCGATTCATTGACGCTCGCCATGCCGTCCGAGACCAGCAGCGTCGGCCCGATCGGCGCCGCCGCATGGTAGAGGCTCGCCGCCCTGCTCATCACGAACATGTGCAGGATGACGTAGAGCGGCCCCCAGGAGGCGAGGTAGAAGAACCCGGTCGCATAGCCCTTCAGCGTCTGCAGGCCGGTCCTGGGGAACAGGAACAGCGGGAAGAGCACCGGGAACATCGCGTAGAATACGACCGTCAGGACGATGCCGAGGAGCGGCACCCAGGTCATCGCCTGCGTCGCGATTGAGGTATAGGTGTTCTTGGCCTGCGCGTCCGCGCGCTGCGACGCATAGGCGTCCCACCCCGCATCGGAGAAGCTCTCGCGCGCGGCCAGGAACGCGTCGATCATCGAGATCTGCTTGAGGTACGAATAGGCATCGGTCGAGGTGCCGTGCATCTGTGCCGCGACCACCGGCAGGTCATCGCGGATGCGCTGGGCCGCGATCGTGTCGGCGATGCCGGGATAGGCGTTCCTGGCGAACGGGATCAGATCCTTGTCGTAGGCGGTCTGCCACTGGGCATCCATGCGCGAATAGGCTTCGTTGCACGGGATGATCGAGTTTTCGGTGGTGCCGGGGCCTGTCGAGGTGATCCACCGCTGGCTGCGCGCCGGCGACCCCGGCCCGATCGATTCCCACAGATTGCTGGTCTTGGTGAGATCGTCCATCGCCTTGAACCCGAGCAGCACGTCATAGAAGGTGCATTGCTTCAGGTGTTCGTCGAGGTTCGCGCGGAACACGCTGTCCGTGATCTGGAAGGTGCGCGCCTTGTCCATCAGCCGCGCGCCGTAGATCATGCCGTTGTTGGTCAGCGCGAGCGCGTTGGGCATGACGAACACGGTCTCGGCCGAGCGCGTCATCCAGTCGCCGACCTGGCTCGTGAACGAGGCCATCACGCCAAGGCCCAGCGGCACGTTGTCGACCACCGAGGGCGCGAGCGCGGGGTTAATCCGGTCGGTCACCTTCACCGTGACGGTCGGGACCATCAGCATCATGTAGATGAGCGTCGACTGGAGGAACCAGTTGAACCACGCCCGCCAGTCGAGCGAGAAGGCGACGACGAACAGCGAGTAGATGAAGCCCATCACCATCACGACCTGGAGCATCGAGCGGTAGCCCCCGCCCCCGGTCCATGCCGCGACCGCGTTGAAGACGTTGACGATATATTCGCCCCCGCCGATCGTGAAGACTTCGAGCCCGCCCATCGCCGTCGCTCCCTTGCCGCCGTGTTACCGCAAGCCCTGCGCGCTGAGGCCGCGTCCGAACCGGAGCGAAGCCGACAACTGCGGGCTCATGGTGTTCTTGAGGGTGGATTCCATGAACTGGGTGTATTGGATCACCCGGTAGGTATTGGAGATCTGCCCGGCCATCTTCTCGCTGCGCCGCGACAGCTCGGTCTTCACGCTGTCGACCTGGGCGCGCCACGCCTTGAACTCGTCGGTCGAGACGAACTTTGCGCCCGCCTGCGCCTGCGAGATCGTGTCCAGCATCCGGTCGAGCATCGACATCAACATGTCGATCGCGACCATCTCGGCGAGGGTCGCGCGATCGCCGCCCGACAGGCCCATGTGCGCCGCCTCGTTGACGACGAGGATCTTGTAGAGCGGGATCGAGGTCATCCCGAGCAGCGCGATCTCGTCACCCGACAGCGCGGCGTTGGAGCGGATCTTGCCCGACATGCTGTCCATCGCCTTGAGGACGCGCGTACGCAGCGCCACGTTGGTCGAGATGCTTAGCTTGGTGGGCGTGGGCTTCAGACACCCCTTGTCGTCGGTCGTGTCGCACTGCCACACGTCGGTCGGCGCCGAGGCGGTGCCGTCGAGCAGCGCCTGATAGGTGTCCCAGCTGGCCGGCGCGATGAACTGGAACGCGCCCATGCTGTCTTTCGCCTTCGTCGCGTCATAAATGATCGTGCCGACCATCGTCATGAGGAACTCGGCATATTCCCGGGACGGTTTGGTTGCGCTCTTGGCGTTCAGTGCATACCAGGTGTAATTCTTCGACTGGACCAGCTCGGCGTCGTCGCCGGCACGCGCGATCGTATCCTCACGCTCGCCCTTGTTGGTGCAGCCGTGGCGCGCCGCGGCCGCGTCGGAGAAGAAGCCCTTCGCCCCGCCGACCTGCTGGCAGATCGTCGAGGACGCCCCGTCCATCGCCGGCCACAGCGAGCCGACCGCCTGCTGCGCCGCCTCGCAGGAGGACATGTTGAACGCGTTCAGCTGCTGCACGCGCTGGCTCATGTCCTTCATCACCCCGCCGATCTGCGCGGAGATGCTGTCGATCGCGAGCTGGAAGGCGAAGCCGATCGCGTTGTTGGCGGTCGCCTTGAGCATCGCCACGATCTCGTCGGCGTTGATGAACGAGAATGACCCCGCGAACAGGTCGATGCCACCGCAGCCGCCGCGCGCGCTGGGGAGCGCGACGCTGACCGGGTTGATCGACTTCTGCGGAAAGCGGCTCCACAGCGAACCACCCGAGTAATAGCCCGCCGACTGCCCCTGGAAGGCGGTCGGGCCGGTCACGTTCGCGGCCGCGCCCGACTTGTTGAAATAGCTGTTCATCTCGCCCTGGACGTCGGCCATCGCCGGCGTCGCGACGAGACCGCCAAGCGCGAGGATCATGCTGGCCTGCGCGAGAACCGCGGCGCAGAAGCGGACGATCGAGCGGACCATCAGAAGTCACTCCCGGGCTTGACGCTGGTCAGTGTGAAGATGCGGTTCATCACTTCGTCGGCCGCCATCACGCCGTAGCCGATCGGCATGGGCTGCTTGGTGACAGTGTCGAACAGCACAAGCGCGGGCACCTGCTGGCCGCGCATGCCCATCGCCTTGTACTGGCCGGTGTCGACCGTATAGTTCGGGAAGGCGCGGGTCGGCCCGCCATCGAGCGAGATTGCCATGACGGTCAGGCCGAAGCGATCCGACACACTGCGCATGATCGGCCCGAAGGTTTCGCACGCAGCACAGGCCGACGAGTAGAAATAGAACACGCCGTACCGCTGGGAGATCTGCGACAACACGCGCTCGCGATCGGCGTTGCGCGTGTCGAGCCAGGTTCGCTTGCCCAGCTGGCTGACGGGGCGCTGGAGCGTGTAGTCGAGGTCGGGGTTCTGCCACACCGTGCGCTGCCACATGTCGGCGAACGACGAGGCGCGATCGAGCTGCTCGCGCTGGAAGGCGATATAGTGGCTGATGTTCTCGGGCGTCGGCTCGAGGATCGCCCGCGCCTTCAACTCCTCCAGCTGTTTCGAGATCGCCGCAAGCTGCTCGGCCGACGACCGCGCGGGCTGCGCCGACCGCTGCTCGGCGGGCTTGGCTTTGGGCTTGTCGCAGTAGAACCAGGTGCCGAGCCGCCGTTCGCGGCAGTAGAAGTCGTCGCCGGTCTGCGCCGCGACGCGGTCGGCCGATCCGAGATCGTCCGCGCTGCCATAGCTATCCTGACCGCCATCGCGGCCGTCGTCACCGGCATCGCGGGTGGACGACACCGAATCCGGCAGCGGCGTCAGCTCCTGCGCCGTCGCCGGCGTCAGCACGGGCGATGCGACCGAGAGGATGAGAGCGAGGGTCAGGGCCTTGCGCATGTCAGTCGTCCTTCTTCTTCTGCTTTTCGCGATCTTCCTGTTCGCGGCGGGTGAGGTAGGATTTGAGCGTTCCGAGGAGCGACGGCTCCTTGAGCGACACGAGCTGCGCCATGTCGTCGGCGAGGATGCGGAACAGGTTGCCGTACACCCCGATGATGAGGTTGCGGGCGTGCCGGCGCGGGTAGAGCGTCTCGCCCCGGCGCAGGATGAGGTTGGCGCGGATCAGCCGCGCGATCGTCGGTTCGAGATCGGCCACGCACAGCTTCGTATCGAACCAGCTGTCGAGCGTCGGGATAAGGAACCCGGCCGGGTGCGGTCCGGCGCGCAGGAGCGCGATCAGGACCGCAAATTCCGCGACCGACAGGTCGGGAAAGGGACGATGGTCCGACAGTTGCGTCACGCCGGTCATTTGCTCTTCTTCGCGTCGTAATAGGCCTTGATCCGCTCCTGGATCTGGCGCGAGGTTTCGATCTCGTCGGGCAGCTTCGCGGCGTCGACGAACTCGGCATAGACCTCGGTGAAATCCATCACCGACAGGTCGAGCCGCGAGAATTCGTCGAGCGTGAACCCCTTGCAGGTTTCCTTCTTGGCGCTGCCCCACGGCTTGTTGATCTGCGGGCGACCCTGTTCCTGCAGGATGCGCGACAGCTTGCTCTCGAAGCAGCAATAGGCCGTCTTCTTGGAGGTGCAGATGCCCAGCACCTTGTCCGAGCAATATTCGCCCAGCTTGTGGCACATCCCCATCCGGTCCTGCACGTCGAGCAGCTTCTCGTCGTTCGAGCACATGAACATCGTCAGGAACGGCGTCGCGAGCGCGGCGATCGCCACCGGCCCGCCCGCGATCGCGGCCGCGCCGGCAGCGGTCGTGATGAGGCCCGAGGCCTTGCCCGCGCAGCAGTTGACCAGTCCGAACACCGGCTTGTGGCAGGTCTGCCGCTTGCCCGAGAACAGCGTCAGCGTATCGGGATCGAACTCGGCATTGGCCTGGCCCAGCGCGTGCAGCCCGACCACGGCGTCCTTGAACTCAGTCGACGCCTCGCGCTCGACCGGTTCGCATTCGCCGTCGATGCAATAGACGTCATCACCGCAGATATATTGCTTGGGACCGGTCGAAGGCGGCGTCGGGACCGGGCATTTGTAGACCTTCGTCGTGACCTGGCACGGACCGGACTGCGGATCGTCGAGGCACTCGTCACGCAGGAAGGTGCATTTCCCGCCGTTCTCCAGATCGCTGCAATCGGACGCCTGGGTGATGCGCTGACAGGTGAACGGCCGCGACCACGCCCAGCACGATGCCGTGACCGACACACCGTCAATGATCCGCGTCTCAGGCCCCTCGGTGCAGACCTCCGGTCCCGTCGCGGTGCAGGCGGTGTCGGCCACCAGCGCCGGACAGCTTCCCTCGTTGCGCTTTAGCGTGATCTCGCGCGTACCTTCCTTCCTGAGATACACTGTGCCGGTCGCGTAATTCTGGTGCGCCGGGATCTCCGCCTGGGGGATTTCGGCCGAGCACGAATAAAGCTGCGCGGTGGTGCGCATTGAGGACAGGCTCTTGCACCAGCGACGATAGTCTTCGACGTTGCCGCCGCCCGCCCCCAATTCGATCTGCGCATCGCAGATATGCGGCGTCCCCGCCTCGACCCGGCAAATGCCGGCACTGACCTTGGCCTGCATCACGCTGTTGCGGGCGAACCCGTTGCCCTCGTTCTGGTCGCGCACGCCGTAGTAGAAGTACCGCAATGTATCGACGATTACCGGGTCCATCCTGCCCGTGCAGGTCGCCGGGGTTTCCTCGAGCTTCGCGCCTTTGTTGCAGGTCGCCTCGTAATAATCGGTGGTGCCATTGGGTGGCAGCGGCTTGCAGCTGCTTTCCGTGCCGCCCACCGACTGACCGGCGAGATAGCTGTTCGGGTCCTTCTCGACGTCCTGCGCGCGCGTGAGATCGCCGGCAGGCACAGTCACGACTTTGCGGCCCGGATCGGTGACGAGCTGCCACGCCTCGTTCGCGCCAGCGGCCGACCCGCCGGCCGCGATCAGCGCATCGGGATCATCGGCATAGGCTTCGCCGGGCTGCGTGCCGCTGCTGAAGCCCGGGATGGTCGAGGGCAGATCGGTAGAGGAGATGATGCCGCCCGAAGCCTGGCGTGCCGGGGTCGCCAGTGCCTTCGCCGCGGCGCGTGCCGCCGCCATGTCCCCTTTGGGATAGGTGTAGGTCGAACTGCTCGACTGCGCGCTCGGCTCGGCCGCGACAGCATTGCTCGACGCTGCGGGCTGAAC
>NZ_JAGMXV010000036.1 GCF_018006725.1 Rhizorhabdus sp.
AGGTCTTCCAGCGCTATCGCGACAGCTATGTTGCTGGCCTCAGGACGCTTGCGGGCGGGATCGCCTATCCCGTCGCCTATCACAGCCAGGCAGCGACCGAGACCTGCCCGGGGCATTCGGCGATTCTGACCGGCCGATATCCGACCAGCACAGGTATCATTGCCAATGACTGGATCGACCGGAAGACGGGGAAGAGCGTCTATTGTCTAGCCGTTCCGGGCCAGTCGGATCCGGAGGCGAGAGGCCACCAGAACATCCGCGCGACGACACTGGGCGACTGGACCAAGGCGGCCGAGCCGGGTGCTCGCGTCTTCGCCGTGTCCGGCAAGGATCGGGGTGCGATCACCATGGCCGGCAAGACGGCCGATGGCGTCTATTGGTGGTCGGACGGCAAGGGCTTCGTCACCTCGCCTTATGCGGGCCCCACGACCGAAGCGGTCACCGCCCCCGCCGCAGCATTCGATGCCGCACTGCTAGCGCGGTGGGCGAAGCGCCCGCCCAAGCTGTGGCCGAAACTGCCCAAGCGCTGCGCGGCGCTTCAGAAGGCACATCATTTCGGTGACATCGACCTCTCCGGCCGCGTGCCGCCTGAAGCGGAAACGGACTCACTCAAGGCGAAGGGCTTCCTGTCGACCAGGGCTTTCCAGGGCTCGCTTCGCGCTTCGCCGCTTTATGATTCGCTCGCCGTCGATTTCGCGACCCAGATCCTGGCCCGCGAGAAGCTGGGGCAGGGCCCCAAGACCGATGTCCTGACCGTGAGCCTGTCGGCGACCGACTATATCGGCCACCGCTTTGGCAACGGCGGCGCGGAAATGTGTGCGCAGCAAGCGGCTCTCGACGCGACGATCGGTCGGCTGCTCAAGGCGGTGGAAGCGCAGAAAGTGCCGTTCGTCGTCGTGTTGACCGCCGATCATGGAGCGACCGATGCCGCCGAACGCGAGCATGAACATGACGCGAAGGCGACCCGGCTCGATTCGCGTGCCTTCCTCGGCCGGCTCGACACGGCGCTGAAGAACGAGTTGAAGCTGACCGAATCCCCGCTGCTCGGCGGCGATCCGACCCAGATCTACATCAAGGCGATGGACGACGAGACCAAGCGGCTCGCCATTCGGACAGCAGCACTCGCCTGGATCCGGCAGCAGCCGGAGGTGGTCGAGGCCTATACCGGCCCCGAGGTCGAGGCGGCGTCGGTCCCGATCGGCACACCGCCCGAGATGATGACGCTGCTGCAGCGCCTGCGGCTGAGCTATGACCGCGAGCGGTCGGGCGACATCCTGGTCGTCTTCCGCGAACGCACGTCCTTCGGTCGACCGCAGAAAGCCGGCGATACGGTCGCCGGCCATGGCACGCCCTGGGATCATGATCGTCAGGTCCCGATCCTGTTCTGGTGGCCGGGCGCGCCGTCCGAGGATCGCAAGGCAAGCGCCGAGGTGGTCGACATCGCGCCCACGCTGGCCGGGGTTATCGGCGTCAAGCCGCCGGTGCCGGTTGATGGCCGTTGCCTCGATCTCGGCGGAAACTGCCCGAAATAAGGTCGGGGCGCGCCGTCACCCGAACAGGCGGTGCTTCAGCGATGCCGCCTGTCGATAGAACCAGCGATAGACGCGGGCCTTGAGGCTTCCATCCTCGACGCCCATCGCCTGGAGCAGTTCGATCCTGCCGATCGCGACATTGTCAGCGACGCTCTTCACGCTACCGGTCCAGTCGGCGACAAGGCTGGTCGGCCAGTTCGCCTCGCGGACCTGTGTCGCATGGTTCCCGGTCACGACGAGACCCGAGGAAGGGTTGGTGCGCCCCTCGGCCGACACGGCGATGAAGGCGGACCGGTTCTCCTTGTCCGCCCCCTGCACCATCACGTTGCGCAGGATATGGCCCGACGCGCCTTCGGGCAGGTCGATCATGTAATTGGTCGCCCGTCCCTCGGTGTCGTCGAAGCTGCTGTCGGCCACCTCGATCCGGCGTGCACGGCTCTTCACATAATGGCCGCCCAGCCCCCGCTCGAAGCGGCTGCGACGAACGGTCACTTCGCGATAGGCGCCGAGATAGAGGGAATGCGCACAGGCCAGTCCGCGGTCGCAGCGGCCGAGCCCGGAGAAGGTCGAGCGGTCGATCACGATCGAGGACGCGGGATCGTCGGCGCCGAGAATGCCCTGCTCCGAATTGCGAAACAGGCTGCCCGACACGAACAGGTCGCCCTTCTCGATCCGGATCCCGGCCCCATTGCCCTCCGCAACCTTCATATTCTCGAAGACGAGCCCTTCGATCCGCGCCTCGCGCCCGCGCAGGACGAGCGCCGCCTTCCCCTCGCAGATGCCCCCGTCGAAGATGGCCTTGAGCGGGCGAACGGCCCGATAGCGGATGCGGCCGGCCTGCTGGATGGCACAGTCGGAATAGCGGCCGGGCGCGATCAGGATTGTCCCGCTGTCATCTCCGATCGCCGAGACGGCGGCTGCGAGGCTGGCGAAGGACTGGCCGCTCGACTCAACGGTGAACGGTCCGCCATAGGCGGCGCCGGACAGGCTCAGCAGGACGATCAGACCGACAGCGCGCATTCCAGACCCCTAACGCAGCATGCGTGAGGAATTGCTTAGCGCCTTGTCGATCGCGATCGCTGCCTTCGTCAATCCAGGTTAGGCCGCAGCCAGCGCTCTGCCGTGTCGAGATCCACCTCACGGCGCGCCGCATAATCCTCGAGCTGGTCGCGACCGACTCGCGCCACGCCGAAATAGCTCGCCTCCGGGTGGCCGAAATAGAAGCCCGACACCGCTGCCGTCGGCAGCATCGCAAAGCTCTCGGTGAGGACGAGACCGGCATTGTCGCCGGCCTTGAGAAGGTCGAACAGGATCGGCTTCTGGCTGTGGTCCGGACAGGCCGGGTAACCGGGCGCCGGGCGGATGCCGCGATATTGCTCCTTGATCAGCGCCTCGTTGGTCAGCTGCTCGCCCTCGGCATAGCCCCACAGGTCGGTCCGGACATGCTGGTGGAGCCGCTCGGCAAAGGCTTCTGCCAGACGGTCGGCCAGCGCCTTCAGGAGGATGTCGCGATAATCATCGTGGTCCGCCTTGAAGCGGGCAATATGTTCGTCGATGCCGTGGATGCCGACCGCGAAGCCCCCCAGCCAGTCGCCGGCGGGAGCGACGAAATCGGCCAGGCACATATTCGCCCGCCCTTCGCGCTTGCGGATCTGCTGCCGCAGGAATGGCAGCCGCACCTCGCCGCCCTCATGCTCGATCAGGACGTCGTCACCCGATGAACGCGCGGGCCAGAGTGCGGCAACGCCGCGCGCGGTCAGCCACTTCTCGGCGATGACGGTATCGAGCATCTGCTGCGCATCGGCGAACAGATTGCGCGCGCTTTCGCCGACGATCTCGTCGTCGAGGATCGCCGGGTAGTTGCCCGCAAGTTCCCAGGCGCGGAAGAAGGGCGTCCAGTCGATATAGGGTCGCAGATCCTCCAGCGACCAATCGCCGAAGACATGCAGGCCGGGCTTGTTCGGCGCTTCAGGCTTCAGCGCGAAATCCGCGACGAAAGCGTTTGCGCGCGCCTCCTCCAGCGTCGCCAGCTCGTTCTGCCCCTTGCCCTCGCGCGCACGCCGGACCGCGTCATAATCGGCGGAGGTCTTTGCGACGAAGTCATCGCGCTGGGTGTCGGACAGCAACGTCGAGGCGACGCCGACCGCGCGGCTGGCGTCGAGGACGTGGATCACCGGCCCCTGATAGGCCGGCGCGATGCGCAGCGCGGTGTGGACCTTCGACGTGGTCGCACCGCCGATCAGCAGCGGCATGGTCATCTTGCTGCGCTGCATCTCGGCCGCTACCGTCACCATCTCGTCCAGCGAGGGCGTGATCAGCCCCGACAGGCCGATGATGTCGGCGTCATTCTCGTTGGCCGCCTTCAATATGTCCATCCAGGGCACCATCACGCCGAGGTCGATCACCTCATAGCCGTTGCACTGGAGGACCACGCCGACGATGTTCTTGCCGATGTCGTGGACGTCGCCCTTGACCGTCGCCATGATGATGCGCCCCTTGGCGCGCTGCCCGGGCGTCTTCTGCGCCTCGATAAAGGGCAGCAGATAGGCAACCGCCTTCTTCATCACACGCGCGGACTTCACCACCTGCGGCAGGAACATCTTGCCCGACCCGAACAGGTCGCCGACGACGTTCATGCCGTCCATCAACGGCCCTTCGATGACCTCGATCGGCCGGGCAAAACGCTGGCGCGCCTCTTCGGTATCGTCGACGACATAGGCATCGATGCCCTTGACCAGCGCATGTTCGAGCCGCTTGGCGACATCCCAGCCGCGCCATTCCTCGGCGGCCTTCTCGGCGGCGGCATCGGTGCCCCGGAAACGTTCGGCCAGCGTGATCAGGCGCTCGGTCGCGTCCTCGCGCCGGTCCCAGATGACGTCCTCGCAGGCTTCGCGCAGTTCCGGGTCGATCGCGTCATAGACGTCGAGTTGGCCCGCGTTGACGATGCCCATGTCCATGCCCGCCTGGATGGCGTGGTAGAGGAAGACGCTGTGCATCGCGCGGCGCACGGGTTCGTTGCCGCGGAAGGAGAAGCTGAGGTTCGAGACGCCGCCCGAGATGTGGCAATGCGGACAGCGCTTCTTGATCTCCGCCGTCGCCTCGATGAAGTCGATCGCATAGCGGCGATGCTCGTCGATGCCGGTCGCCACCGCGAAGATGTTCGGGTCGAAGATGATGTCCTCGGGTGCGAAGCCGTCCGCGACGAGCAGGCGATAGGCCCGCTCGCAGATCTCGACCTTGCGTTCCTTCGTGTCCGCCTGCCCGACCTCGTCGAACGCCATCACCACGACGGCAGCGCCATAAGCCCGGCATTTGCGCGCCTGAGCTAGGAAGGCGTCCTCGCCTTCCTTCATGCTGATCGAATTGACGATGGGCTTGCCCGACACGCATTTCAGGCCAGCCTCGATCACCGACCATTTCGAGCTGTCGATCATGACGGGCACGCGCGCGATGTCGGGCTCGGCCGCGATCAGCTTGAGGAAGGTGGTCATCGCCACCTCAGCGTCGAGCAACCCCTCGTCCATGTTGACGTCGATGATCTGCGCGCCGTTCTCGACTTGCTGCCGCGCGACCTCGACGGCCTTGGTATAGTCGCCGCCCATGATCAGCTTCTTGAACGCGGCCGAACCGGTCACGTTGGTCCGCTCGCCGATGTTCACGAACTGCGCGGTGGAGGTGGTCGTCATTATCTCGGGTCTTCCAGATCGTCGGTCAGCGGCAGGGTTAAGCCGATAAAAAGGGTCGGAATGGTCAGGCCACCATCGTCATCGGGTCGAGCCCGGCGAGCCGGGTGCGATGGTCGTGGACATGCGGTTCGCGCGGCGGCTTGCCCTTCACCGCCTCCGCCATCGCCGCGATATGCGCAGGGGTGGAGCCGCAGCAGCCTCCGACGACGTTGACCAGCGCCTGATCCGCCCAATCGCCGATGAAACCGCCGGTGGTCGCCGGCTGCTCGTCATATTGGCCGAGGTCGTTCGGCAGGCCCGCATTGGGATAGATCATGACCAGCGTGTCGGCCATTGCGGAGAGCACTTGAACATGCGGACGCAGCAGGTCGGCCCCGAAGGCGCAGTTGAGCCCGATCGTCAGCGGATGCGCATGGCGCACGGCATACCAGAAGGCCTCGACCGAATGGCCCGACAGGTTGCGGCCCGACATGTCGGTGATCGTCATCGACAGCATGATCGGGATTTCGGTCCCGCGCTTCGCCTGCTCGTCGAGCACGGCCATGATCGCGGCCTTGGCGTTCAGCGTGTCGAACACCGTTTCGATCAGGATGAAGTCGCAGCCGCCGTCGAGCAGCCCGGCGACCTGGTCCTGATAGACGTCGCGCATCGTGTCGAAGTCGATCGCGCGATAGCCGGGATCGTTGACGTCGGGCGACAGCGACAGCGTCTTGTTGGTGGGGCCGATCGCCCCCGCGACGAAGCGCGGCCGGCCATCGCGGGCGGCATAATCGTCGGCAGCCTTGCGTGCGATCGACGCCGCGGCGACATTCATGTCGCGGACCAGATGGACCGCGTCATAATCGCCCTGGCTGATGATGTTCGCATTGAAAGTGTTGGTCGACACGATGTCCGATCCGGCGTCCAGATATTGGCGCGTGATCGCGTCGATCACGTCGGGCCGGGTCAGCACCAGCAGATCGTTATTGCCCTTCTGGTCGCAGGGCAGGTCGAGATCGCCGCGATAATCGGCTTCTTCGAGCTTGTAGCTCTGGATCATCGTGCCGAAGGCGCCGTCGGTCAGCAGGATGCGCTGCTTCGCCTGGTCGCGGAAGATCGTCGCCGCTTCTGATCTGTGCATGGTCTGTCCCCCGTCCCGATCTCAGGCCGCCACCTCGAGGCCCGCGCCCTTCGCGCGCAGACCCAGCAGGTGACAGATCGAGAATGCCAGTTCCGCCCGGTTGAGCGTGTAGAAATGAAATTCGCGCACACCGCCTGCATAGAGGCGGCGGCACATCTCGGCCGCGATCGTCGCGGCAATCAGCTGGCGGGCGGCGGGATGGTCGTCGAGGCCTTCGAACAGGCGATCCATCCAGGCTGGAATCGCCGCCCCGCACATCGCCGCGAACTTGCGCGTCTGCGCGACGTTCGACACGGGCAATATGCCCGGCACGATCTCGCCCTCGATCCCCGCCGCGCGCGCCTTGTCGCAGAAGCGGAAGAAGGTCTCGGGCGAGAAGAAGAACTGGGTGATCGCGCGCGTCGCGCCTGCGTCGAACTTCGCCTTCAGATTGGCGAGATCGCTTTCGAGGCTCACCGCCTCGGGATGGCTCTCGGGATAGGCCGCGACCGAAATTTCGAACGGATGGATCGCCTTGAGGCCCGACACCAGTTCAGCCGCATTGCGATAGCCGTCAGGATGCGGCGCGAAGCTGGCACCCTGGGTCGGCGGATCGCCGCGCAGCGCGACGATGTGACGCACGCCCGCCGCCCAATAGGCGCGGGCGATTTCCTCGATGTCGGCCTTGCTCGCCTCGACGCAGGTCAGGTGCGCAGCGGCAGGAATGCCCGTCTCTCGCACGATCCGCTCGACCGTCTGGTGGGTCCGCTCGCGGGTCGAACCGCCGGCGCCATAGGTGACCGACACGAAGCGCGGTGACAGCGGAGCCAGCGTCTGGATCGCGGCCCACAGACTCTCCTCCATCTTCTCCGTCTTCGGCGGGAAGAATTCGAAGGAAACGGCGGCATCGCCGGCCAGATCGGCGAACAGCGGCGTATCGAGGGCCCGGCGGGCTTCCTCGAGCTGACTGAATGGAACAGTGCTCATGATGCTACCTTCAACTGCGCGCGCTGACCGCGCACGCCCAACCACAGTTTGACCGTCAATGCGTCGCCGACCAGCTCCTCGACCCGATCGAGGCGGAGGCCGACCGAAGCGAACCAGGCACCGATCTGCTCGTCGCCGAAACCCAGCCGTGCATGGGCGTCGCGGGTGCGCAGCTCTTCCAGGTCATGGCTTGCGAAATCGACGATGAGCAGCCGGCCGCCGGGCGACAGCAGCCGCGCACATTCGGCGATGGCCGCCGAGGGATGTTGCGCGAAATGCAGGACCTGGTGCAGCAGGACGAGATCGGCCGTGCCGTCGGCCAGCGGCAGAGCGTACATGTCGCCCTGGCGCAGCTCGGCCCCATCCAGGCCTGCCTCGGCCAGCTTGACCCGCGCAAGCCGGAGCATTTCCGGGCTGCGATCGATGCCCAGCGCCGAATCGGCATGTTCGCCGATCAGTTCGATCATCCGGCCGGTGCCCGTGCCGATGTCCACCAATCGACCGACAGGCGAATCGGACAGAATCGACAATATCTGTCGTTCGACCGCGCTCTCGGGAACGTGGAGCGAGCGAATCGCGTCCCATTCCTCGGCATGATCGGCGAAATAGCGTGCAGCAGCAGCGGCCCGGTCGGCTCGCACGGCCGCGAGACGCGCGCGATCAGTCGCGACCCAATTCTCGTCGCTCGCGCCATTCCAGCCGTCCATTGCCGCAAAAAGCGGCGCTACCGCTTGCTCATGCCCCAGCCCCAGGAAGACCCAGCTGCCTTCCTTGCGACGCTCGGCGAGGCCGGCGTCGCTCAATATCTTAACGTGACGGGAAACCCGTGGCTGGCTTTGCCCGAGAACCTGTGCCAGCTCGCCGATCGACAGTTCCATCGCACGCAGCAGATGGAAGATGCGAAGACGGGTCGGGTCGGCAAGCGCCCGGAATATGGCCAATGCGTCGAGCGGCATATATGCAGACATAAAGAAATCTTTATATGCGGTCAAGGCGCTTGCCCGCCGGAAGCCTGCGCGGCATGCCCTCCCGACAAGGAACTCCAAGGCGTTCCGCGAGTCTCACCGCCGGCGGGCCACCCGCCCGAAAGGGAAATCGATCATGCGTTCATCGGCTCGGATTTTGGGCGTCGCAGCCCTGGGCCTGCTGCTCTCTGCCTGTACGTCCACGCGCGTAGGGACCGACAGGCTTGCGGAGAAGGACCCGCTCGAGGGCTTCAATCGCGCCATATTCTCGGTCAATCGGGGCGCCGACAAGATCCTCGTCAAGCCGGTCACGCAGGTATATCGCGGCGTGGCGCCGAAGCCCGCGCGCGACGGTATCCGCAACTTCTTCGCCAATGTCGGTGAGCCCTTCTCGTTCATCAACAACATCCTGCAAGGCAAGGGCGACCGGGCCGCGCGCAATGTCGGCCGTTTCCTGGTCAACAGCACGATCGGCGTCGCGGGACTGTTCGACCAGGCGAGCCGTATGGGGATCAAGCGCGCCGATGAAGACTTCGGCCAGACCCTCGCCGCCTGGGGTGCCAATGGCGGCCCCTATCTGATGCTGCCGCTGCTCGGACCGTCGACGCTGCGCGACGGCGTCGGCACAGGCAGTTCGTGGTTCCTGGACCCCTATCGTGTGTGCACCCGCGAATGCGATCTGCCCAAGGGCTCGCAACTGGCGCTGACCGCAAGCCAGGTAATCAGCATCCGGGACGGGTTGATCGAGAGCGGCGCCGACAATTTCCTTGCCTCGACGCTCGACCCCTATGCCGCGACGCGATCGGCCTATCTGCAGCGGCGGCGCGCCGAAATATTGGATCAGGAAGACAATTTCAGCGCGGGCGCCGACGCCGACGCAGGGCTTTCGCCCAGCGACGCGCTCGGTGCGGCCGACGCCGACGCCGGGCTGGGGGTCGCCGAACCGGCTACCGACGGAGCCACGCCGACCGTTACGGCACCGGCACCCGAGACCGTTTCGGAGCCGGAAAAACAGCCTGATTAACTACCGGAACAAGAGACATTGCATCGCACTGCGCAAAACGGTAAGAAGTCCCCGCCTGTTTCGGGGGGAAACAAGCCTGAACGTGATTGGAAATCGTTCGAGCCACTCTCTTTTTAATCCACTTCCGGAGAATTCGATCATGAAGAAGATCGTTGCCCTTTCGCTCATCGCCGTTGCTTCGCTCTCGCTGGCTGCCTGCTCGAAGGAAGCAGCCCCCGCTGCCGAGAACAACACCGCCGTCGTCGAGAACGCTGCTGACGCCGTCGTCGACACCAACGCCGCGATGGCCGATTCGAACATGGCTGCTCCGGCGGACAACGCTTCGAACGCGATGTAATTCGCGCACGACCGCTTCGGCGGTCGTGGCTATCGAACAGGGAAGGCCGCGCTTTAGGGCGCGGCCTTTTCTTTTTTCTGTGTCTTGTCCCGCCCCAAACAGGGACGGATCATCGATAGATGGGCTGGGTCACCAGCAATTCTTCGGCGGCGCACATCTGGGCCGAAGGAGCGGCTCCGCTGCGCTGCAGGGCAGCAAGCTCCGACCGCGCCGCAACAATGCCATCGCCATAAGCCTGCTCGGTCCGCACGATAGCCAAGGTCGCCGAGGCCGTCAGACGCCCCGCGTCAACCGCGCTCATGCTGTGAGTTCCGCACACCACGCCGCTCTCGCCATAGGCCCGGCCTCGCGCCATGATCGGCGCGGCGCGTTCGTGCAGGATTTCGGCGAGCACCAGTGCCCAGGTCCACCCCCTGGTGGCATCGGCAGACGGGTAGTCATAGCTCATCCGCATCGAATCATCGGGCGTGACGCAGGTCGGGCCCGATTCGGTCAGCAAAAGGCGCCGGCGCTTGTAATAGGCGCGCAACTCGTTGGCTTCGCGCACCGCATCGCGTGAGGCCCGCTCGACCAAGGCCGCCGTACGCGGGGCAGTCTGCGGTGTGATCGAGACGCGGGCGGCGCATCCGAACGCGCGCATCATCGCCGCGGCATCGCCGGCCTGGTCGTCGACCGCCATCGTCCAGCGCTGCGTGCCCGCCAGCGCCCGGGTCGCCCGGTAGACTGCGAGATCAGCGATGCCTTTGGGTTCCTGCGGAATGGGGGCGGGCGGCACCACGTCGACAAGGGTCAGATAGCCCGGATCGAGAAAGGGCGCCGGTCCGGTCTGCGCGCCGACCATTGCCGCGGCACCTGCCAGTGCAGTTGCCCCCGCCAACATCCACTTCTGCTGCATGCGCCTGCCCCTCGTCCAGTGCGAACGGCGCTCCCCAGCGCCTCACTCGTTATAATAGCTGCCGTAGCGCTTTTCCTGGCCATAGCCATAGCCATAGTCGTCCGCAGCAAGACCCGCGCTGTAGCGGTTGAGTACCGTGCCGATGCAGGGCGCCGGCGCCAGCAGACGGAAGCTGTCGCGGATCTGCTTGCGCGTCGTCACCCCATCCTCGACGATCATCAGAAAAGCATCGATCTTCTGGCTGATCACGACCGCATCGTCATTGGCGAACACCGGCGGAAGATCGCACAGGCACAGACTGTTTTCAGGCAGCTGGCGCATCGCCGCGATGAGCGAATCCATTCGCGTCGACGCTACCAGTTCATCCGATGCCCCCGCATTGGGATAGCTCGGAAAAAGTGTCAGCTGCTCGTTGGGAATCGTCCGCGCCACTTGCCGAAGATCGTCGATGGTGCCGTCGAGGAAGTGCGACACACCATGGCGTCCGGTCAGCCGGAAATTCTTGGCGATGGTCGAACGACGCAGGTCGAAGTCAAACAGATAGGTGTGGAGGTCGGGAGACCGGGCCAGCGCCGCTGCCAGATTGGACGCGACGAAGCTCTTGCCGACCTTGGGCGTCGGTGACGTGATGCCGATGATCCGCCAACCCCGCGACCGGGCGATCCGCAGGATCTGTGCGCGCAAAAGGGTAAAAGGCCGCGACCGGATATCCTTGCTGTCGAAGCCATAGATACCGGTTTCGCGCAGTTGCTCGAAGCTGCGGACCGGTTCCTCGGCAGCCACGCCCGCGGCATCCTGTTCCATATCGGGCTGAGCCGGCGCGTTCATGCCGTTGCCGCCTTGCCGCGCCGCCGGAACAGTCCCCGGCCGCCCCGCGCCTTCTTCTTGCCACGACCCTTGCCCTTGGGCTTGAGCGTCGGGATCACCACGAGCGGACCGACGCCCAGCATATGCTGCAGCGTGGCCGCGCCCCGGATCGGACGGCGCAGCAATTCGACGAGCAGCGCAAGACCGAGACCGAGAGCGAGACCGACCGAGAGACCGCCGGCGACGAGCAGGCCGCGATTGGGCGAATCGGGTTCGTCGGGCAGCGTCGGCGGGTCGACCAGCACCAGCCGTTCGCCGCGCTGCTCCTCTGCCATCTTCTGCGCCGCCTCGGCAGCCAGCAGGTTGCCCGATATCCGTTCGTAATTGGCCCGAAGGCCATCAGCCTTGGCCTCAAGCTGGCGGATGCTCTCCTCGATCAGCGGGGCCCCGCTCTGGGCTGCGACAGCAGCGTTGGCACGCGACATATCCGCCGTCTTGGCGCTGCTGAGCGAAGCGATCGTACGGTTGTTCGCCGCGATCTGCGCGCTGATCGCCGGGTTGTTGCGAGGCCCGGTATTGGCCCGCGCGGCGGCCCGCGCCTCAGTCAGCTTCTGCTTGGCGGCGATCACGTCGGGGTGGTTGTCGGAATAGAGCGCCTGCGCGGCGGCAAGCGAGGCTTCGGCCTGCGACACCCGTTCGTCGGCGTTGGTGCTGCCGCTATTGAGGCGTCCCTGCAGTTCGGTGTTCTCACGCTGGAGCTGGGCGATCTGGACGTCATAATTGGCGGTCGAGGGGATGAAGCCCCCGATCCGCGACAGCGCCAGACCATTGCGCGCCTTGATGTCGGCGATACGGCCTTCGAGTTCCGATATCTGCCCCTGAATCTGTCCCGACTGGTCACGCAGGAACCCCACGGTCGCGTCGGCCTGCGCCGCCAACTGGGTGCTATCCAGCTTGAGCAGCTTTTCGGTGAACTGCTGCGTCACGGCCTGCGCCTTGGCCGGGTCTGAATAGGTGAACGACACCGCGAAGGCGATCGTGCTCGAGGTACCGCGCCGCTCTGCAAGTTTGTCGATATCGGCCGTTACCGGGGTGATCGCCGTCGCCTTGCGCATCATCTCGATGATCGCCGACAATGAACGCTTGCGGCGCTCCGACTGATAAAGGTCGTTCTGCTGGATGATCTCTATCAGGCCCGGCCGGCTCAAAATCTGCTGCTTGATCCGAGCGATGCGCTGATCGATCAGGTCGTTGACCGCCGTCGCCGCAATCGCTTCGGGCAGTTCCTTCGATTCCACAACGACCGTTGCCGAGGACTGGTAATAGGCCGGCAAGCCATAAGCCAGACCGACACCGGTCGCGGTGCTGACCACGAAGGGAATGACGACGAGCCAGCGGCGCTGGGACAGGATCTGCGGCAGATAGGCGAGCAACCCATCCGACAGTTCGACCTCGTTCAGCGCAGCGGGATCACCGGCATCGTTCATGTCAGCGCTTCACCAGCTGGATGGTGGCATAGATGTCGCCGCCGACATCGGCTTTCACCGGGAAGCCCTGGCCATAGATATCGCGATAATAGCCCTCTGCGCCGATCTTCAGCCCGCGCTGCAGCTGATATTCCAGGCCGCCGCGGCCCGACACGAACTGACGCGTTCCGAGCAGGCCCGCCTGCCCCTCGCTGCGCGAATAGCTGCCGTTCCAGAGGAACGTCATGCGCTCGCTGAGCGTGTGGCGGTAATTGACGCCGACCTGCGTCCGCTCGACCGTGCTGCCTGCGCCGGAGGCGCTGACCGAGCGATCCGCGACGAGGCAGAGATTGGTCCGGCGCCCGGTGTGGCAGAGCTGGAGCGACCCGGCCAGCCCCTGGGTGTTCACCGAAGGGGCGATGCCGGGCAGGTTGAGTCGGCTGAACGACATGCCGAGCGAGGCATCGACCGACCAGGTCGGGCTCAACACTGTCGAGAAGGTCAACTGCGGCTGCATGATCAGGGTGCTGAGTCCAGCCGTGTCATATTCGATCCGATAGACCGAACCGCTGATGCCCACCTTCGTCTTGGCGTTGATCGCGTGTTTCCAACCGATGCGGCCGCCATAATTGTCGGAATCGGCGCCCCCCGGACCGTTGGAGAAGCGGGTCGCCGTATAGCCGCCATCCGCGCTGATGACGTCCTTCGGCGTTGCCTGATATTGCCAGCCGCCGCTGGCCGCATAGGTGTTAGAGCGGCGACGGAGGCCGATCAGGTTGACGTCGGGCGCGTCGATCGGATCACCGGTGACGTCGTCGCGTCCCTGGCCGATCACCTCGCTGTCATAACGCAGCGCGCCGAAGACGGTCAGCTTGGTCGTGACCCGCTGCTGGGTTTCGAGCACCGCGCCATAAGCGTCGTTCTTGCCATAATTGTTCAGATAGCCGGTCCGGTCGAAATGGCCTGACGCGGTGGTCTGCCCCTTAGCGCTCTGTATGGTCAGGCGCGGCGCAATCGAGGTCTCGATATAGGTGGCCGAAACATCGTTGCCCGCAGACAGGAACGGATTGGCGTCATAGCCGAGACGATAGTCGGTCTCGACCGAGAAGGTCGTCTTGGCGAGCGCAGCCGTGGAGGCGCCGGCCAATGCGAACGCAGCTGCGGCTGCGGCGATGTAGCAGCGGGCGTTCAAGGGACCACCACCGTGTCGCCGCTTTGCAGTTCGATGATCGCGCCGCGCAGATCGGTCTGCGACGGGGATCCCTTCATCGCCGTATCGAGGCGAACGTCGATCACCTGAATCTGAGCCCCCTGTTTTCTGTATATCTTCACCCGGCTGAGGTCGGCGAACTCGGTCGGCCCGCCCGCCACGCTGATCGCCTCGAGCACGTTGACATAATGGCCGGGCTGGAACGCACCAGGCTGCCGCACCTTGCCGGCGACCGAAAAACTCAGTCCGCTCGGATTCTTGACCGACACGGTCACGCGGGGGACGCTGTTGCGATACTGATCCGACAGGCCCGCCGCGATCACCCCTTCCAGATCGGTCGGCAACTTGTTCAACGCATCGATCCGGCCGACGAGCGGGAAGGAGACGCTGCCGTCCGGCAGCACCTTCAGCACGCGCTGCAGCCGCTCGTCACCCCAGACATAGATTTCGATCTCGTCGCCCGGATTGATGCGATAAGGCTTCAGAGCACCGGGCGCCGGAGCGGCATTGGGCGCGGCGGTCGCAGAAGCCGGTGCGGGAGCGAGCCCCGCCACAGCCGACACCGCATTGGCCGTCTGCGCCGACGCGAGCGATGGTATCAGCAAGGCCGGCAGCACGGCCGCCACAGCAATGATGGGGCCGAACAGCCTCACGCCACACCCAACGGACACGTCATGGTCTTTCGTCGCTCCCTGCTCCGCCGCCCCCGCGCGGACCCGAACCCCCGGCAATTCCAAGACAAGTGCCTCAAAATCCTGTCGGACGAAATATAAAAAGCCGATCCGGGCGCGCACTTTGCACAAGCTAACATTTGCCCGGAGGTTCGATCGCACGAATCCCGGCCCAGGCGGCATTTCGGAACGGCGCCGGGATGGAGTCGCGGAAGCGATGGGAATGGTGCGGGGGGAATGGTGCGGGCGGGGGGAATCGAACCCCCACAGGTCTCGCGACCTTACGGATTTTCGTACCACTTCGGCTTTCGCCGCCGTCCCGAAGGGCGTTCGTGGTCTGGACTATACCTTCGCCCTGTCTTCATGCGGATATCCGCATGCGGATGTAGGCGCTGCCCGTCTAGTCTCTACACCTTCCGGCGCTATGGCACCGGCTTGGCTCGGGATCGCCAGGAAGAAGGGTTCCCCGAATTTGAGCAGTTCTGCACCATGGGTTTCCCCATGGGCACTCGATGCGACTTCAAGTCCGTTGCGTCTACCAATTTCGCCACGCCCGCAGCGCGGAGCGCGCTGAATAGCCAGCGCCGCCCTGGTCGCCAAGGGGGATTTGCCCCGCCCCGACCGTGATCAGACGTTGAGACGCTCGCGCATCTCCTTGCCCGGCTTGAAATAAGGCACGCGCTTGGCCGAAACGGGAACGGTGTCCCCGGTGCGGGGATTGCGCCCCACCCGCTCACCCCTCGACCGTGTCGAAAAGGCGCCGAACCCGCGTAATTCGACACGACCGCCTTCGGCAAGGCGCTTGCTGATGGCATCGAACAGAGTCGCGACGATCTTTTCGACTTCCTTGGGCGAAAGATCCGGATTTTCCTGCGCCAACAATTGAACCAATTCCGACCTGATCACAAAGCGACCCCCTTCGACATCATGGCCAAGCCGGCAAATGTTGTTTTGGCAGCAACCGCCGTCGGCTTCGGCGAATCCTCCCCCAACGAAGTTCACCGTGTCAGCATCTATGTATAAAAACACACATGAATCAATCTAAGTTAAGGGCGACGGGCGCGAATGCCCCTCCGTTCAGCCTTGCGACAGACGCTGCACCGCAATAGAGGGCCGAAATCGCCGATGATCACCTGACAGGGTCCGGCATATCGAAAGGGTCATAGATGCTTCTTCGCCTGGTTGCAGCCTCGATCGCCACCCTGACCATCGCCGCTGGCGCTTCCGCTGCGCCGCTGCCCAAGCCAGCAGCCTTTGGCGTCTGCGGTGCCTGCCACAAGGTCGACAAGGGTGCGCCGAACGGCATCGGCCCCAACCTCTGGGGCATTGGCGGCACGAAGGCCGGAGACGTTCCGGGCTTCGCTTTCTCGCCCGCCATGAAAGCATCCAAGGTCGTGTGGACCCGCGACAATCTGATCGCCTTCATCCAGGCGCCGCAGAAGGTCGTGCCGGGCACCCGCATGCCCTTTGGCGGGTTGAAGAACCCGACCATGGCGGCGCAGATCGCGGACTATATCCTCTCGCTGAAATAAGCCCGCGACGGCCGGGGTTGCGAAGTAGCCACCCCGGCCTGCCAACGGCGCCCTAGTTCGTTGCCGCCTCGCTTCGGCTCAGGCGCACGATGTCCATCTTGGCGAGCTTGCCGGCGAGCACGGCGACGGCAGCGTCGGTCATCCTCATCGCCTTGCCGAGATCGCCGAGCAGGATCGGCCCCTTGTCGACGATCGCGATCAGCCTGCGCGCCTGCTCGGCAGACAGTTCGATATGCGCGAACAGTAGCTCGCCAAGAACGGTCGACCGAATACGCCCCGTCGAATCCGGCACCGGCGAGACGACCGTGTCGCTCTCCATCAGGTGGGTCGGGTAGGTCCGGAACACATGATAGCCGTCCAGGTGGCCCGGGTGCATCGCAGGACGCGTCGCGATCTTCTGGGCCGCCGACAACAGCCCCTTGCTGCGGCGGCGGGTCTGTTCGGCCCACAATTCGACGTAGCGCCGATAGATCCCCCCCCAGTCATAGTCCCGCTCGGCACGGAGCCGTCCCGCTTCGCCCATCCGGCGACGAAGATCAGGATCGTTGACCAGCATTTCGAGCCGGTCCGCCAGTTCCTCATGGTCGAACGAGACGGCGGCGGCGACGCGCGCGCAGAACGGCTCATAGGCCTTGTCGACCTCGAACCGCTGCGCGAGTTCGGCTCCGGCGCCGGGCTTCGGCGCCCAGCTCGTAATCCGGAAGCCATCGACGCCCTGGCGCACCGTGTCCTTGTAGCCGTTCCAGTCGCTGATGATCACCGGCAAGGCCGCAGCCATCGCTTCGATGGGGGTGATGCCGAAGGTTTCCTGCACATTGTCGGCCAGCGACATGAAGATATCGCCTGCCTGAAAGGCATCGAAATATTGGTCGTCATCGGCCCCGTCGACGAAGATGTGCCGCGCTGACGGCGCATATTTCCCGGCGGCGGCACGAACCGCCTCATCGGCCGAGGCGTTGGCCGACTGTCCCGCCTGCACGAGTACAAGCCGCTTGCCGGTGCGGCGGATGACCGCCTCGACCGCGCGATACATCGGATAAGGATGGGCTTTGGTGGCGAAGGACAGGCGTCCCGCATAGAGCACGACGACATCGTCTTCGGTCAGGCCCAGCCGCGCCCGCGCCGAGGCGCGACGCGATGCCGCTGGCGCGAACGTCGCGGCATGAACGCCGAGCGGGATGACCGGGAACATCGGCAGATCGGGTCGAACATCGCCCCCCATGCGCCAGCGATGATAATCGATCGCCGCCTCGATCGACGTCCTGACGACATCGAGGGCGGCTGTCGACGTACAGATCAGCGCGTCCCACTCCATCATCGGTTCGGTGACATAGCCGGTGATGATCTCCTGCGCGCGCAGGGAGGACAGGGTGTGGGTAATGCCGCACAGGCTGTAGGCGAGCGGATTCTCGCGCAAGCGGAGGCGGGCATCGGCGCCCAGCCCGGGGTCGAGCCGAAAGAGGGTGCCAATCTGCTTTAACTGGTCGGTCCGGTTACCGGCGATCCACTGGATTTGGCGACCGGGCGTCACCGCGTCGATTGCCTTGGCGATCTCGGCCGCTCCGCTGCGCTTGCCTCCGAAGAGGATGAAGGGCTGATCGGGCGGCATCGCCTCGACGGCAGCGCGCAGGAAGGCTGCGCCGGCGGACCGGCGGCCCATCATGGTCCGCCCCTCGGTCAGATAGGCATCGGGTTCGCAGGTAAAGGCTATACGCATGGCGGCTCCTTGCACGCGCGCGCCGCGCGAGGTCAATCCATCGCCGCGCGGGAACATGGCCGGAAGCGATGCGACGCCGTACGAGACGGCTCAGGGAAAACCAGCAGGAAGGATGGTGGAGGGGGCTGGATTCGAACCAGCGTACGCTTGCACGGGCAGATTTACAGTCTGCTGCCTTTAACCACTCGGCCACCCCTCCGGAGGCGCCTGAAGCGAGGCGGCTCCATGGCGGCTCGCGGCGACGCTGTCAACGCCCGCTGCGCAAAAATCTCGCCATTCGGCGCGCTTGCATGAACCGCCAGCTGATCGCTAAGGCAATGTCATGCGCAGAGGCCACCGCCCATCCCAATCGCCGTCGAACCGTCCCCGCTTCTGGGGACGTCATGCCGTCATCGCGGCGCTCGCCAATCCCAACCGGACCGTGAAGCGCCTATGGGGCACGCGCGAGGCTGTCGCCGCGCTCGACCTGCCCCCCGTACTGCCGGTCACCTATGCAGATGTCGCCGATCTCGGCCGCCTTGTGCCGCACGATGCGCCGCATCAGGGGCTGGTGATCGAGGTCGACCCGCTGCCCGAAATCTGGCTCGGCGACCTGCTCGACCAGGGCCGCGACGACCGCCGGCCGCTGATCGTGCTCGATCAGGTGACCGACCCGCACAATGTCGGCGCGGTGTTGCGCTCGGCCGCCGCATTCGATGCGCTCGGCATCGTCACCCAGGATCGCCACGCCCCGCCCGAGTCCGGGGCGCTGGCGCGCGCGGCGTCGGGTACGCTGGAGCAGGTTCCGTGGGTCCGCGTCGTGAATCTCGCGCGGTCGCTCGAGGAGGTCGCCGAGGCGGGTTTCTGGCGGGTGGGCCTGACCGGCCATGCCAAGGCGACGCTGGGCGACGTGATCGGCGATGCGCGCATCGCGATCGTGCTGGGGGCGGAAGGGGAAGGCATGCGCCAGAACACCGAGGCGCATTGCGACGAACTGGCCAAGCTGCCGATCAGCCCGCGGGTGGAGAGCCTGAATATCTCCAATGCCGCCGCGATCGCGCTCTACGCCATCGCTACGCGCGGCTGAGCCGGACACGCGAAGACCGCAGCCCCGCACATAAGTTCGCAAGAAGCGGGAGGACCGGGCAGAGCCCGGCCCCCAACAGATCAATCCTCAGGAGCGATCGTGACCGTCAGGCCGTCGAGTTCGTCGCTCATCGCGATCTGGCAGGACAGGCGCGAACGCTCGTCGCGATGATCGCTGCTGTCGAGCAGGTCGTTCTCGTCGTCGCTCATCTCCGGGAGGACACCGACGAATGCCGGATCGACATAGACATGGCAGGTAGCGCAGGAGCAGCAACCGCCGCAGAGCGCCAGAAGCTCGTCGATGCCCGCGTCGCGGATGACTTCCATGACCGACAGGCCGGCCTCGGCATCGAGCACCGACTCTTCACCCTCGCGCGTGACGACAACCAACTTGGGCATTAGCACTCCCCCGACAATAGACTGCGGATTTGGCGCGGCTATGTCGCGCAAGCCCAGCGAAATCAAGAGCAGGAACCGAAATGAGCCTTTCCTCGGTGCAATTGCGACAAGGCCTGGACGCGCTGGCAGCCATCGAGCCGGCCTTTGCGCGGACGATCGCCGCAATCGGCTATCCCGAACCCCGCATCCGCGATCGCGGCTACCAGACGTTGCTGCGCACGATCGTCGGACAGCAGGTCAGCGTTGCTGCCGCCAATGCGATCTGGACCCGGCTGGAAACCCAGGTCGGCGGCGGTCTTCAGCCCGAAGCGATTGCCCGCGCCTCCGACGAAACGCTGCGCCTCGCCGGCCTGTCACGACAGAAGGCCGCCTATGCGCGCAGCCTGGCCGAGCATGTTGCGAGCGGGATGATCGACTTCGAACGCCTTCCCGAGGATGACGAGGAGGCGATTCGGCAGATGACCGCGATCAACGGCATCGGCCGGTGGTCGGCGGAAATCTACCTGCTGTTCGCCGAGGGGCGCCCAGATATCTGGCCCGCCGGCGATCTTGCGGTCCAGATCGAGACGGGCCGGCTGCTCGGCCTCGCCGGCCGCCCCTCCGAACGCGAGACTCGCCGGCTGGCGGAGGCCTGGCGCCCGTATCGCGGCGCTGCCGCGATCTTCACCTGGCACAGCTATTCGACCCGTGCCGCCTCGGCGAAACAACCCCTCTGACGGTTACGGCCATCCGGAATGCCGGACGGCTTATCCCCGTAGGCGCGCTCCGGCCTTTGCGGCGGCCGCCACGACGCGCTCGGAGATGGCTTGAAGCTCGGCATCGGTGAAGCTCTTCTCCGATGGCTGCAGCACCACTTCGATCGCGACCGACTTCTCACCCTCGGGCACGCCCTGCCCCTGGAAGACATCGAACAGACGGACGTCGAGGATCGCGCTCTTGTCGGCGCCCCGCACCGCGCGCAGCAGATCGTCGCCCGCCTTGTCCGCCGCCATCAGGAAGGCGAAGTCGCGGCGAACCGGCTGCAGCGCCGGCGGCGCATAGGCGTCACGCATGTGATCGCTGCCACCCCGCTTCGCAGGCACCGCGTCGAGGAAGATCTCCGCCGCCACGACCACGCCATCCATGTCGAACGCCTTGGCGATCGCAGGATGGAGTTCGCCGAACTCGGCCAACACCGTCTTCGGACCGAGCCGCAGCGATCCGGAACGTCCAGGATGATAGATACCGCTCGCCTGCGCCTCGTACAGCTGCACGCGGTCGACCGGCGCACCGATCGCGCCTAGCAACGCGACCGCCTCAGCCTTGGCATCGAAGGCGTCGAACGGCTGGGCCTTGCCGGTCCGCCAGTCGCGCGCCGCACGGTCGCCGGCCAGCAGCAGGCCGAGGGTCAAACCCTCACCGTTCGCCAGATAGCGGCGGCCGATCTCGAACAGCCGGATGCTGCCAGCGCCACGATCGGCGTTGCGCCGCGCAGCCGCGATCAGGCCCGGCAGCAGCGACGGCCGCATGACCTTCAGATCCTCGCTGATCGGGTTCGCCAGAGTCCAGGCGCCACCACCGAAGGGGGCAGCCTCGGCCTCGCTGATGAAGCTCCAGGTCACCGCCTCGTTCAACCCGCGCGCTGCCGCCGTGCGGCGTGCACGGCGCTCGATCTTCTGCAACAGCGTTGCTGTCGGTCGGGCTACGCCCTCGGCACGAGGCAACGGCGTCGAGGGGATGTTGTCGATACCGACAATGCGGACGACCTCCTCGACCAGGTCGGCCGGCCCGTCGACGTCGCGGCGCCAGCTCGGCACCGACACGTTCCAGACGGCGTCGATGCCGAAGCCCAGCGAGGTCAGGATCGCGCGCTGGCGATCGACCTCGACATGGAGGCCTGCGAGCTTTTCGGTCAGGGTCGGGTCGTAGCGCAGCGCCTTGGTGCCCGAGGGCGGTGTGCCCGCCTCGACGACCTGCGTCGGCGTACCGCCGCACAGGTCGACGACCAGCCTGGTCGCGATAGCGAGACCATTGGCGAGGAACTGCGGGTCGACGCCGCGCTCGAAGCGGGTACGCGCGTCCGAGGTGATGCCCAGCTTCTGGCCGGTGCGGGCGACCGCTTCCGGCGTGAAATAGGCGCACTCGATCAGCACGTCGGTGGTCGCCCCGGTGACGCCGGTCTTCTCGCCGCCCATGATGCCGGCGATGTCGTCCGCGCCATTGGCGTCGGCGATGACGGTCATCGTCTCGTCGAGCGTATAGCTCTTCTCGTTGAGCGCCAGCACCTGCTCGCCCGGCTTCGCTTTGCGCGCCACCAGCGACCCGTGCAGCTTCGCCAGGTCATAGACGTGCAGCGGGCGACCATGGTCGAGCATCACATAGTTGGTGATGTCGACGAGCGCCGAGATCGGCCGCTGGCCGACCGCCTTGAGCCGCTTGGCCATCCATTCGGGGCTGTCGCCATTGACGACGCCGCGCACCACGCGGCCGAAGAAGGCCGGACAGCCATCGGGGTCGTCGGTGCGGATCTCGATCGGGCATTCGCCCTGCCCGGCGATGCTCGGTATGTTGAGCGGCTTGAGCGTGCCCAAGCCTGCCGCCGCGAGGTCGCGGGCAACGCCGCGCACGCCCATGCAGTCCTGCCGGTTGGGCGTGATCGCGATGTCGATCACCGGGTCGGCAAGACCGGCCCAGTCGACATAGACCGCGCCGACCGGTGCATCGGCGGGCAGTTCTATGATGCCATCATGCGACTCGCCGAGTTCCAGCTCGCGCATCGAGCACATCATCCCGCGCGATTCGACGCCCCGGATCGCAGCGATCTTCAGCGTGACATCGAGCCCCGGCACATAGTCGCCGGGCTGGCCAAGCACGCCGACCAGACCCTCGCGGGCGTTGGGCGCACCGCAAACGACCTGCAGCGGCGCCTCCTGCCCGACGTCGACCGACAGGACCTGCAGCTTGTCGGCCTGCGGATGCGGCGCGGCGCTGAGCACGCGGGCGATGCGGAAGGCACCGAGCTTTTCGGTGGGGTCCTCGACGCCCTCGACCTCGAGGCCGACCTTGGTCAGCCCGTCTACGATCGCCGACAGGCTCGCCTCAGTCTCCAGATGCTCCTTGAGCCAGCTCAGGGTGAACTTCATGCGCCCACTCCCCCCGACAGTGTGGGTACGTCGAGCGCGGCGAAGCCATAATGTTTGAGCCAGCGAAGATCGCCGTCGAAGAAGGCGCGCAAGTCGTCCATCCCATATTTGAGCATTGCCAGCCGGTCGATGCCGCAGCCGAAGGCGAAGCCCTGCCACTCCTCCGGGTCGAGCCCGCAGGCCGCGATCACGCGCGGGTGCACCATGCCGGAGCCGAGAATCTCCATCCAGCCGCCATTGCCCGCCGCCGGATCACCGCCGATCACGCGTCGGCCCTTCTCCCAGGTGAAGCCAACGTCCACCTCGGCCGACGGCTCGGTGAAGGGGAAGAAACTGGGGCGCAGGCGCAGCACGATGTCGTCGCGCTCGAAGAAGGCCTTGACGAAGGTTTCCAGCGTCCACTTCAGATGACCCATATGGATGCCGCGATCGATCACCAGCCCTTCGACCTGGTGGAACATCGGGGTGTGCGTCGCATCGGAATCGGAGCGATAGGTGCGGCCGGGTGCGATGATGCGGATCGGCGGCTTCTGCTCCATCATCGTGCGGATCTGGACCGGCGAGGTGTGCGTGCGCAGCAGCATCTTCCGCCCGTCCTCGCCGTCCGGGAAATAGAAGGTGTCGTGCATCGCCCGTGCCGGATGCGTCTCGGGAATGTTGAGCGCGGTGAAATTGTGCCAGTCGTCCTCGATCTCGGGGCCGGTCGCGACCGCGAAGCCCAGATCGGCGAAGATCTCCGCAAGCTCGTCCATCACCTGCGCGACCGGGTGGACCGAACCCTGCGCCGCCGCCGTGACCGGCAGGCTCATGTCGAGCTTCTCGGTGGCGAGGCGCGCTTCGAGCGCGGCGCTCTCCAGCGCGGCCTTGCGGTCGGCGATCGCGGCGGTGGCGGCTTCGCGCAGCGCGTGGATGCGCGGCCCTTCGACCTGTCGCTGTTCGGGGGTCATCCCGCCGAGCGTCTTGAGCAGCGCGGTGATCGTGCCCGACTTGCCCAGCGTCCGCACGCGAATCGCCTCCAGATCGGCCAGCGTCGCCGCCGATGCGATCTCCGAGAGCGACTGATCCTGTTCGTTTGTCACTGACCCACCCTTGTCATTCCCGCGGAGGCGGGAATCCATATTTTCTAACGCTTCGGGATGGCAGGACCGAGGCCAAGGCCTTCCGCCAGATCATCCCAACCAGGATTGGACGCTTCGATCAGATTGAGCTTCCAGTCCCGCCGCCACTTTGTGAGCTGCTTCTCCCGCGTGATCGCGGAGATCATGTCGTCGAAGCACTCATAATATACGAGGCGCGAGACCCCGTAGCGGCTGGAGAAGCCTTTGATCAAGCTTTCCCGGTGCTGATGCACCCGCCCAAGCAGATCGGAGGTCACGCCGATGTAGAGCGTGCCATGTCTTGCACTGGCGAGAATGTAGACGGCCGGCTGCTTCTGCATACGCCTCTTCTCCCGTCATCCCCGCGCAGGCGGGGATCCATACGCCGACACCGCAAGAGGCTCAGGCCTCAGAGCATATAGATTCCCGCCTGCGCGGGAATGACAGCGGTTGAGATGAAGCGCACTCTTTCCAAACAAAAAGGGCGCGGTGACTATCGCCACCGCGCCCCTTCTGGTTCTTGTCCGAAGACTTACGCCGCGACGCGGGCGTCCTCGGGGAGAGCGGCCTTCGCCTGGGCGATGATGCCCTTGAAAGCGTCACCCTCGTGCATCGCCAGGTCAGCCAGGACCTTCCGGTCCAATTCGACGCCGGCCAGCTTCAGCCCATGCATGAAAACGCCATAGGTCAGGCCCTCGGCGCGGACCGCAGCGTTGATACGCTGGATCCACAGCGCGCGGAACGAGCGCTTCTTAACCTTGCGGTCGCGATAGGCATACTGCCCGGCCTTCTCGACGGCCTGGCGAGCGATGCGGATGGTGTTCTTGCGGCGGCCATAATAACCCTTCGCCGCGCCAAGAATGCGCTTGTGCTTGGCGTGGGTGGTCGTACCGCGCTTGACGCGTGCCATTTAGCGGTCCTCCCTCAGTTCAGGCCGTACGGGGCCCACAGCTTCACGCGGGCCGTATCGGCCTCGGCGAGAACAGTGGTGCCGCGATTGGTGCGGATATACTTGGAATTGTGGCTGATCAGCCGGTGACGCTTGCCGGCGACGCCGTGCTTCACCTTGCCGGTGGCCGTGAGCTTGAAGCGTTTTTTGACGCCGCTCTTGGTCTTGAGCTTGGGCATTTTCGTCTCCTGATGTGCGACGTTTGGGGACAGCCACGGCAGCCCATACAGCCGGGCCGTCCATCAAATCGCGGAAGCGCGGGCCTATAAGCAGCGGAGCAAAGGAATGCAAGTCGCTTCGCCCTGCCCCGTGCGCGCTCGTGCCGCCCGTGGAACCGACACTTGCGATCGGCGGTTCTAGCTGGTCATGACCGTCGAACGCAGCCCCGAGCAGGACAGCGCGCATCCGCCGCAAAACGGCTCGCGGACGCCCGACGAACGACGCAGGCGGCGACTCAAGCTCGCGCGCAACGCCGCGCGAGTCGTCTGCGCGATCCTGGCGCTCCTCGTGCTGGCCTGGCTGGTGCTGTACATAACCAAGGGCCGCTTCCTCAAGCGTCCGTTCGAATCGCTCGCCAGCAGCGCCAGTGGTCGAACGGTGAAGGTCGCGGGCGACTTTCAGTTCTATTTCGATATCATCGACGCCCGTTTCCTCGCCGAGAGACTGACTCTGTCGAACCCCAGTTGGGCCTCGCGTCCCAATTTCTTCGAGGCACGCCATATCTCCGCGCGGATCGAGACGATCCCGCTGCTCTTCGGCAAGCGCCGCGCGGAGTGGCTGGTCCTCGACGGCGGCAAGGTCGACGCCGAATGGGACCGCCAGCGCCGCAACACCTGGACCTTCGGAGACCCGAACAGGAAGGGCGAGCCCTTTCTGTGGCCGGTGATCGGGCGTGCACAGGTGACCAACACCGAAGTACGCTTCGTCGATCCGCTGCTTTTCCTGCATACCGATATCAAGGTCGGCGACATCGCCTCCGGCGGCCAACGCATCGACGGGCGTGTCCCCTTCACCGGAACGGGCACGCTGCGCAGCCGGCCCTTTACGGTAGACGGCTCGATCCTGTCGCCGAACGCCACCGTCCGTTTCGGGCCGACCCGGTTCGAGATGCGCACACGCCAGGGGCAGACGCGCATGGATGTCGACGGACGGCTGCCCGCGGCGACGCAGATCGAGGGCTCCGACCTCAATCTGAAGGTGCGGGGGCCCAATATCCGGCTGCTGTTCGATCTGCTCGGCGTGGCCGCGCCCGATACACGGGCCTATGCCTTCACGTCGAAGCTGACCAAGGTCGGCGGTGAATGGCGCTTTACCCGACTCAACGGCAGATATGGCGCGAGCGACCTGCACGGCAGAATGACGATTAGCATACCGAAGGACCGCGTGTTCATCGACGCTGCGCTCGAATCCAACCTCGTCGACATCATCGATGTCGGACCGTTCATCGGCTATGAGCCGCAGGCGCTGGCGACCAAGGGGGTGCAGGCCGCCGTCAAACAGGCGGGCGCCACCCCGCGCATCCTGCCCGACGCGCCGTTGCGGATCGAGTCGATCCGTGGCTTCGATGCCCATATTCTCTACCGGGTGAAGGATTTCCGGAACCCGAAATTCCCGATCAGCAACGTCAATCTCGTCTTCGACCTCGACAACAGCCTGCTCAAGCTGTCGCCGTTCAGCTTCGACATTGCGAGCGGCCACCTCGCCTCCGACATCGTCATCGACGCGCGCAACCCCGCCGTCGTGACCGACTACGACATCCGCCTGTCGCCGACGCCAATGGGTAAGCTGCTTGCCGGCTTCGGCGTGTCGGACAATGGCACGACCGGAACGGTCAAGGCGCGGATCAAGCTGCGGGGCACGGGCAACACCCTGCGTGATTCGCTCGGCACCTCCAACGGCCGGGTGGCCTTCATCCTTCCCCGCGGAACCTTCTGGACCCAATATGTCCAGCTGTCCGAGTTCGACATCGGAACCTTCGTCCAGAAGATGTTCGAGGACAAGTTGAAGAAGCCCGTGGAGATCAACTGCGGCCTGATCGCCTTCACCGTGCGCAACGGCGTGGCGGCGGCCGACCCGATCCTGATCGACACCAGCAAGAACGTCATGGTCGCCAAGGGCGGATTCAGCTTCAAGGACGAGTCGCTCGACATGAACTTCCGTGCCGACAGCAAGAAGTTCAGCCTTTTTTCCGGCCAGTCGCCGGTCGGCATAAAGGGCTATTTCGCGCAGCCCGGCATCGACGTGATCAGCCCGGAACTACTCGCGCGCGGTGGCGCCGGCATCGCGCTGGGGGCGGTAGCGACGCCTTTTGCCGCGCTGCTGGCCTTCGTCGACCCGGGCGACGCCAAGGCAGCGGCCTGCGGTCCAATCCTCGACGGCGCGCGCGCCAGCGCGATGCGGACCGCCAAGGGCAAACCGCGCAAGGACATCGGTACCGAGCGTGACAATGCCAAGCAGGCGGGCGACCGCAAGCAACCCAAGTCGCTCGCCAAGTCGCTGATCCACTGACGCTCCGCCGGCGTCAGTTGAGCTGCGCGGCAATCGCCTCGATCAGGCGCGCATCACCGGCAGCGATCACCTCGCCGGGGCTGTCAGCGTCGAGCGGACGCCCTTGCCAGTCGGTCATCCGTCCGCCCGCACCTTCGACCACAGGGATCAGCGCGGCGAAATCATAAAGCTTGAGGCCGGACTCGACGACTGCGTCCAGATGCCCCGACGCGACCAGACCATAATTGTGGCAGTCGCCGCCCCAGAGCGTGTCCCCCGCCGCACCGCTCGCGCGCAGGAAGCGGTCGAGGTCGCCCGCCGGGAAGGCCGCCGGAGAGGTGGTGCCGATATGCGCCGCATCCAGCCGCGCGCAGTTGCGGGTGGCGGCGACCGCGCCGTTGAACAGCGTCGGCCGCCCGGCCGCGCCGACCCAGCGGTCACCGATGATCGGCTGGTCGATCACGCCCAGGACGGGCCGGTTCGCCTCGACCAGCGCGATCAGCGTGCCGAACAGCGGCCGCCCTGCGACGAAGGCGCGCGTGCCGTCGATCGGGTCGAGCACCCACACGCGCTCGGCATCCTCGCGCTCGCGTCCATATTCCTCGCCGATGATCCCGTCCTGGGGCCGCTCGACTGCCAGGATCGCACGCATCGCCGCCTCCGACGCGCGATCGGCCTCGGTCACCGGCGAGGCATCGGCCTTGGTCTCACGGTCGAACCGCGCACGGAAGAAGGGGCGGATGGCGGCACCGGCGGCCTCGGCCAGCCGTTCCGCGAGGCGGATATCGTCTTCGGTCATGACAGCGACCTAGCCCCGGAGCGGGCAGGACGGAAGCGCTTTGCGGTGGGACAACCCACGCTGAAGGGTCCATCGTGGCTTTTGCCGACATGGCATGAGAACAAGGGTCTTTCTCCAGAGAGACTCGCCATGACCACGCCACCCGGCTTCGCGACCGTCACGCCTTATATGTTTGCCGACGATGCCGCTGCTTTGCTCGATTTCCTGACGGACGGGCTTGGCGGCGATGTCGTCCACGTCGTTCACCGTCCCGACGGATGCATTGCCAATGCGCAGGTCCGGATCGGCACGGCGTGCATCATGCTCAGCGAAGCCAGCGCCGAATGGCCAGCGATGCCGGCATCCTATTACCTCTATGTCGACGATGCCGACGCGAGCGTTGCGCGTGCCGTCGCGGCGGGGAGCACGCTGGAGATGGCGGTCGCCGACATGCCCTATGGCGACCGGCAGGGTGGCGTGCGCGATCGGCACGGCAATATCTGGTGGATATCGCAGCGGCTGGTCGACGGTCCGTATCAATAAGGCGGCGGACACGGCTTTCCGGGAAGCCCGCGCTCCCCGAAGCGCCCCGCCCCGATCAGTCGAACAGGCTGGAAACCGAGCTTTCGTCGGCGATGCGCTTGATTGCCTCGCCGAGCAGCGGGGCGATCGTCAGGTGGCGGATCTTGGTCGCCTCGGCCACCGCCGGGGTCGCGCCGATCGAATCGGTGATGACGAGTTCGAGCAGCTCCGACTTCTCGACGCGGGCCACGGCGCCGCCCGAGAGTACGCCATGGCTGACATAGGCGACGACGTCCTCGGCCCCTGCCTTACGCAGCGCCGCAGCGGCGTTGCACAGCGTACCGGCCGAATCGACGATGTCGTCGACGAGGATGCAGAAACGTCCCGACACGTCGCCGATGATGTTCATGACTTCCGATTCGCCGGGACGCTCACGGCGCTTGTCGACGATCGCGAGCGGGGCGTTGTCGAGCCGCTTGGACAGCGCGCGGGCGCGCACCACGCCGCCGACGTCGGGCGATACGACCATCAGGTTGCGGCCGGCAAAGCGCGCATGGATGTCGGCCGACATCACCGGCGCGGCATAGAGATTGTCGGTCGGGATATCGAAGAAGCCCTGGATCTGCCCGGCGTGCAGGTCGACCGACAGGACGCGGTTGGCGCCGGCGGTCTCGAGCAGATTGGCGACCAGCTTGGCCGAGATCGGCGTGCGCGGGCCGGGCTTCCGATCCTGCCGGGCATAGCCGAAATAGGGGATGACGGCGGTGATGCGCTTCGCCGACGCGCGCTTCAGCGCGTCGATGCAGATCAGCAATTCCATCAGATTGTCGTTCGCCGGATAGCCGGTCGACTGGATCACGAACACGTCCTCGCCGCGGACATTCTCATGGATCTCGACGAAAACCTCTTCGTCGGCGAAGCGGCGGACGCTCGCCTCCGTCAACGGCAGTTCGAGATAGGAGGCGATCGCCTTGGCGAGCGGCTGGTTCGAATTGCCGGTAAGAAGCTTCATGGATCTATCCCCGTTCGGGCGGTGTGGGCGGAAGACTCGGGGGCTCTTAGTCGCAAGGTGCCCGTGGGGGAAGAGGGTGGCTGAACCGATCATATCCGCCTAAGAGCCCGCCATGGTCGTCACCCGCTTCGCTCCCTCCCCCACTGGCCGGCTGCATGTCGGCAACATCCGCACCGCGCTCCACAACTGGATGTGGGCGCGCGCCCATGGGGGCCGCTTCCTGCTGCGCCTCGATGATACCGACGCCGAGCGTTCGACCGAAGAAAACGTCGTCGCGATCCGCGCCGATCTCGCCTGGCTGGGCCTCTCGCCCGATGCCGAGGCGCGGCAGTCCGACCGGTTCGCGCTTTACGAACGTCGTTTCGAGGAGCTGCGCGCGGCGGGCCGGGTCTATCCCTGCTACGAGACCGCCGAGGAACTCGAGCTCAAGCGCAAGATCCTCGCGGGTCGCGGCCTGCCGCCGATCTACGACCGCGCCGCTCTCCAACTGGACGACGCGAAGCGGGCGGCGCTCGAAGCCGACGGCCATCAGCCGCACTGGCGCTTCCTGCTCGACCATGACGAGCCGATCCGCTGGGACGACTTGATCCGGGGCCCGCAGCAGCTCGATCCGAGCCGCCTGTCCGACCCGGTGATCCGCCGCGCCGACGGCAGCTGGCTCTATATGCTGCCCAGCGCGATCGACGATATCGACATGGGCATCACCCATGTCGTTCGCGGCGAGGACCACGTCACCAACACGGGGCTGCAGTTGCAGATGTTCTCGGCACTCGGCGCGACACCGCCGGCCTTCGCGCACGAAGCCTTGCTGGTCGGCAGCGAGGGCAAGTTGTCGAAGCGGCTCGGTTCACTCGGCTGCGACGCTTTCCGCGAGGAGGGGATAGAGCCGATCGCGCTGATTGCCTTGCTCGGCCGGATCGGTACCAGCCTGCCGGTCGAACCGGTCGCGTCGCCCGACGCGCTGTTCGCTGATTTCGATTTCGCCCGCTTCGGTCGGGCGCCCGCGCGTTTCGATCTGGACGAACTGAAGGCGCTCAACGCGCGTATCCTTCACCTGCTCGATCATGCGGCAGTGGCGGACCGGCTTCCGGCGGGTATGGATGCCGCCGCTTGGGAAGCGATTCGGCCCAATCTGACCCGGCTGTCCGACGCGGCCGACTGGTGGAGCGTCGTCGAGGGCAGCGTGGAGAGTGCGCTGGATGACGAGGATCGCGCCTTCGTGCGTCAGGCCGCCGAACTGGCGGAAACCGCCACATGGGACGCCGGTACCTGGAAAGCGCTGACGGGTCAGTTGAACGCCGCCATCGGGCGCAAGGGCAAGGCCTTGTTCCTGCCGCTGCGGCTCGCGCTCACCGAGCGCGAGCATGGGCCGGACATGAACGCGCTGCTCCCGCT